>CAIXKI010000234.1 GCA_903920005.1 uncultured delta proteobacterium
CTCTTGCCTTGACGCCCCCCTCACCCCTTCGTAACCTCCGTCCATGACGCATCCGAACGAAACTACCTACCTCATCGATGGCTCGGGCTACATCTTCCGCGCTTTCTACGCCATTACCCACCTGAACAATAAAGAGGGATTCCCTACGAACGCCCTCTTCGGCTTTTTGAAGATGGTACTGAAAACCGTCGCTCAAGCGAATTCATCGAATGTAGCCATGGTATTCGATGCCGGCAGAAAAACCTTCCGCAACGATCTCTATCCGGAGTACAAGGCGAACCGAACGGAGTGCCCGCCGGAGCTTGTACAACAGATGCCGTATTTCAGGGAGCTTTCACGCGCGATAGGACTTCCCGTACTTGAGAGCCCTGGGTACGAGGCTGACGACATTATCGCCACACTCGCCGCAAAGCTGATCGCGAAAGAGAAAGATGTTGTGATCGTCTCGGGCGACAAAGACCTTATGCAGCTCGTTACCGATCGAGTAACGATCTGGGATACGATGAAGGACAAACGGTACGGTCCTGCGCAAGTTGAAGAAAAGTTCGGCGTCGGACCTAAACAGGTCACAGAGGTGCTCGCCCTTACCGGAGATACCTCAGATAACGTGCCAGGTGTTGATGGAGTTGGCCCGAAAACCGCGACACAACTCATTGTGAAGTATCATGACGTGGAAGGGGTCATCTCGAATCTTGAAGCTATCAAGAACGACTCTGAGATTCGCAACCGCAAGAAGATCGCTGAAACGATAGAAAGCAACCTCGATCAACTACGCCTCTCACGGAAACTGGTCGAGGTAGATCGCAACGTTCCCTTACAAGAGATCTCAGGCGACGGGGACAACATCGAAGAGCTCCTTCGCAAACGCGACGTAGACGCGAGTCACTTGGCCGAACTATTCGAGAAATTTGAGTTCACCTCGCTCTTTAAAGAGTTTAAGAACGTACTCGGGTCAGCGCCACGCCCAAAAGCAACCGAGAACTTCGCGTACAAAACGATCCTCGCGAATGACTTTCCCGCGTGGCGCGAGGAATTTCTGCAACAAAAAGAGTTTGCGTTTGATCTCGAAACAACCTCTTTGCAGATTCATGAGGCAAAGATCGTCGGACTATCATTCTGTTGGGACGACGCAACCGCCTATTACATCCCCGTTGGGCATGTGAATGGCGAGAACCAAGTACCATGGGACTCCTTCGTACATGAAACGAAGCGCCATTTCGCCAATCCACACGTAAAAAAGTGTGGGCAAAACATCAAATACGACATCAGCATCCTTGAGTTGAACGGCATCGCCGTTGAGGGTGTCGCGTTCGATACCATGGTTGCCGCCTATCTTTTAAATCCCGATAGCAGAAGCTTTAACCTAACGGCGCTCGCGCATGATTTCCTCAACCTCCCCGTGATCGAATACGACGAGGTAACTGAGGGCGCCGAGAACTTCGCGGGGGTCGCAATCGAAGCGGCAACCAGCTATGCGTGCCAAGACGCGCACTATGCGTGGCTTCTCAAAGGGATACTCGCGCCCCGTATTGAAGAAGAGGGGCTCCACAAAGTTTTTGAAGAGCTTGAGATTCCGCTCGTCCCGGTACTTGCCCGCATGGAACGTGAGGGCGTCAAGGTCGACCTGAAGACCCTTGAAGGTATGTCCGCGGAATTCGCTGGACAGTTGAAAGTGCTCGAACAGCAGATTTACAGCAATGCCGGCGGAGAGTTCAACATCAACTCTCCGAAGCAGCTCGCGGAGATCTTCTTTGAGAAGCTCAACATATCGACCAAGGGCGTAAAGAAAACAAAAACTGGGTTCTCAACCGACTCCTCAGTACTGGAGAAACTCGCTGAGTCTCACCCACTTCCAGCGCTCATCCTTGAATATCGCTCGCTGCACAAACTTAAGTCGACCTACACCGACGCGCTTGCGCAGGTTATTTCGCCAAAGACAGGACGAGTACACACCCGTCTCAATCAAACCGTTACTAGTACCGGACGACTTTCCAGTTCGGATCCGAACTTGCAAAATATTCCGGTTCAGAGCGAGGCGGGTCGCAGGATTCGTTCAGCGTTTATTCCAGAGCCGGGAAAGATATTTATCGCGGCCGACTACTCCCAGATTGAGTTGCGACTTTTGGCGCACCTTAGCGGTGACAAGAACATGATCGCCGCGTTCAACCAGGGAACGGACATTCACGCTAACACGGCACGTGAGATCATGGGTCTTGGAGCGTTCGATGAGGTAACAGACGAGGTCCGTCGGATTGGTAAGACAATTAACTTCGGTATCGTGTACGGCATGGGTGCGTTCCGCCTAAGCCGCGAACTTGGGATACCCGTACATCAGGCGAGCCAATACATCACCAATTATTTCAGTCGCTATCCGCGAGTGAAGGAATACTTCGCCAAGCTTGAGGACGCCGCGATGTCCCAGGGCGAGGTACAAACTATCTTTGGCCGCAAACGTGTCATCAGCTCAATCGACACGAGTGGAAGAGACCAAGGATTCGCGATGAGAGCGGCTATTAACGCCCCGCTGCAAGGATCGGCCGCCGATATCATTAAGCTTGCCATGGTCAAAGTAGACGACATGCTTCGCGCCTCAGGACTAGACGCGAAACTGATCTTACAAATCCATGACGAACTTCTGATTGAGGCGAAAGACCTCGGGCCAGTAGAGAACGAGAAGCTGATGAAATCCGTTCAAGAGGCTATGGAGGGCGTTATGTCGCTTTCAGTGCCACTTAAGGTCGACGCGGGCATCGGCACGTCGTGGACAGAGGCGCAGGCGTAGGAAGAAGAACGGCACTGAGATTATTGTGTAGACTCTGAGCCCTTCTTTTCAAGGAGCGAGAATCACGGAATCGGAATCTTCCAGTACGGCAGGGGGACTTCACGTTTGCGGTACACTTTGCCACGATGTACCACGCCAGAGTCACCGTTATCATCAAGGTCCGAGGTACCGTTGTAGCCGAGCATAATTCGCTTGAGCAGCAGGCTCTCCTCGACCTCTTTGTCACTAAAGAGCTCTCCTATCGGGTCAAAGAGCCGTTCAAGCTCTGGCTCAAGGTCCACACCTAGAAATCTATCGTCGAAAAAGAATCCGGTATCTCGACGCACTGACATACGTCGAACACTTGAACAGTGCACGAATACCGCGCCTGGAGCGAGGTGGGAATGAATATTCCATAGTGTTGGTCGCAGGTCGATCGCTCGCACATGTTGCAATACGTAGATGCAGAAACCGAAATCAAACAGACCTTCGATCTCATGGGGAAGGACTCCCGTAAATCGACCGTCTGCTATGTAGCTTCTGGCGTGTTCTATTTGAGTGGGAGAGGAATCTACGCCTGTGAGCACGCAATGAGGAGCTTTCGCTAATAGCCCTTTACTGAGACGTCCTATTCCACAACCATAATCCAAGATGGTACGCGCGTCGGAGGGAAGGTGACGCAGAATCGCGTCGACAAATGCCGGGGTCTCCTGCTCCCAACGCTCATCCACCGAGAGTTGGTTAATAGTACCGACGACTGTGCCTCTCGCTAATCGGAAGTCCCGCTCATCGAAATAGCTCATAGCTCTCCCCACTCCCGCAATTTGTCCAGCGCAACTTCCTCTGCGGTCCGCTGGCCGTCCTTTGACGGCTCCGCTCTGAACACCTTTACGCTCGGCGGAAACACGCCTGATAATTCAAGCCCATATTTCGCCACGTTATACGCATACGCGTATTCCGCCATTCGGTTGAGCTCCGCGACCGCGCCGATATGAATACTCGGCTCTCCTTTAAGGGGCTCCCACAGCTCGTGCGTTAGGTGGGACGCCACTAAGAACCACTGAACGGGGAGGACGTTTCTCGCGTCTCGAGCAAAAAACCTATTATCCACTGAGAAGCACTCTGATGCCGGAAACGAGAGCATCAAACTCACTTTGCGAGGTTCGAGGTACGCCGTGGGGTCTATAAGATCACTCCCTAAGAGCAAGTCCGAGTCAATCGAGAGATTCCACTCATACTCTCTTCCCGCCTCGTAAATCTGAAGCCTTTCATAGGCGATCGGATATGAAGGAAACTCTCGTTTATCCCCAATGACATTCACGTCAGCACCGATTCGATTCGCGTACGCGTGAATACGAGGCATCGCGATCTCAGCTACCTCTTCACTGACTATCGGTGGTCCAATAATGTGGACACACTTTGAGCGCATCTCGCTGCCTTTCCGAAAAAGATACGTACCTATTCTCTGTTAAGAAAATCGGCGATTCTCGGAAGGAGCTTTACCGGGAGGCGGACTTCGAGTGCCCCGCGGTGCAAATGGCAGGACCAGGCTCTCGTAACCCTTTGATTCCGTAGCACACTGCCGGCAGCAACATGGGGGCACCAAACGGAACATGGTTCGATAATGCCCCTTCTGGATTAGCTATTAGGCGCAGCAACCACCTCAACATCCTCAGGAAGGTTCCCTGTACACGGGGAGGAGACCATCAGTCGATCAAACACTGACGCCTTTTCTAGTGGCCGATTGAGCTCCGACCTGGCTCCCTTCCGTATACGCGCGATGCCGTAGAGGTCCTTACCGCAGAGAAGTGTTTCGATACCCGCGCGTTCTTTGGACGGCGCCGAGATAACGCGAACTCCGTCTTTGAGCGAGCCTCCTCGTTGAAACAGGAAGGCTGAGTATTTTATCCGATGCTTATTGAAAGAGAGGAGATCATCAAACTGGGCGTTCAGCTTTGGCTGACGCCATTCGATCGTCCCGTGACACCAATCGGTAGAGGACGAGGCGAGCATCGGACATGCGTCGTCTCGGAGACACGGAAACTGCGGAACTAAGTCCGGATACTCAACGCACACGCGGTCACGGAGAGCCATCAACCGCCGACTATGAAGTTGCTGCCCCGGCTCAAGGAGTAAGAGGTAGCCCCCCTCAGAGACCCGCGAAATGAGGGCACGAAGCGTGCGCAAGCTTTCCTCTTCCTCAAGCTCCGCCAACATATTTCCCGCCACAACGAGATCAAAGGAGCCTTGCGAGATCACGTTAAGAGATGCCTTTATACGCATCCGCGATACGACCGCCTCCCCCTTCCACTTGGACAATAATCGCTCCGCAACTGAGCGCATCGCAGCGGAATGCTCAACACAAGTAAGGTCCAAAGATTTTGAACCGGCCGCGAGCAGAGCCAGCGCGGCAGTTCCTGGTCCGCACCCAACATCCAACATCGAAATCGAGGGAGTGTTAAAAGACATGAGTGGAAAAAGATGCGCTATCTTGGCCGCGTTTATGATCGTGTAATACAACGCGTAGGCCTCAGCCGCTGTGGTGCCGTTGATTGGCGAGGAGAGCCTTGCTCCCACCTCATGCGCGACATATGCCTGAGAGATCTTACGAAGCTCTGTGACGAAAGGTGTCAGCTCGCTCTTGCTCACATCTCCGGAGCCGTACTGGGCGTATCCCTGCGGAGAGAGCAGCTGCTGCGCGAGAAAGTCTTCAAGTTTTGCAATCGTCGAGATAGTCATGCTTCGGTCGTATTAGGCGTTACCACAAGTTGCTCACAGTAACTCTTTTCCACAAGATTGCCCACTCACCCGGAAAAGGCGCCCGCGCGCCGCGCTATGACGCTGGCCTGCATCAACGCCATAGTAGGGGAATCATTGTACATCTGAATTTCCTTTAGCATGTCGGTGCGGTATACAACCAAGCAGCCTACCATGAGATATCTCCATCAATTCGCCCTTTGGTATCTCTCATGCATACTCCAAGCCATGCTTCTCGTAGCTCTCTTTCTTGCAGCCGCAAAGGCTGGAACTTGCCAAGAAAAGGAATCCGTCACCTTCAGCGGCTATATCGATGCGAATATCGCCCACGACTTTAATCACCTTCCGACACGATACCGCCCCTACACTACCCAACCTTACTATACAGATGAAGCGGCGCTTAACCTGGGATACGTGGACGCGACACTCGACACAGGCACCTACCATGGTCGGCTCGCGGCGCAGTATGGCTCCTCGGTCGTCGCCAACTACGCTGACGAGTCGGATGAATTTTTTCGCTATATTCAAGAGGCGTTCGCCGGAGTTAGCCTCACCAAAAAACTCCAGATCGATGCCGGCATCTTTTTCTCTCACATCGGAATGGAGAACTGGATCTCTCGCGACAACTACACCCCAAGCCGCTCGCTTATCGCCGACTACTCCCCCTACTATCAGACTGGCATTCGAGCGCTCTATACGTTCTCTGAGGATCTTACCGGCTCACTGCATATCATCAGAGGGTGGCAAAATATAACGAACGACGAGGACCCCGGTGTCGGCACTCAACTCACCTACGCGATAACGGAACATGTGTCTCTCATTCACAACACGTGCTTCTTAAACGACCACGGCTCCCGCTTTTTTAATAATTTCATCGTAAAAACTCAGATAACATCGGATTTTGGAATACTTGCCAGCTACGATCTTGGGGTGCAGGAGCGCAGGGATGAAACAACAGCCACATGGCGCGGATGGGCTATCGTCCCACACTATCGAATAACCGACACCGTTTCGGTCGCGGGAAGATTCGAACAGTTCGTCGATCCGCATCAAGTGATTATTCAAAGCCTTTCGGACTATAGCGTTAATACTACCGGGCTGTCGGCAAACATAGATATAACGCTCTACACAGGGCTCGTATGGAGAAACGAATACAGAGCGTTTGTCAGCACACAGAATATCTTTCCACGACGAGAGGGATTCTCCGCCTCTGATGGCTTCGTCATGTCCTCACTCCAATACACGATACAATAGTAGATATCTCCGCGTGGAAGGATTCGGTTGTAAGTCTACAAGATTGGAGAAAAAAGTCGCGCGACACGGGAGCCTATTCGCTTCCAGAAAGAGAGGTCGCTCGCCCGTTGGCTGGAGACATCGTCAGAGAGTCGCATATCCGCTTCGAACATCGCGGCTACCTGCGCGACGAACGCTTTATCAGCGACTATCGAGGTGGCCTCAAAATTGAGTCGAAAAGAGCGATTATCGAAATTCGCCGTCCCTACCGCCGCGTAAAGGTCATCTACGATCACCACCTTCTCATGAAGAAAGCCATCGGTATAACGATACACCTTTACGCCGTGAGCGGCCGCCGCGGGAACATAGAAAAACGACGCCAACCAAACTAACAGGTGGTCTTTCTTCGCAGGCAGGATAACCCGCACATCAACGCCGCGAAGTGCCGCCAGCTGAAGCGCGCCAAGAAGAGCTTCGTCCGGAATGAAATAAGGGCTCGTGATCCACACACGCGAGCGTGCCGCTGAGATGCAGTGAGAAAAATATAGGATACAGCGATCAATGCTGTCTGCTGGCCCCGAAGGGATAGTAAGGACGGGCGTTGCGCCAACGGGCACCGGGGCGAGAAGATCAATATGTGGAACATTTCCCGTAGCCCACACCCAATCAGTACAAAAAATCCCTTTAAGATGAATGGTTCCCGGACCGGTTATTTTTATATGAGTATCACGCCATCGCCCGAACTTGGCGTCGCGTCCCAGGTACTCGTCCCCCACGTTATGTCCACCAATGAATCCCACCTGTCCGTCGACAACCACTATCTTCCGGTGATTACGGAAATTCAACTGAAAGAAGTTCCGCAACCCCTTCCTCGTGCCGAAGGACGACACCTGAATCCCTGCCCGACGTAGCTCGGAGATATAACGAGACGGTAGAGAGTGACTCCCTACCTCATCGTACAGAAGAAATATCTTCACCCCACGGTTAGCGGCGGCGAGAAGACGAGCTTTACATTCGCGCCCGATCTCGTCGTCTTTGATGATAAAAAACTCAAAGAGTATATAACTCTTCGCCGTATCAATGGCGGCGAAGAGCGAGTCAAAGGTTGCTCGCCCATCAATGAGAAGTTCCACCGAGTTACCGCCGAGAAATCGAGTTTCGGCGATGCGGGCGAACGTCTCAGCTCGCCCTACTTCGGAATCTTCGGGATAGACCGCGTGTTGCCTCACCTGCTCGTGATACCATGACACGCTGTTCTGCTGATGCGCGACAACTCGGGCGATCCTCTCTCGGTACCCTCGAAACTTGGCACGACCGAAGATCCAATAGATCGGTAAGCTTAGGTAAGGGAAGAACACAAGAAACAAACACCACGCAATCGCGCCCTGAGAGCTACGAGCGAAATAGAGCGCCTCAAGCGCCGAAAGCAATCCGAGAAAATGGAGAGCAGGAATAAGGCAAGCAAGGAGCGTTACGATGGTTGAAAGGCCCATAACCGATCAAGTGTGCCATGCGCATACAAGCATGGACAGGATAAAGCGCAACAACGGAAGACTCATCCACAATTTACTGGCAGAACGATCTTTTTTCGGCTACATAGCGGATGTTGTTACGTTCGGTACCCCTCATTTTTAGGTAATACGATGAAAAAATATCTATCAGCTTTATCCCTCGCTCTCGCCGTGAGCGCATGTTCTGTGACTCCGTATACCGGAGAGACGATCACGGAGACCACGACCCCTTCTGGTCTTAACGTCATTCAAAGCAGCGCTCGTAAAGTGCTCCCATCTGGAGTTCTTGCTGGCGAAGAGACCGAGCTCGCGCAGATGACGGCGATCGTAGAGGAAGTTAACACCAAGACTCGCGTAGCCAAACTCAGAACTCAGGACGGCCGCCTTGTCTCTTTGAAGGTAAGCCCAGAAGTAAAGAACCTCGCTCAAGTGAAGAAGGGCGACACGCTTGTTCTTGATTACGTAGAGGCTGTTGAGTTTGAAGTTCGCAAACCAACACCCGAAGAGGAAGCACTCGCGGGAGTGGGCATCGATGTAGCTGCTGCGGCAGAGAAGGGAGAGAAGCCTGCAGCGGCATTGGCTTCTGAGCGTATCGATATCCTTGTTGTTGAGTCGATCGATAAGAAGAAGGAGCTCATCACCCTCCGAGGACCTCAGGGCTTCGTGACAGTTAAGTCCAAGTATCCAAAGAACCTTAAGGTGATTAAGACTGGTGATACCGTTGTCGTAAAGAGCTCCGAGCTCTTCGCCGCGCGCATCCAGCCAGTTGGATAAGCGACCGCTAGCCAAGCTATGAGGGGGTGTATCCGAATGGATACACCCCCTTTTTCATGCTCTTCAACCTGGTGGCGCACATTGCGAAAATCTATATTTGTTGAAACAATCTCTTTATGAAAATACGAACCCTCCTCATCTCTGCCCTTTGTTTCACGATAACGGCTTGCAGCTCGACGGTTTCGACACCCGCCAACATCGCGCATTCAAAATTCCCTACAGTTCAAGGGGAGAACCTCAACAAGGAGTCGATCACCCTTCCGGATCACTACCGTGGAAAAAACACCCTCCTGCTGATTGGATACCTGCAGAAGACTCAGTTCGATATCGATAGGTGGATCCTTGGAGTTTTACAGGCCGATATAAAAGTTGAGATCGTCGAAGTGCCGACCATCGCTGGCATGATGCCGCAAATGGTTCAGGGATTTATTAACAACGGAATGAGAAAAGGCATCCCATCATCCGACTGGGCATCCGTCGTGACGGTCTACGAGGACGCTCCAAAGATTATCGCGGCTCTTGGTAACGAGCGTCCCCAGAGCGCGTACGCGGTTCTTTTGGACAAAGATGGCCGCATCGTCTGGACGTCAACCTTGGGATACTCAGCGACTCAAGTGCTCGAGCTGAAGAAGCTCGTAGAGTCGCTGCCGCGATAACCTGATATCTTGTAAGCTCCGCGCGCCTAATCGTGAGGAAGCGTGCCTCGGGGCGAGCGCAAGTACATAAACGGGGTCGCCTGCAAGAAGTGCGCGACCTTCGATGTGTACACATCAGCGTAACGCTCCACCTGAAACGCCAAGTGGCTCTTGTCGTTGCCCGTCCGCATTAACGGGCCCCAAAACGGGTGTCCAAGTTCGCTCGATCGCTTAGCAAGCGGCGCGATCTGATGATCAAGAGCTTCGATGCTTGTCTTCAAACGACCGAGCTCCTGCTGAATCGATTTCATATCACCCTCTTGAGGGCCGTACTTATCGACGAGCCTTTGGAGCTGAACTCGCAACCCGCAGCTACGCGCCTCAAGCCCCTCCTTCTCCAACATCAAGGCACTCAGCTGCTCCTGCTCATCTTTAAATGAAGCCGCGGCTGTGACCTCTTCGTCCAACTCTCGCAGAATAAGCGCCGTTCTCCACCGAAGCACGCTCTTCGTAACGAGGACATCTCCGAAGACGTGGTCACCAACGTAGAGGATCTCGTCGCCCGTTAGACCCAGAAACTTTTCAACTGCGCCCGCGCTACCTCCGTAATAGAGAGCATTTTTCTTTAAGCCACCCACGGTCGGCTTGAGGAGCCCGTCCTCGGTCACAAATTCGAAGAACGCGTTGTTCGTCGTAAAGAAACTCGGCTTACGAGCGCTCACAATGACAACATCGAAGATATCGCGCCATGTCATCCCCTCGGGAAGGAAGCGATTAAACGCGTAGTTCATGATTGGCTGTGTATACTGCCACTCCGAGTTCGTGATGAGCATCAGCTTTTTCCCAGCATGCTTTTGATCAAGCAAGGCGAGAGGTATGTCTGGATTGAGCTCAACGAACATTTCAGGGTTTGCTAATATCTCCGCTTTCAACCGCCCCTCTGTGTGAGCGGCATCGAGCGCCTTAATAACTTTCGTATAAAGATCGGTATACCCTATCGCTTCGGGCAGCTTTCCCTGATCCAAGAGATCAACTAACTGCGCGTAGAAACACCCCTCAGAGAGAGAGAAGAATGTATTCAGAAAGACCCACCGATTTTCATTGAGGTCGACTATGGTTCGTTGATAGTCATCTCGTAGCTTTTCAAAAGCTATCGGATTGGTGCCATGTATCGCCTGCTTAATAAAACCGAAGCGATTCGATTTTACGATATTACCGAGCTCTTTATCGATGATAAGACCTCGTCGAACGAGGTTCGGGTCGAACGTGAGGTGCTCAACGGGCCAGCCCTGATTAAGAAACTGCTCTTTTAAATATTTGTACGCCTGCTCCTCCCACTTATGAACGTCGTAGTGGATAAGCGTGTAATCCATGTCGTAGCCGATCGCCTGGATCGCTCGAAGATTAAGTGTTCGATTACAAAAGAGGGATACCGTCATTACTTTCTCCAATTTTTGCCGCCATTCTAAACTTGTTTGGCGGCTATTTGGATATGCATTCTGTGAGAAAGCGGTTAAATAGCCCCTACGAGAGAGAAAAATCACCCTGCTAGTCGTAAATCCATTCAAATCTTTGATGGAACCCGCTCAATCTGATCATGAGAAGGCCTGCACCTCTTCGGGACACCTCCCTTGGAAATCCCGGGGCGTATCGCGATTACTGCGAGTCTACCGATCGGAAGAAAGACACTCGACGTAACCACGCAACTCCGAGATGAAGCGAAACAAGGGCCATAGCGCCGCGAAACACAGCTCCCTCAAAATTCGCTTGTATACAGAGGGAGCCAACAAATATCGCGTTACTTGCGGCGCCTAAGATTTGAAGAACACCTCCGCAGCCTAACAATTTCGTTATGGATCCTAACGAATGGGTTGGGTTGGGTAGCAGCTTACCCTCAAGGATAAATCGTCGTAGCTCTGAATTTTTGAGAGCAAAATATGACAGCATAGTGTCTATGAAGAGCCCAGTAACCGCGGAGCGACTCGAATAGGAAGGGTCTCCGTACAGTATCAAAGCCATCGCGCTCCCGTAGCCGATGCCAAGGCTCGCCCACGCAGCTCGCGTATACCAACGTTCTTTCGCGAGCTCTCTGTTTGTCGGATTTTCAGGAGCGAAGTGCGACGGGGCCCTCTCCGGAGATGGGGTCGGCTCTGGCTTGGGATCCCTTTCTGTGGAGGGCCTCTCCGCTTCTCTCTTCGGCGATCGCAAGCCCGAAAGATCGAGGCTTCGCTCCGCGTGAGCGAGCGAGTCACGATTTCGAGCTAGTGAGGGAATTAATGAGGACATACCTTATAGGGACAATCGTTTTCGGTTAGTCGTGGCTTCCAACAGCTGCTCAGAATTATCAAGGAATCGCTTAACGACACGAGCCATTCGCACGTGAGCCTCTTGGGATAGAAAACGGGAATAGAACAGTCTTGCCTCCTCCCCTACGAGCTCTCGGTCGATAGCTAAACTTTCAGCGACTACCTGCTCCAGTGATGGACGATCAACCTGCGCGATAACGTCTCGAGCCACAAGAATCGCTTGCGTACACAGATTGGTTACCTGCTCTTTAAAAGCTTCTGGCAGGTTAGCGAAATCAGCCTCTTGATGCCGCCCTCCAAATCCTCCATCAAGGAGCCCCTGGTCGAGGATAGTTCTGGCAACCCGCTCCATAATCTTAAAGTCATTTTCAACCCCTGCGCCGGCCCCACTAAGACCCGCGCGAGCGGTCTCCCCCGCTCGCCCACCCGCGAGGATGAGAAGTGCTCGCAAGAGATCATCGCGTCGGGCTGTGGGCTCAGTAAGTGGATGATTGTCTATCACCACTCGACCGAGACTCTCTCCTCGTGGCCGCATCGAGATAACAAGCGGCGCGCAATCACACGCGAAGGCGAGAAGCCCATGCCCGTGCTCGTGCCACGCAACGTGCGCTCTACGATCCTCATTGGCGAGAACTCCATCATGAGCCTGTCCAAAAACGATCTCCTGGAACGCTGAGAATAGGTCCTGGGACGTGACAACCCCTCTATCCGAGCGGCGCGCGAGCTCGGCCGCGCGATCAACTATCCCTCGCAAGTGGTCAGGCGAGAGAGGCCCTGTTGCCTTCGCGAGGTCGTGCAGGGACTGCTCACTCTCAACGGTGACTTTTCGTTGCGACAGAATCCTTGCCGCTACCTTTTTGAGAACGTCGAAGCGTTCTTCTACCGTGGTGGGAAGTGGAATCTTAAGCTGAAGAGTAAAACGTCCCGGGCGCTTTAATGCTGGGTCAATCGACTCCGCTGAATTCGTCGCCGCGATAATGACGATTCCGTCATTCCTCTTGCCGTCTACCCCATCCATCTCCGCCAACAGGGTATTCACCGCTTTAATATGCTCTGAGTCAGAGGACCGCCCCCCACTATCCTCTCGGGAACGTCCGATAGAATCGAATTCATCCAAGAAAATAACAACTACAGGTTTGCGCTGCTCAGTGCCCGAGATTTTCTCAAGGAGAGTTTTATTCTCTTCATCTCGAACTTTGCGAGCCTCTCGAAACATACGCTTTACAGCAGCTGTCCATGAACCAATAAACGGCGCGGACGCGAGATCCCCGGCATTCACGTACACCATCGGACACGAAGCCTCTCCGCAGATAACGCGAGCGAGAAAGGTCTTTCCAACTCCTGGCTCTCCACTCATCAAAACCCCACGGGGTAAATTCGCCCGGGAATCATCTCGCTGATAGCGCGCGATCTCGTCCACGAGCGCCTTCATCTCCGCCACGGCGGTACGACTACCTCCCACATCGGAGAATCGCTCCGCTGGTCGCTCGGAGAACTTTTGCAACCCTTCCCCAAAGCCCATGAGATCGGTATTGGTTAAGTGCTTCAGTCCGTTTCCGAGATACCTACCCGCAAGCACAACCGTGGCGCCAAATATAAGGGGCACTGCTAGTCCTTGATACCATGGTGTCTCTAAAGCCTCGGTCTCAGCCGCTGCCCCTCCACCAACGGGTTGAATAATTCGCGCCTTGACCTCTCCTCCTGACGCGGAGATCCCTTCGAGGAGCGCGGAACGTTCGGTTCCCGCCTGAACTCCTCGCAGAAGCGCGAATGAATAGTTCGTCGATCCTGGAAACGCGGCACCGTTCGTTTTATTCTTATTGATCGCGAAGACGTAGGAAAAGGTGTTTCCATCCGCGCTACCGAACTCAGCCACTACATTGGAAAGCGATCCGCTCTTCACTCCGTTAAGCGCGAGCTTGGGGGACGAGATAAGCCCAAACGGCATATCAGTTCGGCGCAACGTAATATCGTTCAACGTGGGACCGGCCGCTTTCGTGGCGGCCTGAGCCTTGGAAACGTCGTCTTCTTTTCGACAAGAATAGAGACCTGCGACGATGGAGGATCCACAGAGAAAGGGTCCTATCCAAGGGGGAATTTTCGATTTTTCTTGCTCGGCCATAACTGCTCCGGTAGTGAGCCAGGAGCTTAGGGGAGGCTGAGTTGGCTAGTCAATCGCCCCCCACCTCCATTGCGGATCAGGTAGTTACGGAGCGGTTTCTGGCCGTTTATGGTCGTTTCAACCTTCCATAAAGCATTCTGATCAACCTTTTTCGAGCATTTCACTCGACGTGGAAGCCAGTTCGTGTGACCCTATCGGTGGGGGCTCCTTTGAAAGCCAATGAAGGCTCGAACGGTCCTATCAGGAAAAATATGGGAAATAAATTATATGTAGGAAATCTTTCCTACGAAGTACAGGACCGCGATTTGCAACAACTCTTCGCGCAATATGGGACAGTATCATCCGCTAAGGTCGTAATGGACCGAGACACCGGACGATCAAAGGGATTTGGCTTTGTAGAGATGAGCACCGATGCTGAAGCTGAAGGCGCTATCTCCGCGCTTAATGGCCATGAAGTTGGCGGTCGCGCTTTGACCGTTAACGAGGCTCGCCCCAAGGAAGACCGCGGCGGTAGCGGCGGCGGCGGACGTAGCTACGGCGGTGGCGGCGGCGGCGGATACAGCGGCGGTGGCGGAAGCTACGGCGGCGGTGGAAGTCGTGGCGGTGACCGTGGTGGTCGCGGCGGCGGAGGCGGAGGCCGACGTGGTGGCAGTGGCGGAGGACGCTACTAAATAAAAAAAGACGGGCACTGAAAAGTGCCCGTTTTTTTTATGCTGTAACTATTCTCTTACAATCCGAGCTTGTAGCAAGTCAGGTCTCCTGCATCGAGACCACTGTTAGAAGCGCAAGCGCTCAACACCTGCCAAGCAGTTCCATTCCACTTAACGATAGTATTGTTGGTACAAGAAGCGAAGGCCTTCGCGTTCACAACAGACGCACCCTCAAATCCGTTGACCTGACACACCTTGGCGACCGTATTCGGATCCGCGGAGATCCTAACACCAGCGCCGACAGAGATCCCAAGATTAGTGAACGAGGCGACCGCATATGTTATTTTCGATCCGAAGGAGCATGCTCCTCCAACCGCCGGAACTTGGCTGTTTACATTGTCTGTAAACGGAGCATCAATAACCCCCTGCCCACAATTTGTCATAATCCTCGTCTGAGCATTCCCTACGACAGCACGAAGCATCGGAAACTTATGCCTTCCTGTCCCGGGGGTCAGCCACACGATCATATCGACAGGCCCGGTCTTCTGATAAAAGCGTGAAGTCTTCATCTCCGCGTCTGATTTTATGCCACTATCAAAGAGAGTTGGAGAGTTCTCAAGAAATGGTGACGTATCCCCCGTTGCGCCCTTGCGCACAACGACGCGATGAAGCACCTTGCCATCCGCTCCGAGCTTATACGATCCAAGCGCGACGAATTTTTGAGCGCCGTCAGCGAACTGAACCGCATCGTACTGATACAAAACATTCTTTATCGGAAGATCCTGAGCGTCAAAGATCGTATTCACAATCTTTGTCTGAAGCGCCGCGGAATCGAGAGAGGCTCCATCCTGCCCCTTGTCCCCCTTCAATCCTTTTGCGCCAGCGGGACCCTGCGGCCCAGTAGCGCCCCGCTCACCCTTATCGCCTTTTGCGCCATTCTGTCCTGGTTTAGTTGATGAACCTGGAATTTTTTGGATTGTCGATTCGAGTTTTCCGACTCGAGCGGAGAGCTTGTTCAACTTTGCGTTGACGGACTGCGCGAGAGCGACGTCTGATGAGGAGAGAACGGCCGATCCTACAAGCGTAGCGATGGCGAGCGCAGAACAGAACGTACGAGAAACAGGATCCATATACGTAAAACCTCCAAAAACGAACTACACGGACGCAAGCTCATCGGCATTACTGATCGCTGCACCGTCATCCTGTTATCCGAGGTACGGTATAATTTGTTTCATAAAAAATGGGGGTGCCTCTTACTTTACGAGATTCTGGGAGGGCGGTCGGGAAGCTCCGCGAAGGGGCGAAAATCGGAACATATACAATCAGATACAACAAAGTTTATTCGATGCGTGCACCGATCAGCTAACCAACCCATGAAGAGGCGTAGTAGACGCCACGCCCCCCACTTCCCACTCACCCTCTCCACTCCTCAGAGACAGCACAGGCTCTGAGAGAAAGAGTGAGGGGGATCGAAGACCCTCTGTAGGATTAGGTCGGTTAAAGTCGCTTTTGTAATTGCCGTGTAACAGCCAGAGCGCATTGAGAGTCGCACGCCACGGCACACAAGGACTCGCAAAACGAATAACACCCATACGGTCGGGTAAATCCCCCGTGTTGAGGGGCGATCCCTCTTCTGAGATGGGTAGTTGTGTAAGGTCCATCTCTTGCGTTCGCGCGGGTCACCAGTGAACGGAAGAGATGGAAGAGAGAGTAAGGTGCGACAAAGGTTCTTTGTGTAATCCTCTACTTTCGTGTGTCTGAAGCGTTCCAAAGATGCTTCAGCTTCGCCTCGCCTTAGCAAAATCTATCGAGACGCCTCCTTTTTGGCTGGAGTCGCGCCGCGCTTCCTTGAGTTGAGTGTGCTCAATTCAGGGAAGCGCGGGTGCGGTTCCACTGAGTCGCAAGACATCAGTGATTAGGGTTTGGTCAGGAGTCGGAACGTGGATAGTAAAACGAATTCCCCCATTGCTGCCAAAGATGAGCTTTATAGCTTCATCGAAGCCAGCGGGGATCTCGACCTGAGGTGGTTCGAAGAGCCGGAACCCGGAAGGAGTGAGCGCCTCGTGGTGTTCCAATTCGATCCGAGTCGACGCCGCTTTATCGTTCACTTCGACTGGATCTTCTGGTACTGGCACAGCTTCCATGCCCTTGAGTTTCTGCAAGGGCCTTGGGTAGCGGGGCCTATCAGGGAACGGGGCCTGATGAATCCAGTATCGGTCGACATGTTCGAGTGCGTCGATACGGAGGAATTCATGATGTGGGTGGACGTGAGTTGGGGGGAAATATCGGACCGTATGAAGACGACCTCCAAGTAAATCCCTCACGACAATTGTACCACTTAGTAC
>CAIXKI010000235.1 GCA_903920005.1 uncultured delta proteobacterium
ATGCGCAACAGGAAATCATTTTTCACCACCCTGCTAGGAGCTTAGCTGAGTTCCTGCCTCTCTCTTTGCCGCCCACAGATACAGAAGCCCAGACGCAATCATCGCAACCGTCGCTAGTTGCAACGCGTACGCAAGAGCCAAACGCGGTTCAAGAGCCCCTCCGAAGTGAAGAAGATCAACCGCAGTTCCTACCATAATCGGACCCAACGCCCCGCCGAAGAGTTGAATCGCGAAGATGGTTATTCCTTGCGTCAGAGCCTCCAAACCATGCGGGGCCCGCGAGACAAGCACCGAATTCAACGGCGCGGTACCCGCAAACAGAGCGATCTGGGCGACAAAACAAGCTGCCAAAAAGACCTGCGCCGAATTCGCCAGAAACGCTCCGGCAAGAAAGGGAACTCCCAACAGAGTCGTAATACCAGTGAAGACGAGCAGTCCTCTCACTGGATTACGCGCCTTTGAAACAAGCCGGGAAGAGAGCTGTCCTCCAAAAAAAGCTCCTATGAATCCCGTTATCGCCAAGTTAATTCCAAAATCTTGCGAAGCTACCGCCTCCGACATACCAAGGCCGTTCAAGTGTCGAACGACAAACATCGCGACCCCGTTCAACGCGAAGGTATTAAACACGTAGCCGAGTATCGATAGTCGTAAAACCGGCTGCGCGAAAATGGAACGTACACCGCGAACAAATGAAGGGCTTTCAGCCGATACCCCTCTCGCCTTCTCCGGCGCCAGCAACAGGAATCCGATCGCCAAGACCAGTCCTGGAATCGCCGCGCCAATAAAGAGGTTCCTCCAACCCCAAACCGAGGCGACGTGGCCACCAGCGATATATCCCAGCGCGGACCCTACAGGGATTGCAACGAAGAATATGGAGAGCGCAGAGTTCAATGTGACCATGTCGGGGATGCGCCCCTTCAGGTAACTCGGAACGATCGCGCCAAAGCTAGCTTCCCCCACTCCTACTAACACTCGAGACGCAAAAAAGAGTCCGAAGTTCGCGGCCAATCCGCTAAGCGCGGTGCAGAGACTCCACGCCACAAGCCCACACGCCATAAGGACACGCCTATCAACGCGATCGCCAAGGAATCCGAAGAGAGGCGAAAAAATGACGTAGCCGAACACAAACGCGGAGCCCAACAACCCCGACTCCTGATTCGTGAGTCCGAACTCTAGCTTTAAGGTGGGCTCTACCGCCTGAACGATGTACCGATCAAAGAAGTTAAGAATATTGACGAGGGTGAGAAATGCCAACAATCGGAGCGGGAGACTCCTCATTGCCGTTACATCTCGCCTTGATAGACACCGTCCATGAATCGAATCTGCGCTGGAAACTTTCCGACTAACGCTTTGGACAGCTCTTTCGACTGCGCTATCTGAGCGTCTGTTTGAGCAACGACGCGCACCGCGTTCGCGGCTTGAACGGCAACAAAGTTGCCCCGCTCAGCAAGCGCGACAAGCTGACCCCGAGCGAAATCCACATGCTTAGGTGAATCGAGTAAGGCGCGTGCCATTCCCAACGTCGCGATCTCCGCGACAAAACGCTCTCCAGAATCCGGCTTACCTACACTTTCCCATGGATTCGCCGCCAACAGGGCCTGCGCCTTATCGAAATCTTTTTGCCGGGCGAGAATAAGCCCCTTGTACAAGGCGCCGAGGATATCAAAAGGCTTCGGAGTGGTGAGGGAATCGGTCATCAAGACGATTTTGTCCCGGAGCGTGACAAGTTCCTTCTGAGACTCCTCTATTTTCTTCCTTTTCTCTTCCTTGATTTTTGTGTCGGTAGACGACGACTCTTCTTCCTTGAGCGAAGCAAGAGAGTCTTCCTTCTCTATCAATGTATCGTAACTGGTTTGAATATCGGAAAGGGTCTCTGTTGCCGCGGCTCTCTTCTCTAATGCGATGGTAGTGAACTGGTTATAGCCGACCATCGATACGGCAACCGCTACCATAACAACCGCCAGCCCCTTCCAGTTGCGGGACATCCATCGAGCGAAGGGGTCGTTTGCGGCAGCCGCCGCTATAGCAGGATCCTCAAAGAGGTTTCGAGAACCTTTGGGAGACTCGGAGACTTGATTAGAAACTGGGCCTGTCGTCACGGAAAAGACTCTCACGAAAAGTGCAAAAACTGCATCACTACTTAAAACGGTTCTCGTAGGGATTTCGTAGCAGAGCGGGATTCAAAAGTACAGGTCAAACCAACCCGGGCGGCGACTACATCTTGTACTTAAAGTCGTCCGGGTCGAGATCCTGAAGGATCTCCTCCCATTTATCTTTATCTACAGCCCGGAAATCCTGAGAGGCCTCCTCCTCTTGCCCCTCGTCTCCCTCTTCCTGAGAAGCCCCCTGGCCCTCGGCTGATGGGGATTGAGCGGCTGGCACTTGCCCCTGCGACGCGAAAGCGACCTTAGCTTGATCTAAGACCTGTTGAGTAACATAGATCGGAGCGGATGCGCGTAGGGCCATCGCGATCGCGTCGCTAGGGCGCGAATCGAGAAGAATGACCTTATCTCCCTGGCCAAGCACAAGCTCCGCAAAGTAGGTGGACTCTCGAAGCTCCGTAATCACAATACGCTGCACAGTAATACCGAGCTGCTGGAGGAGGTCGTAAAAGAGGTCGTGGGTCAAGGGCCGTGCCATCGCTAGCTGCTTAATCGCGCTCGCTATAGAAGTTGCCTCGGTGATCCCTATCCATATAGGAAGCGTCACTGAGCCGGTTTCATCCTTAAGCACAACGATCGGCGCCTGGGTGGCGGGGTCCATAACGAGCCCTCCAACGAACATCTCCACCGCAGCTTCATTAACCATGAATCAACCTCAATCCCCTCGCAACGTGCACGGGGTATCCATAAGTATAGCCTGCAACTAACCGCAGGACCACGCGATTTTTTCACCTACTCCGCACAACCTCCTATCAACAAGGCCGAGGGACGGTACCTAACAGGGCGATGGGAAAGGCTCCTTAGCGTACTAGAGACGGCTCTCCACAGAGAGTGTACCGTTTTTGGGCTGTAATTGTGGTGGGCACGATGGCGCCTAGGGAGACTCCCTCATGAGGAGCGCTAAAGCTTACAATATAGTTTTGTGAGATGCGGCCCTGAAAAGAGGCCTCATCCAACCGATTGGGGCTATCGACGAGTACATCAACGGTCTTTCCGACCCACAATCCCAGCCGGTCGGCCATAATCTTCTCCTGCTTAGCCTGAAGGAGGTGCAACCGATGAAACTTCTCCTCTTGAGTTATCAACTCTTTCATCAGCGCGGCAGGAGTACCAGGCCTAGGAGAAAAAGCGAATGAGTAACTCATATCGAACTGAACGATATCCATCATTTCAAGGCTCTGCTGAAAGTCCTCTTCAGTTTCCCCAGGAAACCCGACGATGAAGTCGGTCGTTATAGCCATATCTGGAACACGCGCCTTGAGGCCCTCAATAATCTTCAAATACTTCGACCGCCGATAGTTGCGATTCATGAGCTTTAGGATCCGATCACTGCCAGACTGGAGCGGCATATGAATATGGCGACACACCTTCGGATTTGTACTGACGCACTCAATAAAATCCTCGCGCACCTCTTGAGGATGGGGGCTCGTAAATCTAATTCGCTCAACCCCATCAATCGCTGAGATCCTATCCAGGAGCCGCACAAAAGAGACGCGAGGAGAGAGATCCAGGCCATACGAATTAACTGTCTGGCCAAGAAGGACGATCTCGCGACTCCCCCGATGAACCGCTATGCGCACCTCACGCTCGATCTCCGCGATATCCCGCGAGACCTCCGGTCCACGCGTGGTAGGAACGATGCAATAGGTACAGCTCTTATTGCATCCGCGACTGATAGAGATGAACGCGGTAACGTGATTCCCCTTGCCGGGCTGGGCCGGATCCGGGTCGGCGAAGCCAAGAGGGAGCTCCTCCCAATCCTCGCGATAATTCACAGCAACTTGTGGCGGCGCGCCGTTTTTTCGAAGCTGAATTAGAGATGGAACGAGCGAGAGATTATGGGTTCCGAAGACGAAGTCTACGCTTCGTCCCTTCTTGAGGATCTCCCGTCCCTCTTGCTGCGCGACGCATCCACACACACCAACCATCATGCCCGGCTTGGTGGCCTTAAGTTCCTTCATCTGCCCAAGCAAGCTGTAGAGCTTCTGCTCTGGCTTCTCGCGAACGCTACAGGTGTTGATCAGAACGAGGTCCGCTTTTTCTGGAGTATCGACGGGCCGGTAATCCTTCTCAAGGATCTTGTAGAGCTTCCGAGTGTCGTGCTCGTTCATCTGACACCCATAGGTGCGGATGTACACGCCCTGCTTTTCTCCTGTCATTGGGGCATCTGCTTCTGATGTATTTTGCTTGTCGCTCATGGTGACGATCTTTTCCGCTACCAGAGACGAACAACCCCGAAGCTACTCTGAGCGAAAGGATACTATTCGAACCACTGGCTGTGGGGCTACTGACGCTGTAGGCGGCACAAGCTTTTCAAGTGATATCCTGAACCGTTTACCACTCCCTGGAGCAAGGCTCAGGTTAGGCACCTCCACGCGCTTCTCATTCTCGAGAATTTGACCAGGCAAATCAAGTTTATCGGGGGTTCCAAAACCAGCTACTATCACCACATCCTTAATGGTTGCGGCCCCAGAATTGAATAATTCTCCGGTAATAGTGAATGTAACCAGGCACTCATCGGGTGAGGAGCACGATTCCCCAGGCAACCTGTGGACCTCCATATTTCGAAGAGCCAAGAAGTGCTTGGCATCCTGTTTCGGGGCTTGCGCGGGCCCGGTATACGGCTCCGCTTCTTTACCCCACAAAACATCAAGCTGGTAGCTGGTGATACCCTTCAAAGGCAAGGAGAGATTGAAGGTCTGCGCCACTCCCTTCTCAAGAGTTGTGGTCGGCGTTCCACCTGGCGCGGCCGAAACTATGTCCTGCATCTTGTGAAAGGATACGCGCTGCTGTCCCGCGCGGTCGAGAGCCGAGAGCCGAACAACCACCGCGTCCGCTGGCCACGTACTCTTAGGAAGGATGCGCCCTTTAACGATGAGTTGAGTGCCGTCGTTCAACTCCTCAACAACTTCAAGCACAAAGGGTGTGACATCAGGATCGATACCAGAGGTCGCCTCTATCGCGACTCCTCCGGCGCCTTTTACCTTATTCGTCGACCCGTTAAAAAGCGAGCACCCCTGAAAGAGGACTCCAACGATAAGGCAGGCTACAAAATGACCACGCACTCTTTGAAACATCATTACTATCCGAAAATCCCTATTCCTCTCGCACTGCGCGATCTGTCACTGCGCGATCTGTCACTGTGCGATCGGTCAACTTCCACCCCTCGCCAACGCTGAACGCCCATCGTTGCTCCTCAACGCGAGTATTAACGATATATACAGGGACCTTAAAATACTTGGCCTTGATCTCAACCGTCGCTTGTCGAGCGCTGTCGGCCCACACAACATTATTCACCTTTGAATCGACGATGCGCTCCTCTTCGGTGTTATCTTTCAATCCGGACGCAATCTTTTCCTGAGAATCAGTCGACACATACTGCATCGCCTCCATTCGATTACCGAACACCACCGCTGAATTAAACTTTTTGATCTGCTCCGGTAGTAGTGCCATGCGATCGCCTTCCGTCGCGCCGACCTCTTTAAAAGCTTGAACAAAGGGCACCAAGAGGCACCCCGAGGCGCTCACAACTAGAGCGCACGACAGCGCGACAGCCAATCCACGACTCCGACTGAAAAAATATCCGTGCCACATCTACTTCTGTTCCTCAGGTTCGGATGAACTAACAAGACCCAAAATCGTTCGCTTGAGCCGAGCCCAGTCATGCTCAGGCAGGTAACTTCCCGGCTTACGCTGCGGCTTGCGGCTCTCCTCGACGAACTCCTTCTCTGGAGGGAGGATCGTCTCATGCCTCAGTTGAGTAATGAGGTGCTGCATCCTCTCTTCCTGAGCCGCTGTTGGAGCGGGCAACCTTTTTCTAATGTCATTCGCGGCGACCAGCACGAGCGAGCCTGCAAAGAAAAATATCATCATGAAAAGGGCGAATGTGCGAACCATAGCCGCAAGGGTAGCTCAGCATCCACTTCCTGGAAAGGACACAATACGGGGCTCAGCCTGGAGAGGCTAATAGGCGTTGCGATTCTTGAATCCCTTAAAAAGGGTCATCCACAAAATCTTAAGGTCCAAGAAGAGGGACCAGTTCTCGATGTAGTAAAGGTCGTATTCAATCCTCTTATCAATAGAGGTATCACCCCGCCAGCCATTCACCTGAGCCCATCCAGTGATTCCAGCGGGAACCTTATGGCGAAGCATGTACCGAGGAATGCGCCGACGGAACTCCTGGATAAACACCGGTCGCTCAGGTCTTGGGCCCACGATAGACATATCACCGCGCAAAACATTGAAGAGCTGAGGGAGCTCGTCGAGACTGGTAGAACGAAGGACCTTACCCAGACGAGTTACGCGACTGTCCCCCGGTGTGGTCCACCCCGGTCCAGCGCTCTCGGCGTTCATAGACATCGTTCTAAACTTCACGATCTTAAACGAGGTGCCGTCAAAACTGACGCGTTCTTGCTTAAAGAGGACCGGCCCCCGAGAAGTTGCCTTCACCAGTAGAGCTAGGAGAAGCATCAGCGGCGACAAGGTAACGAGCAAAATACTACCGAAGAAGATATCTAACGCTCGCTTGGTAACAAGATTGATTCCATCAAGCGGACTCTCCTGAAGACTGATTACCGGCAACCCTTCGAAGTCCTCAATCGCGCCCCCGAGACTTGCGAATTGGTACAGGTCGGGAATGATTTTTATGTCGACGATGGAATCTTTAAGCTGCTCCATAATGGAAGGCAGGAGCTGATGGTCCTCAAGCGGAAGAGCCACCACTATCTGATCAAGGTCAGTACGTCCAACGAATTTACTGAGATCTGAATAACGCCCTACGATCGGCACTCCACCTGGAGCGGTTCTTTCTCCGCTTTCTTTCGAGAGACATCCAAGCAACTGAATCCCCAACTCTTGATGGAGCCTTACTCTGCTCGCAATATCACCAGCAATCTGCCCCGATCCAACGACTAACATGTAGCGAAGGTTGTACCCTTTGCGACGCAACTCTCTCAATACAAAGCGAAGGGTTGTGCGTTGAACGATCGTCAACACGGTAGCTATAGCCCAGAAATAAACGAAAACGAGACGAGAGAACTGAACGCTCTTCTCTCGAAAGAGATAGGTGAGGGAGATCAACAAAAGAATCGAAAGCGCGTTGGCATTAACGAGTATCCACAACTCATGCGCTCTCCGAACACCACGCATCGGGCGGTAGAGCCCCATACGCCGGAAAACAAATGCCCAGATTAACCAGATGAACGCCAACATCGACAGGTACGGCCAAAACTCTGGGATACCCTTATCGATGGGAACGAGGTTCGTTTTGAATCGCAGCCAATACGAGATAACCCATGCGACGCTTACGACCGCGAGATCGGTCATCATGAAAAGGTATTCAAAAAGCTGGCGTTTCTGCTTTAACATCTATGATCCTTCAGCCCTTGATAGATCCCCACCGCCCGCTCGCTTCGGGCTCACATCTTCAGGAGCGATCCCAATCGATTTCGAGAAGCTCTCCCATGCGGAAAAGAAACTTGCGTAACTAAACTCACTGGCTCTTGCTCGAAGGGTAGCCTGGCTAAAGGCTCCCTCTACGCGGCAGAACGCGTGGACCGCTTCACACACCGCATCAGCGTCTCCACATCGCTCTTTAGGAATAAATACACCGCTGTGCTTTTCGGGAACAAGCGCCGAATGCTGCCATGGACGGTATCCAACGATTGACTCTCTAAGGCCTCCGGCTTCTACGCCGATAACGGGCCGGCCAGCCGCTAAGCACTCAACCGGCACGATGCCGAAGTCTTCCACTCCGGGAAACACAAGAGCTCGGCATCGACGATAGCACTCCCAGAGAAAAGCCTCACTCACACGACCAAAGAATCGGACCGTCGGTCCTGCTTGCGCCTTTAAGGACTCAAGCTCCGGACCATCTCCAACTATCCACAGATTCAAACCCAGCTTCGTAAACGCATCGACAGCGACATCGATCTTTTTGTAGGGAACGAGCGCGCCGGCACACAAGAAAAACTCCTCGTTATACCGCATGAAGAGCTCTTGCTCCTCCTGCGTGAGAGTATCAACAATCTCTCTCTCCATTCTAACCGGAGGAGGGATAACAACCGAAGACCGCCCATAATAACGACGAACGCGCGCCCCAATAAAGGAGCTGATCGAAACGAAATGATCGACCGAACGCGCGCCAGCCACATCCCACGCCCGTAAAGAGCGAATCAACGGCAAGGCACAATAATACGTGAGCCCAGGAAGGTACGACTTCGCCTGGTCCCAAATATACCGCATCGGGGTAAAGCAGTATGAGATATGGCGCGCGCCAGCCGGCACTCGTATGTTTTTCGCGGCAGCATGGCTTAGCGAGATGATGAGGTCGTACCCCGAGAGATCGAGAGATCGCGCCGCGAGAGGATAGAGGGGCAAAAACACCTTGTACAGTCGCCGAATCCCAGGCACTCGATTAAGAAATGACGTGCCCCTCACCCGACTATCAATGTGTGGCGATGTCGCCCCAGGCACGTGGACAAGCGTAAAGATATCCGCGTTTGGATATATGCACAGGAATGCCTCAAGACACCGCTCGCCGCCGCGCATCCCTGTAAGCCAATCGTGCACGAGAGCTACCTTCATCGAGCCCTCCCGTTCGCCAGCACCTTCTGATACTCCGACTTCACCTGCGCTCCGACAACCGCGCATGAGAACCGATCAATATGTGCTTGCACAACCTGACGCCGACCCGATACTCCCCGAGATATCCCCTGAGAGATCGCTTTCGCGAGTGACTCCACAGAAAAATCGGACGCTACAGTGTCGTGCTCAGTCACGAGCTCACGCAAGGCTGGTACTGGTCGACAAATGACCGGCGTGCCGCAGGACTGCGCTTCAAGCGCGGGGAGACAGAAGCCCTCAACAAGAGACGGCACCACTAACGCGAGCGCGTGAGAGAGTCGCTGCCTAAGATTTTTTGAAGACAAAACTCCATCGATACTCACACCCTGAAGAAGATGAGCACAGTCCTGATCCAAAAGCGCGCGCTCTATATTCTCAGCACCGTAGCCCGCCACAATAAGTCGCGGGCAAGCCGACAGGGAAGACTTCCAAGCCTCCCCTTCCCGATACATCGTGTACGCTTGCAAAAGGTCTTTAAGACCCTTGTGGGGCTTGTTATTAGACATCACCACGAAGAGGTACGGATGCTCTCTGTGAGCCCCTTCGATCCTTTCAGATTGCTCGACGATCTCTGGGGCGATCGCGTTAGGAATGTAGGTCACTTTTGACTCGCTCACATCAGCGAGATTCAACACCTCCGAGCGCGTATGGCGACTGACCGCAATGACCGCATCCGCCCGACGAACGGAAGACCCTATGAGTCGCCGCGCGACCCACGGGTAATAGAACTTCTCGGGATGAGAGATCTGAATCAGATCGTGTACGGTGACGACCGTCGGAATGCCAACTCGATACGGGAGAACGAAGTGAGGCGCATGAAAGATATCAAAGTCTGAAAACGGGACTCGTCGAGGCATTCCGATGAGTTCATCGATAGAGTATGGCTTCGCGGAGTCTTGAATCCACGTAACGTTTCGCGAGAAGGTAGGAAGGATCTGGTCCACCGAACGAACAATAACAGAGACGTCCACCCCGCCAACGTCTACCAATCCAGCGATAAGGTTCGCCGTATAGACGCCGATCCCACCATCTCCGAGTTTACGCCCATCTAAGATCAGGCGTATCGGAGTGCGCATAGACGATGCCGATGAAACGAGCGCGGCTTTCATAAAGTTCTTTCGCCTAGTAGGTACCTATGAGCCGCTCTAGCAGTGAGATACAAACACTCCCCGCTAGAGGCACTAGTTGGCTACTTTGCGCTTCCACGGCGCACTGCCCTCACCGTCAAGGCCCGTAAACACTCGCCGAACGACGTACGTCTTTTTGCTTTGCGATTCGTAGTAGGTTCTCGCCAAAACTTCCGCGAGGAGACCAAAGACTAGGAACTGAAGTCCGATAATTACCATCATGACGCCAAGCGAGAGGAGCGGACGGTTCCCCATCGGCTGGTGGTCCACGAAACGCTGATAGGTCAGGATGCCAAGCAAACCAACGCCGAGAATACCCGAGAGAGCGCCAACCAATCCGAAAAGGTGGATAGGTCGCTTCGAATATCCGAGAAGGAACTTTACGGTGATAAGATCGAGCACAACGCGAACAGTTCGTGAGATACCATATTTTGATTTCCCGAACTTACGCTCTCGGTGATGGACGGGAACTTCAACGATGCGAGCCCCCATCTCATTCGCGAGCGCTGGGATGAAGCGGTGCATCTCACCGTACAAACGAAGCCCACGAGCGATATCACCCGTCATGGCTTTTAACGTGCATCCGTAATCGTGAAGTCGAACGTCCGTCGCCCACGAGATCAATCGATTAGCGATCATGCTCGGAAGTCGTCGGCTCACAAACTTATCGCGACGAGCCTTGCGCCATCCACATACGAGATCATATCCCTCGTCAAGCTTTGCTATCATCTGGGGAATCTCCTTCGGATCGTTCTGAAGGTCTCCATCGAGCGCGATAACGATGTCGTACTGGGTATGGTCGAACCCCGCAGCCATCGCCGCGGTCTGTCCAAAATTACGCCGAAGCTGGACGAGTCGGAGATGAGGATCGTTCCCAGCATGCTCAAGAAGGGTAGCTACCGTGGAATCTTTTGAGCCGTCATCAACGTATATGATCTCGTAATCGAGGCCCGTCGATTGAAGGATACCTGAAACCTCTCGGAACCCCTCTGCAACGTTCTCTTCCTCGTTGTATACCGGAATTACTACTGATACGCCGCGCATACCCCCCCTTGAACTAAAAACTCCGAGGGCGAGGATATCATACCGGCAGACCTAAACACAGAGTCGACGGCGTTTCAGAGCTCACAGCAAAAAGCATCATAACTAGCTGATATTACTAGCATCGCAAAGGCGCGGTTCGGGAAGGTTCAGAAAGCTGGTTCGCGCGCCATCGGGACTAGATAAGAACCGCCTTACCGAGAGCCCGCCGAATCACCGCTATCTGCCCAGCATGCATGAGCTCATGCCCACCAATTGAAAGGAACACGGATCGCACGAACGGCGCATAGCTGCGCATAAACTCCGGGGCAGATTCCATGAGCTGAGACTCGTTTAACCCCTTCGCCACCTCAATGGTTGCTCTTCGTTGAGCTGTCATTAAATCCTGATATTCCTTGATTGGCAGGAAAAGAGCCCCCTCTCGGCCTTCCGCTTCCTTTGCGTGCCCTGCCTCAAAACCAGTAGGCAACGCTGGACAACTCTGGGGATAAATCCCCTCAATCATACGACGCTCGGAAACAATTAAATGGCCGATCTGCCAGGCGGCGTGATGAGCCCCTGCGACTGGGCGAACCAGTATGTCCGCATCACTCATATCACTCAGGTAGGTAGACATTACAAAGCGAGATGTCCCAAGAAGCTCCTGAACCGTATCAAAGAAATTCATTATGTATCCTCCAAAAGGCGGTCTCGTAACTCATTGGGAATCAAAGCACACTCGGCGGTCTGACCAAACCACCGCAATCGATTACCCGCGACCCAAGCATAGATCCGATTTCGTATCGTCTGAGGCACGATCCTTCCGATGAGTACCAGCGTGTAGGGGAACCCCAACACCCGACAGATCTCAAAGAGAGCGTCGCTGTGAGTAAAAACTCCCCTCTGGGTAAGGACGACTATCGATCCATCAGCGCATTCTAGTGCCCCATTCGCCGTTAACGCCGCCCTACCCGCGACCGAAGAACGAGACGCCACCCGAATAGCTCTTCGCTTGTCAGCTTTGAGGGTGGCAACTACTGAGCGATTACAAAGTACGCATGCCCCATCGAATATGATGAGCGCATGAACACCCTCTGGAAACAAAAAGCCACTCTCCAAGAGCCATCCTCCCTTAGCCGTTAATTTCTGAGAACCAATCTCTCAGGAGGTGAAGAGCAAAACGCTCGCATATCCACCTAAATATATTAGGGATTTATAGCTTCAACAGGCAGACCCTCACCACCCGAATCGCCGTTCTCGGCAAGACGTCATTTATAAACACCCTGCTAGTCCCCTGCCCCACACTGAACTATATATCAGGTGCCAAGCAATGGGAGACTCTTTCTTTTCCTAGCTCATCACGGAGCAACTCTTTATGGTCACAAGCGTTGAATTCTTAAAATCCGTAAAGCTCTTCTCTCTTCTAGATGACTCTGAGCTAACAACACTCAAAGCTAGCCTTCAATCTCTCAAGGCAAGCGCCGGGCAATACCTCTTCAAAGAGGGAGAGGAGGGAGAGAGCCTCTTCATAGTAGAGAGTGGTCAGGTTGAGATCTCCGTTGATAATTATTCAGGAGAGAAGGTTGTACTCGCTACCGTCGGAGCGACTGAAATCTTTGGAGAGACCTCTCTCTTTGACCCCGGCCCCCGCTCCGCGAGCGCGATCGCGATCGAAGACGCCACCCTCCTTATCTGGAACCGCGACGATCTCCTCTCGTTCCTCAAAACAACCCCCGCCGCGAGCATCGACCTCTTGGCTATTCTTTCTCGAAGACTTCGCGAGGCAGACCATCTTCTCATGGACCGCTCCACAAGCAACCCGAACGTGGTGATCGAAAGCAAGTTGTCCGCGCTACAAAAGTGCGCAAACTGGATAGCCGACTTTAGTGGCAGCATGCGATTCCTCTTGATCAACGCCTCGATCTTCCTTGCGTGGATCGTGATTAATATCGAGATGGTGCCGGGCTTAGATGCCTTCGATCCCTATCCGTTTGGCTTTCTCACCATGTCAGTCTCACTTGAAGCCATCTTTCTGAGCATCGTAGTGCTTCTTTCCCAGAACCTAAACTCCGCGAAAGAGCGCATCCGAAATGACATCGAGTACGAAGTAAACTTAAAGGCTGAGCGCGAGGTCACCGAACTACACAAGCGACTATCGAAACTTCACACGGAGATATCTCGCAAACTGTCGAGACTTGAAGAGCGTTTACGCGCGGCGTAACGAGAAAAACAGCCGCTCATATCGATCAACGATAGCGTCCCAAGAGTACCGCGCGAGAGCTCGAGCTTTTGCCTTCTGACCATAGTCCTCAACTAATTGAGGTTCGGCGACAACGCGGCTCAGTATTTGGGACAACTCCATGAAGTCATTCTTCGCGAAACAGAGGCCAGCATCACCGATGACCTCTAGATTTTCTGGCGTTCCATTCCCGATGACACAATTTCCATACGACATCGATTCAACCAACGCGGGATGGGTCCCCCCAACCTCTGTGGCCTGCACGTACACGTAACAGTTACTCTGAAACTCTTCGTAGGCGTCGCCGAATTGAAATCCTGTAAAGATAACGTTCGACGACGCGGCGGACCGAAGCCTCGCTTTATACTCGTCGGCGTACGGAGCGTCTCCGACGATCACAAGTGGAAGATCTGTTTTAATTCTATTGTACGCCTCAATAACTCCGAGCGCGTTATTCTCTGGCTCCAGTCGACTCACGTATAAGATATACGTACCCTTCGTCAGCCCAAACTTCTCGAGCGCCGCGCCAGGCGGGCGCACGACAGGATGAACCCCATATGGAATAACCTCAGAGTCACAGTTGTACGCGTCTTTGTAATACTCGGCGATGACATCTGCGTCCGAAACGAGTCGGGTCGCCAAGAGAACAGAACAACGCTCTCCAAGCGCGTACCAAAGCTTTCCAAACTTATTCCACTTAGCCCTATTTCGCTCGATCCCATCGACATTGATAAGAAGCGGCACCCGTTTGATTTTTAGCAGGGGCGCAAACGGACTATTCGCCGCGTTGCACAGGAGCATCCCGTCGCATCTCTGCGCGAGCATATCGACAAACGACGTGAACGCATGAAGTGGGGTCTCAAGGTATTTGTTGAAGATTGTTGGGGTATCCCTTCTTTGCACACCCTTGTACGGCTCTTGTTGTCCCCACCCCGAGAAGAGCGAACATCGGCCGTAGACGGTCACGCTATGTCCACGAGCTACTAAACGAGTAGAGAGTTGCTCAGCGAATGTTTCAAAGCCCCCGTATCGGGCGGGAACCCCTCGGGTTCCAAGAAGCGCGATGCGCATCGGCGGAATACTCTGCACATCCTGACTCATAGACTTCCCTTACAGACCACCAGGCTCGACTAGGCGAATCTCCAGGTCACTCCAGCTTTTGAATCGAGAACCTCTACGCCCCGCTTCGCGAGATCGTTGCGAATCTCATCCGATCGTTGAAAGTTCTTCGCCGCGCGCGCGGCCACACGCTCGGCCAAGAGCGCCTCGATCTCCTTAGGCTCAATCGGCGTTACCCCCAGAGATTTCCCAAGCCATGATAGACCTTGGGACTCTACCTCATCAAGCGAATCGAAGAAGAGGCCAAGTATCTGACCAAGTTCTTTGAGCACTCCGACTCTGTGCTTAATCTCAGCGGTAACATCCCCTCCCTTATCAAGCGTCGCGACGATCTTTGCCCGGAACTGTTCAAGCGCAACCAAAGCCTCGGGAGCGTTAAAATCGTTATCCATCGCTATCTCGAACTGCTCCAGCAATAACGAAACCTCCGAATCCTCCATCAGGGACGAAGAAACAGCGGCGTCCGGCACTCGCCCGAAGAGGCGATGAAAGTCTAGGAGCGAGTTGCAATTGTCTCGAAACAACTTATCAGCGAAATCGATAGCTGAGCGATAGTGATGTCGAGCCACAACGAATCGAAGAAGCGCAGTGCCGTACGTGTCAATCGCGTCAACGAATCTAATAAAGTTATGCAGGGACTTAGACATCTTCTGTCCGTTGATGTTCAGCAATCCCGAATGCATCCAAATATCGGAAAAAGCACCCCCCGAGTACGCCTCTGATTGGGCGATCTCATTCTCGTGATGTGGGAACTTGAGATCGAGGCCGCCACCATGAATATCGATATGGTCACCGAGGGACTCGTGAATCATTACAGAACACTCGATATGCCAACCCGGACGCCCGACACCCCACGGAGAGGGCTGAGAAAGAGAGCTACTTTCATCCCGCTTCCAAAGCGCGAAATCGAGGGGCGAACGCTTCTGTTTATCGAGCTCCTTACGCACACTCTCGAAGAGCATGGACGTATTTTGGTTTGAAAGCTTTCCGTAGTCATCCTTCTTTGAAACATCAAAATAGACGCTTCCCTCCGGAGTGCTGTAGGCGTATCCCTTCTTAACGAGCTCCTCAACAAACCGGACCACCTCCGGAACACACTCAGTAACCTTCGTAAGCCGGTCCACGGGAAGTACATGTAATTTTCCGAGGCAGGCATAAAATTCGTCGGTGAACCGTCGTGTCATAGCGATCGGATCCTCTCCGGTCGTCTTAACTTTCTCGATAATCTTGTCGTCAATATCCGTCACGTTTTGGACGAAGGTCACGTTCAATCTCCGGTAAGCCAGATATCGACGGATAATATCGAATCGCATTCCTATGAGCCCATGACCGATGTGGGAGTGATCCTGAGGGGTCAATCCACACACATACATCTTGACCTCGGTATTGACTGGGCTCTTGTCGATCGGATCGAAAGGCTTTTTCTCGCCCCCAAGCGAATTATAGATGGAAATCTTTCGGGCGCTCGCGCGATATTCGCTCTTACTTTTGAGCATAGAGGGTCTCACGAATCTCTTACAATCAGGGCTACCCTAAAACGGTACGCCTCCGAAACAATACAATAAAGAACCATTAAGCTCAAAAACTTAGAAAAACAAAGATCCCGCCGCGAAAATGCTCAAACCAGAGCCTTTTTTCACGGTAGAACTCGAGGATCGGCGCACCGTCGGGCGGGTCTTTCGCTATCCCCTTCATTCTTGCAAAAAGCGACACATTTCGACTGGCCGCATATAATGGTTCAGTAAATAATAGTTCGGTGAATCTCGCTCAGAAACTCGACACTCTCGCCGATCGCCTTATCTCTGTTATCTCTAAGCCGTTGCTCATATGGTGCGTGGCGGCCCTGGTTATCGGATACAGACTTACCGTCCTTGCGAGCCCCGACCCCGATCTCTTTGCTCGAATAGCGATGGGTCGGCTGGTTGTTTCCCAAAACACCGTCCCCCTCATCGATCCTTTTGCATTCACTCCCGTGCTACCGAAGTGGATCGATCACGAATGGCTCTCGGGATTAGTCTTTTATCTCGTGAGCCAGGGTTTGGGCGACACGGGACTGATACTCTTAAAGTTGGGACTGGCCCTCGCTACGGTCACCTGCGTCCTGGGGATCTCCTTTCGATACTATCCTCCACAGCCCGCCCGCGCACTGTGGTTGGTTGTATGCCTGCTTCAAGCAGCCCCCGCGTGGACAAGTACGATACGGTGCCAAGCTTTCACCTACCTGTTCATTCCCCTGCTGCTCCTCGCGATCCTGGAATATCGAACGTTCGGGAGAAAGTTCCTGCTCGCCCTCTCACCACTTCTGGCGATCCCATGGGCAAATATGCACGGGGGATATACCTTAGGCTTGGTAATCTTAGTGGCGTTGATCATTACATCGCCGAAAGAGCGATGGTTCCCAATCGCAGTGCTTGTGGCCTGGTGCTCCGCTCCTGCCTTTACACCCTACGGATTTCGCGCTTTTTCAGGATACCTTTTGAAAGCACTGCGCATGGAGCGCCCAGGGATCCTTGAGTGGTTACCACTCTGGTCGGACCCATTTAATTGTATCCTTACCCTCAGCATCGCCTTACCCGTAGTCCTAGGGATACTTCGAAGGCCGAGTGCTCGAGACAACTTTGGGTGCTTCGTTATGGCCATCGCGGGCTATTGCGCCCTCCGTCACATTCGCTTCATCCCATTCTTCATGATCTCAATCGCCTGCCTTGGAGCGCCATACGTCGATGAGACCTTTAAGGTGCTTCGCAACCGATTTCCCACAATCATTGCGAAACTTTGTAGAGCGGGGGCGATCGCCCTCACTCCTCTGCTAGTACTTGTAGCTCTCCTCACTTTTTGCAACCTTATCCGCAAAGACACGTATCGGTTTCACTATACATCGATGCCGATCGCAGCCATTGAGTGGTTACGAACCTCGGGTCTCCACGGTAATCTTCTCGTGGACTTCAACCATGGCAGTCTCGCGCTCTGGCGACTCTATCCGAGATTCAAGGTCTCCGTGGATGGGCGATACGAGGAAACCTATCCTGAGCAGACTGTCCGTGACTCAAGCCTCGCTTTTTATCCAACCACGCCTGAGGGCGCCAAAGCACTCGCGCGACTCAGTCCTCAATATATTCTCCTACCAAAAGCGCTTGCGCCGAACGGACTCGAGAATACCTTTAGTGCTCCATGGAAGATTCTCTACAGAGACGATACCGCGGCCGTCCTGACTCGGGAACAAACCGGCATACAACCGATCACTATCGTGAGTGATCCCTTGATCGATCCAAAGGATCCCTGGGCTCCGTTATTCTAGATGTCTGCGAACGCCGCTCTTGACGGGAGACCCATTTCTAAAAAAGTCCGCGCAAAAATCTCGAAAAGATCTGACGCCTCGCTGCGGAGGTGTCCTAGTCGGAGGAGAGCTACCTGCACCTCCCTTTCGAACTAAGGGCCCGGACCGCCAACCATCTATCAGTAGGTTGGCGATGTTACTTACACACGACCTGAGCTGTTTGTCGCCTAAAAGCGCAGAAATAAGACACGGGATCTCAACTACTTAACGATCGGCGCCTAAAAAGACCCTTTTTGTTCGTCCCTGCGCCACTAACCACTTAACAAATCTAGTAAATCCGACGACTTAAGAGGTGAGATGGTATACCCACGGAAGGGACTCGCCACATCACCGCATATAAGTAGACACGATATCCACATCGCGCACGACTCGTGCATCTCGAACACAAAGAAAAATAATTTAATTCCTCTCGTCTGTGCGTTGCTCGTTATCTTCGCGGTCCTGTGTACAACCTCTGAGACCTTTGCGGCTCCTCGTTACTGGGTAGGTACGAGCGGTGGAAGCATCAACTCGGCGGCCAATTGGTCATCGGGTAATCCCTCATCATGTACGGGGGGTGGAGCAGGAGTACCCGGCTCCGGGGATGATGCGATATTCGATGCAGACTGCGATAACAACGCGGCGATCGATGTGAATTGGACCGTTGGCTCTGTCGCAATTAAATCGGGATACACCGGAACGGTTACCCAAAGTAGCGGGTTTAGTATCACGACGAGCAATTCCGGCGCGGCAACAGTTGATTGGGACCAAGCCGGCGGAACCTTCGTCGGAAGCAACTCCGGTATCAACATCTACGGCGACTACCGTATTACGGCCGGAACCTTTACATCAACCAGCGGAGCTCTCACCTTCCGGAGAAATTTTACTATTTCCGGCGGCACGTTCAATCATAACGGAGGGACAGTTACATGGGGCATGCTGGGGAGTGCCGGGACGAGCACCGACCGCTCGATTGATGCCTCCGGCGTTGTTTTTAATCTCTTCACAATCAACAGACCCTTCACCAACAACAACACCAACACTCTCACTATTATAGCCGGGACGACCATTCCGCTCGGCAATAATCCAACTATTACGATGACAAACTCCGCGGGAGGGACCCAAGCCCTCACCAACAATGGCACCATAATGATCGGTACCGGCACCCTAGCGGCTAACATAAGTGGCACCTTCACGAACAACGGCACGATCATCTCAAAGACGACAACAAAAACGAACTCCGCGGGCGGAGCGTACACGAACGGAACCGGATCCACGGTTGAATTTACAGGAGACGGAGACGGCGCAGCGGACTCATACACGCTCTCCTCTTTTGCGACGGCCTACCACCACCTGAATACCGCGATGACTGATAGCGTTGATACGATCGATGCCTCCGCCAGCGCTACAGTAACCGCCGCAGGGAATTTTACGCTCTCTCAAGGAACCTTCTCCGCCCCAACGACATTTACCATTACCGGCAACTACACTCAGAGCGGCGGCACCTACTCGGCCGGCACATCACTTCAGGTTGCAGGAAATTTCGCCCGCAGCGGAGGAACGTTTACCAAGAATACGGGCACTGTGACCCTCAATGGAACGAATCAGACGGTCTCTGGAAGCACGTCGTTTTATAATTTAACTAAAACGGTAACCACGGCTCGAACACTTACATTTACGGCAGGAACTACCCAAACAGTAACGGGGCTTCTTACGTTGACCGGTGCGGTGGGTCAAAGGCTTTCCCTCAGATCATCATCCACTGGCACACAATGGAATATAGACCCATCGGGCACACGCACGGTGACCTACGTTGACGTTCAAGACAGCCAGAACACCAGTATGAGTCTTATCTCACCGACGAACTCAGTCGACTCCGGTAACAACCTGTGGTGGTTCTCGATCCCAACGAACACCCCGACTACAACCCCTACCCCGACACCGACGACCACGCCGAGTCATACGCCAACGCAAACACCGACAGAGACCCCTACAACAACTCCGACACATACCCCAACGGAGACCTCGACAAACACACCGACTGGGACTCCGACAATTACGCCCACCAATACATCGACCCATACGCCGACGAACACGCCAACGGAAACGCCTACAAACACACCGACAGACACGCCGACGAACACCCCAACAGATACACCAACCAACACACCGACAGATACGCCGACAGACACACCAACAAACACGCCGACCGATACACCAACGAACACGCCCACCAACACGCCGACCGATACACCAACGAACACGCCAACCAACACGCCGACCGATACGCCAACTGACACCCCAACAAACACACCGACCGACACGCCAACTAACACCCCAACCACCACGCCGACCGATACACCAACAAACACCCCAACAAACACGCC
>CAIXKI010000236.1 GCA_903920005.1 uncultured delta proteobacterium
AACATTCTTCTTATGAGTTCAATCACCGACCTACTTGGACGTTCTCTCCTGCACAGCCTTTTAAGCGTCGCCGTAATCTCACTGTCGGTCGCGTTCATTGCCCCCTCTCACGCGCAGTCAATCACAACGCCTTGTATGGAGAACGGGAGCCCGTGCCAGGTGCCAGGTCCAGCCGGCATTGGAAATCTAATGCTCCCGCTCCCGTTCGGAATTACCTACAACTCGATGTTTGCAGCGCGCTCTAACCCTTCCGGGATTCGTCCGTCAGGATTTTTCGGGCCCGGCATGACGTTTCCTTTCGGCTACATTGAGATGGTCGGGGCCTCTATCTACAGATCAGCGCCGGATGGGACGGAAACCGGATTTTCAATAATCGGAAATGTGTACGCAAGTGAGAACGCGCCACTTGGAGATTTAACCTCAATAGCTTGCGCAAGCTCAATAAGCTGCACAGAGACCCATCCTTCTGGGCTATCCACACGATTCGTTAAGCAGGGCCAGAGCTCGCGGTTCTACCCTACCGAGGTAAAAGACCAAGATGGGCACTCTCTTTTCACACTCTCCTACGGAACCAACGGAGCGCTCTTCACAATAACGGACCCAAATGGACTCTCGACGCTCTTTAAGGCCTCCCAAAGCAAACCGAACCAGGTAGGCGAAATCACGGATCCTAGGGGGGACAAGGCGCTCATCTCATACGATGATGCTGGGCGCATCTCTACTTTCCAATACGACGGAACAACACTAACCCTCGCCTACAACGATAGCGGCAACTTGACCAGGTTGACCCAATCACGTGGCGGCAAGACGCAGAGTTGGGACTACTCCTACGGAGGCGGGGTACTTTCTGACGTCTTCGACTCGAATAACTACTCTACAGCGTTTATATATACCGCAACGACGGTCACATCGGTGAACGGGGCAAACGGTATCCCCAAGGAGTTTCAAACAACGACCTACGAAGCGTCGAACTTCCGTCCGATAGGGGTAAAGCACGAGGCCGGCAACGGCGCCCCATCTAGTGCCACCACCGTTGTATGGAGATCAACCCTCACCCCTGCAGGCTTGCCTGCAACAACCACCGATGCACTTGGAGGCACCACCTCGTATCAATACACCTCAGGGCCTTTTCCAACCACAGTAAGCTTACCCGATGGAACCGTGAAATCCTTAACCTACGATGAGACCAACCTGTATCGCCCAACTCAGATCGTTTCAACGGGGCCAGACCAAAAAGTAATCACCGAAGACCTCACCTGGTCTGGCGCTAGACTGACCGCTCGCTCGGTGACGTCCGATAGCGCTGTCGTGCTCAATGAAAATTTCAGTAGCACAAGCTCTTCGCAGACCGTTACTCGAACCACAACAAACAACTACACCTACGACAGTAACCAAAATCTGACGGGAATCAACGGTCCTGGTGGGAGGGTCGACCGCACCCTCAGTAACGGAGAAAATTAGACGACGACGATAAACGGCTAGATTTTACGACATCGAGCACGATTGACCCAAATGATTAAACAAGCAAGGAAAGTATCCGTGGCGAGTAAGCACTGCAAAACAAATCTGTCGAGGCTAGCCCCGAGGAAAACCTGGAATTGCCAACTCTTATACTGCGCCATTTCGTTGATCATGCTCGCATTAACAACTTGTCCTGCCTTCGCGCAGGTTTGTAATACCGTCTATGGCAGCATCACGGTCAACCCGAATCTCGTTCTCCTGGCTGAACCTGGTCCCATGAACGGCGATATCCTGACTAACGGGAATCTACAAATTCCCCTAGGCTTTGGGGTCCTCAATACTCAAGGCACGGAGGATTGGGGTTTTGGGCCGGGGATCACGATCTTTTCGGATGGCACTCCATCGAACAACGACCCATATAAAAAGAACACAAGAGATCCTAATGTGTTTGTATTCGATTATCCGGATGGCTCAAAGGCGGTTTATAACAGTGGCCTTCCTTCCTCTCTGACCGATGCGGCTGGTCGTACAACTACAATTACGTACAGTCCTGGAACAAACATTCCAACATCTATTGTAGGGCCCTCTGGAACGGCTCTAGCGACATTCGAGCTAACAAGCCTCAATATAGGATACGGGCGACAAGGCACAAGAATTTCGAAAATTCTTTATCCTGGTGGCGACTTCGTTACATGCACGTACGGCAACGGGGGGAACCTCCGGAGTATTGTCAGTAAGGACGGAAGTGCCGTTTTGACGCTAGAGCGAGACAGTAAAGACCCGAGAGCCGTAGTCCGCGTTACGACTCCCGACGGTCAGACGATGATTTTCTATGAGAAACGGGATGGATATGCCCCTGCCGTAGTTAAAATCATCTCCCCAGACAAAAGCGGGGTCACCTATGCGCGAGAGCAGAGGGTCGTAGGGACGGGGCGTACTCAGACAACCGAGAATACTGTGATTGCAACTCCAAATGAGAACTGCGGCTTTAGAGTCGGCATGCGGACGAAATATGTTTACGACGGCGTTTCGGGCCGTCTCAAGGAGGTATGGCGTGATAGTACCCAGGGCTACAAAAAGGTGTCGTCCTGGTCCTACGATACCTTTGGGCGAGTCACTGTAGAGGATGATCGCGATTCTTCAACGTTCACTGCATACAGCTATGAAGGAACAGCCGCCTTCCCCAAGACGGTAACTAAATCAGTTCCAACTACGAACACCACAGACATTCCAAGTGGCCTAGTCCAAGTCAACTCTGACTACACATATTCCACAGACTGGAAGGTTCTCTCCATAAAAAATACCTATACGCCTGTAACCAAGGAGAGTAGTGCATCACGCCCAACTACGCCGATTGGAACCACGGAAGAAAAATATTCATACGATTCGTCCGGTCGACTCACCAAGGTAACCTCGCTTGGAGATGATAAGGAGACCTCGTCTAAATCATATACGTACGAGGGAAGCAGTAGGCTTCCCTCGTCCTCATCAGCTACCGAGACATCTCAGATTGATGTTTCAAGTCGAGGTGTCGTGACCAAAGTAATTCCACCAAGCGGGCTATCAACTGAATTTAAAACTACAGCTACCTCGAGCATCCGCAAATCCATGGGCTTCGCGGAATCTATAGCAATCAATCGCAGTGCCTCCGGAGATAAAACATATACGGTAACCGATTCCACTAGCACTACGGTTGCTGGCCCGAACAGCTCCTCTATGACAGTTCGTGGCGGGATGACCTTCGGGTGGAGCACGAGTTCGTCTGACACATCAACCACCACTACCAATACCTGCAGCTCAAACGTGGATGGTTGCACCACTACGACTACGTGTGCCCCTGATCCGAGCAACCCTGAAAGTTGCAGCTGTGCGACAACACAAAATTGCCAACTTGCCTGCAATCCGCGGGCACCATGTACCGTCTGCGGCGCTCCCACTGGATGTGGACAAGAAGTATGTACAACAGGTAGTTGCCCCAATAGTGGGGAATCGTGCCAAAACGGCAGATGCGTTTGTATACCGAATTGCACTGGCAGGACGTGCGGGTACAATGGTTGCGGCGGCCAGTGCGGGCAGTGCCCCCAGGGGCAGACTTGTAACATAGCAGGAAGCTGCTTGCCGCGATGCCAACCGCAATGTGGCAGCACTGGCTCCCGAATATGTGGAGCTGATGGGTGTGGGGGCACGTGCCCCTATAGGTGTCCTGGCAACGCAAGTTGCATCAGAGGAACGTGCGTGGCTCGTCCAGCTCAACCAGCTCAACCAGCTCAACCAGCTCAACCAGCTAACCCTGCCGCTGGTTCTTGCACGCAGACATGCCAGGCTTGTTCACCTCCCTGGGCGTATCCGAATGGATGTTGGGTGATCACCTCTGGCGGATGTGGACCAGGCACCCAATGCCCGGGAGCGCTTGAGCACTGCAACCGCGGGCAAATGAGCACGCAGCGACAGGTGACGTGCAGGAGGGCCTCATAGTGGGGCCTGAGACGTGGATACGCAATCGGCGTTACGTCCCGGTTGTAACTGGCACGACATGTACGTGCGTTAAGCGTTAGAGAGAGTAAGGGAGCTAGAGGACTGTATGGATAACGAAAGGGCCCTCTCGAATATCAGTGCGGCGTTGCCGCGTTCCAGTGTTTGGCGGCTAAAGGGCGTCTTGTGCGCCTGGTTTCTCAGCCTAATGCTCGGATTTACCCAAATCCCAACGGCGCATGGGCAAGCGTATGTTCACGGCGGCAGTGGACATTACTGGACTCCCGAAAGTGGTCAGGCGCTTTGGCAGCTTGGGGGTAATATTGCTCATGAATTTACCCATGACTGGGGCGCAGGTTACGCCTGGGGTGTCGGGCAGCAGTGGTATGGTTTTGGCTCTGCCGCCTATACTATTGGGGATCTTGCATACGGAGGCCTTCAAATCGGATCGGTAGGCATCGGCTCTGTGGCAGATTTTGCCACGGGCGGAAGAATACCAGCCGCTAATCTTAGGCTACCAAATCCGGGCCCCTCTTGGGAGAGTCCGGGCATGGCCAGCTTTGACCACAGCTGTAAAATGAACGGCTATGAGGCTACGTACTGGCAACATGCCTATAATACCGGCACACTTGGCATTCCCGCCCTCATAGCTGGTGTTGCGGAGGATTTCGACAAGGGTACGAACAACACGATGCAGGCCCTGGGGGGCTTCTTCTTTGGATATGCGCTTGGCCCGGCGGTGGGCGCTGCGTTGCGGCCTGTTCAAGTGGCGTTAAGGCCGTACATTCTTGGAGCGTACCTTGACCTTGTTCGTCCGGTGGTTGGCGCTCGGCCCAGACCGCCTTTTGTCAGCGAACGCCCCACCCTACTAAGCCTAGAGGTGGTCCCGGTGCTAGCTGAACCTATCGAGGCTAACTGCGGCGGGGCGATGCGTTTTACAGAGGCAAAACCATATCGCTATATTAATGCCATTACTCCCGCGGAGAAAGAAATCGTGCAATTAATATGCGACCGGGTACGCGAACGATTTCCACAAATTCCACAAAGACCTGGCAAAAAACTTCCAGCCGATGACGGATTTTGGGAAATAATGGCGGGCGGTAAAAAACCTATCCGCTCTGCTGAGTTCTTTGAACAAGAGACTAAGGCATGTAAGACTGGTTGGTGGCTGCTAAAGTATTATACAAAAAACACAGAACTTTTTGACCCCAATAGAAGCCCTGGTCAATTGGAATATCACTTTGCCTATCATCCTGAAAAAGACCTAATCTTGCTCCACTATTTTAAACAATGCGGCGTATGTGGCGCCATCAGAAGATGAATCAGGTAGTCTGAACAGCATATCAATTGGAGAATGTATGGCTAAAAACCAACAAACGTCCCCAGACTTCCGAGCGGCAGCGACTCTTTTTGCACTCGGCAGACTCACAAGCGCGCAAGCAGCCGATATTGCCTTTGAGTTTCTGTGGTCTCGTGAATACGGACCTAAAACGGAAAGCTCTTCCTCTGAGAAAATTGGACATAGCACGCCGCCAACCTCAGGAGACGGTTTTGACGAGCTCCGTGGCCCTAGCCTGCAACGCTCGGCAACGTCTTCTATTGTGGCACTGGCACAAGGACTGCTTAGAGAGGGGGCCGACCCACTAGCCGATATTTATAACGTTGGCCGTTTCGTATCATTTTTGTCAGATCTACTGTCCGAGCCTGAGTTCGCTCGAGCACAAATTTTCGTCTTGCTAGGCAACGACGAAGCGCAGTTGCCTTATCACGACAACCTCCTGATAAACGCCGAGGCTGATAGACTAAGACAACAAATTCGCGAGGCAGCCAACGAATACGTAAATAATCCTCTTAATAAGGATAATTCTGGGGAATAGGAAACGGTCTCCTTCTGGTCCTCCTTCCTCCTTCTGGTGCAGACCAACTACGCCCTAGAATTCGCCGACTCCCTCTGGTCTCCTTCTGGTGCAGACCAACTACGCCCTACTAATCGCTGATTCCTCCCTCTGGCCTCCCTCTGGTTCCTTCTGGTGCAGACCAACTACGCCCTACTAATCGCTGATTCCTCCCTCTGGCCTCCCTCTGGTGCCGCTCCCTCTGGTCTCCCTCTGGTGCAGACCAACTATCGCCCCAGGAATCGCCACCTACTGCGTTTCGCGATTACGGGCCTCTCATCATAAAAAACACCCGACTGGAAACGTCGATATCATCGACAACGGTATGGTGCTGGGACCATAAAGGGTGAAAAGATGGTAGTCCTTTGGGGTTTTAGACACACCGACACCCTCAGTAGCGCAGCTACTTCACATGCAGTTTTTACAGTGCATTGCACAATCGCGGTATCGGCGGTTTGAAACACCCGGGCGGCCACGGCACATCCGTATATCCTTGCTTCATAAGGAGATAGCATTCTGTGCACTGATTGATGAACCTCCGAAACGTCGCAAGGAATGCCCAGCGAAGCTCTTTACAGGAAGCATACATGAAGACCTTCCTTCCTTTCTTTCGCGGAACATAGGCATCCGTCACCACAAATCCTTCAATTCGGCGTAGTGGGGTTTTCTTCGGAGCTAATCTCGCCTCCTCCTCCCGTACCTGAGCGATGATTCTCTGGCGAATCCTCTCAATCTCAATCGGGTCTATAATCTTAAACGCCTCAAGCCACTTAAGGGGCATAACACGAACCGTGTTGCGTTCGCGGGAAGAGGCTCGCTCAAGAACGGAGTTGATAAGAGTACGCTCCTCGGAGAGTGATGGGTTCTCCCTTGAAAGGGGCTCCATGTCAGTCAACAGTACCCAGGGAACCTCCTTCTCGACGCTTGCGTTAACATCTGCAGGAACCGAGAGGAACTCTTTCCAAGTGTTGCACCCGCTGTACTCATCAATCGAACGAACGAGCCCTGCGCGGACTGGATTCAGGTAGGCGTAGACAACACGAGCGATAGCGGCTTCAAGATCTAGAACTTCCCCGATGTTGGTGTTGTTATCCCATAGATTTAGTTGGGAAATACTCAGAAGCCGCTTAAGGAAATCGGTCAGGCGTTTCTTGAGACGCTCATGAAAATGAGTAAGCGCAGAACAGTCGAGTGAAAACACCTGAATGTGTGCATGGTTACTCATCCAGACATAACCACAGACGATGATGGCCTGCGAACAAAGGAGGCGCCCTATGATACTTTCAATCAGAAGTGTTGTCAGGGCGCGCGCTGGGAGCGGTAGGCCCCTGAGAGAGCGAAAGCACAGATCGTACATCTTCTTACTTCGAGGCATTCGACGTTTGCGCATAGTGACCAATACATCGACAAACCGCGGCTAATGTTGCCTCTCAGACGGAAAAAAGCTGGCCTGCACCAGCGAATAGCACGACGCAAAAAAGTTGGCCTGCACCAGGGAAGAACGCAAAAAAGTTGGCGGAAAAAAGCTGGCCTGCACCAGGGAAGACCAGGGAAGAACGTTTCGCTTCCCTGGTTTTCCCTTACAGATCCCCAGGATACAATCTCGGAAACCACGCACCGACTACATTATGTGGGATGTTAAGCTCTAGCGGGGATCGTACTGAGGAGGTGCGAATTAGGTTCAGCTCAAGCAATCGCGCCACAATCGATCGAGCCTGCCTCTCCTTGTACCCAGTCACCTCTTCGACCCGAGCTCGGGGTAGCGCGCCGAGAAGTATTATTTCTCGCAAAACCTCAAAGGAGCCGCGCGGCATCTCCTTCTGCTCTATCTGCTCAGAACAGTATCGCCTCACACGCTCAATAAATCCGGCTGGCTCAAGCAACGCATCCATGAACTTGACCTGATCAATACACACCGAAAGAAAAAAATCACAGAACGCTGTCAACCCGCGCAAGCTCAAGCTTCCCCTACCATCGGTATCACCTTCACGCCACCGATCAGCGTCTATCAGACTAGCCTTGTACTCAGTCACATTACGCGCTAGACCCCGCGACACTGACCACAAAGCGCTTCCAACCCCAAGCTCCTTCAAAAATGCATGACTAAAAAGACGCGCTACACGACCGTTTCCGTCGAAGAAGGGGTGTATCCATAACAACCTGTGATGTGAAGCAGCTACCGCGATAATTCGCATCACTTTTGACAAACTTGCGACCTCGTAACGTTCCTCAAAATATTGCATGAATCGAGGCAGCTCACTCGCAATTGGGGCAACGTGAGAACCCACGATCACCTCACCATCCCGGAACGCGCCGGGAACCACCTCTACCTCACGATCAGTTTTCGGGTCTCGATTCCTGAGCAACGTAACCGGCAATCTCTGACAAAACTCTCGATGGAGCCAGAGCACGTACTCGGTGCGCGGAATATCTCCTAAGTCGCGGCTATCATCATCTATCAACGCCTGAACCTCTATATGAGCAAACGCTTCTAGTTGCAGGTCACGTTTTTGAGGCTCTTGTGAGTACTCACCTCTGAGGGCGCGCTCAATATCAACCGGATGGGTATTATGCCCCTCGATGAGATTGCTATAGTAGCAATTCATCGATCGAACGAGGACCGATACTGCCCGAACGGTATCGGCTGACAACTTTCCAGCTAATCCGGCGGCGACGGAGGCGAGCTCAACAGCCGAATCCTCCAGCCGCCGCGTCCCATCTGGCGGAAGGGCTGGGTCCATAAGACGAGGATTATCTATTCGTTCCACTTGCTCCTACTCTGTTAAGGACATTCTATACTTCGCAAAGGCTCGATATTACCGCATTTCAAACGCGCTTTTTTGCCGCTCGCGGCAAGCCCAAAAACGACGCTACATCAGCTTCTTACATACATCAATCCAAAATTTTTGCCGGATTCATTGCCGCTTTCAGATACGGGGAGAGTCCCCCCCCTACTCCTTCTGGCTCCTTCTGGTGCAGACCAACTATCGCCCGACCAACTATCGCCCCTAGGAATCGCCACCTACTGCTTTTCGCGATGACTAGCCTCTCATCAAAAAAAACACCCGACTGGAACCGATCAGGTCTTACTCAGACGACGCCCACCTTTAGATAAACATACCACACCTCAGTCGCCTGCAACGGCTCCGCCATGCGCAGCTTGATCTGTGAAATCAATTCATCATTCGAAAACGAGTAGGCTCGAAAGCCCTTCACTTTCTCTCTCGCCCGGGGACTTCCGGAGTCAAAGCCAACTATCTCGCAAGCCTCTTCATCCGCCGTAGGGCGCACGACCCATCCCCTTTTTCCGGGCTCGTTTCTTAAGTACGTCATCTGCCGCTTGGCGAAGCGCCGTGTATGAAGCGCGATCTCTTCGACCAATTTCTCTGGAGCGAGGCGCCCTTGGATGACCTCTCGCGCCTGCTTGTATCCGAGCGTATCGAGGATGGGGAGAACGCCGTACCGGGCGATAATCTGTTCCGTCTCCGCGACGAGTCCCTCTTGTACCATCTGCTCGGAACGTTCATTGATCCTTCGATAGAGGTCTTCACGCTCTCTGCAGAGCACCACTATGAGCGATACCACCTCTTGAGAGCTAAACTTATGCTCCTCAAATATCGCTGACGGAGCACGCCCGGTGATACGATAGATCTCAAGTGCTCTAGAAACGCGTTGGGTGTCGTTGCTATGAAGCCGGGCAGCGGTAACTGGATCAACGCGCGTGAGCTCAGCGTGTTGTTCCTCACGACCCATAGAGGCAACCGCTTCTCGAACATTCATGGGCGTCTCAGGAAGCTCCGCTATTCCGTGGAGCAGTATCGTTAGATACATACTCGATCCACCGACGAGCACAGGGAGCTTCTCCCGATCTTTCATTTCAGCGAGCACACCCATAGCGTACTCACGAAATGATCCAACGTTCATCAGATCGTTCGGGTCTCGGATATCTAGTGCGTGATGAGCGATACCGGCACGCTCTGACTCAGGAACCTTCGCGGACCCGATATCGAGACCACGATAGACCTGAACTGAATCGACGTTTACGACCTCGCCGTTTAATTCCTGTGCGATCGATATACCAAGAGCGCTTTTGCCTGACGCGGTTGGACCAACTACAGAAACGGTCTTTATCGGAGAGCTCATTACCGATCCCTTCCGAACCAGCGCTCCACAGAATCACGCGCAAACTCAGCGACAACGGGGCGACCGTGAGGGCACGCCCCAGCTGTGTCAGCTTCATCGAGTTGCTGGAAGAGCGCATACGCTTCGACGCGTGAGATAGTGTCTCCCGAACGAACGCTCGCGTGACAAGCGAGCCGAGCGGTAATGTGATCGATCCGCTCCTCCAGGCGCTCCCTCCACCCCTCGGAGACCGGCTCCGCAGCGATCTCCTTTACGAGAGCCGCGCAATCGAGGTGAGACAGAACACCCGGAACGCCATGAATAGCGATGGTATCGTCGTTAACCGCTTCGATTTCAAGCGCCAGATCACGCAACATCTCACTCTGATCAAGGAGAACCGCGACCTGCTCACCGGTCAACCGAACGGTCTCTGGAATAAGCAGCTTTTGAACGTTCAGCACATGCTTAGCCCGCGCGGCGCGAATCTTATTGTAGTTCACACGCTCATGGGCCGCGTGCATGTCAACGACAACGAGCTTGTCTCTCAATTCACACACAAGATAACACTGGAGAAGCTGTCCAATGTAACGAAGGTCAGAGAACCGAAACGATTGCTTCGGAGGCTGCGATTGAGTCACGTACCGTGGGGACTCCGGTTCACTAAAGAACGAGGGCTGAAATGGCGCTGACTCTCGAACTACAGGCTCGGCGAACGCGACGTTAGACGATGCGGCGGGAACGCTCTGCACAGGCGCGGGGATAGGCCACTCGAAACGAGACACAACGGGTGGAGGTGGTGGCGGCGAAGAGATTTTCTCGACGGGGGCCACAACAGCGATAGCCGGCGCAGGCACCGACGTGGCGATCATCGGTCTTCGAATGCTGCGAACGGCACGCAACACGGCACCCTTCACTATAGCGAACATCTGATCCGGATGACTGAACCGCACTTCGCTCTTCTGAGGATGCACGTTCACATCCACCATGCTCGGTGGCATCGTGATCGAGAGGTACCCAACTGGGAACTCCCTATCTTTGAGCATGGAATCATATCCATCCCGCACGGCTCGCATGACCAGTTTGTCAGAGATAAGGCGCCCGTTTACCAAAACGATAAGCCCCGTCGCGTCCGCTAGCGCCTCCCCAGGGTGCCCCAGCGCACCTTGCACAGAGAGCCCCCCTTCTGAGAGAGAAACGGTCATCAGGTCTCCGGGGAATATCTGCTCTCCTCGCTCCGTCATTGATGGCACCGCGGGGAGATTTAGGATCTCGTCTCCATCAGAAACCAGTCGATATCGAACGTTCGGACGGGCGAGTGATGAGTGCGCGACCCAGCTACGAATACGTGAAAGCTCTGCCCGCGGAGATTTGAGAAACTTGCGGCGAGCTGGTGTGTTAAAAAACAGGTGATCGATCTCTATCTCGGTACCCTCGTTCCACGCGCAGCTTTGGACATCGACCAACTTACCACCCTTAAACGAGATCGTCGTTCCAACGCTTCCTTCTTTGGTACGAGTCGTGAGCTTTACCTTCGAAACTGCCGCTATCGACGCGAGCGCCTCTCCGCGAAACCCCATCGTCGTCAGGGAGTGAAGGTCCTCGATCGCGGAAACTTTTGAGGTCGCGTGACGCTCAAACGCGAGGAGCGCCTCATCACGGGACATCCCGCAGCCGTTATCTCTCACGCGAAGGCGAGTGTGCCCACCGGATTCTACCGCTATGAAGATATCACTCGATCCAGCGTCAACCGCGTTGTCGACCAACTCACGAACGACGGACGCCGGCCTCTCAACGACCTCGCCCGCCGCTATCTGATTGATGACCGTATCTGGTAAAACTTTTATCTTCATTCCCACCTTGGGAGCACCGATACCTCGCGCTCCTTGCCGTATATACCACCACGGCGCAGCGTGAGTGTAATCTTTTCATTCCGCTTAGATTCTTTAATAGAATCCTCAACATCATCGCGGGAATGCACCAGTTTTCCGTTCACTTTGTAGACGAGATCGGCCTCGTCGATATCTTCTCGGTAACCTTGCATGAAGGCACCACCAGAGATGACTCGTTGAATCGGAGAGACCCCAACCGAGGCGGCCGAGCCCGACGCGACCACCCGAAGCACCATCGGGCCTTGGTCTGTATCGACCAACTGCCATCCCATACGGGGGCGACTCACCTTTCCGGTCTCAATGATCTCAGGAAGTATTCGACGAATACTGTTAATCGGCACCGCGAACCCTACTCCAGCGGACGATCCAGATTGGCTCATGATCGCGGTATTGATACCGATAAGATTACCGGCTGAGTCGAGCAGCGGCCCACCCGAATTACCGGGATTAATGGCGGCGTCAGTTTGAATGAGGTCTTTGAGCTTCGCTCCACGCGAGGTCTTCATCGTTCTATCGAGCGAGGAGATGATCCCAGAGGTGAGGCTTCGGTAGAGCCCAAAGGGGTTTCCGATAGCGTACACTTGCTGCCCGACCTCAAGCTTTGAGGAATCCGCGAAGGGCAACGCCACGAGGTCCCTACTCGGCTCAGCGATCTTGAGAACAGCGATATCGTTTTCCGGATCGTACCCGACCAGTCGGGCCCTACTGTTTAAGCCTGACGCCAACATGATCTCAACAGACCCGCCACTATTGAGCGCGCTCTCAATCACATGCAGATTCGTAACAACGATCCCCTTAGCGGCATCGACCACAGTGCCCGTTCCCGTCCCCTCTTGCGGCTTGATGTCATCAAAAAACTCAAACGGGTCGACAACGTAACTTCGGGTCGTGATGAAGACAACTGCTCTGTTAGCTTGCTTGTAGAGCGCAATAGTCCGTTGCTCTTCAGGCGTACGCTGAGGAAGTGATATGCCTTGCGCGTCCGCGTGAACAAGCGTCGCGATGAGGGCGAATACGACCGCGCATGCCCGCTGAATCACGCCTCATCTCCCGGAAGATCCGCCTCTGGAGCACCCGTCAAGTGCCTCACTCGCTCAACCTTGATAACTCCGGGAACCATCTCAATCGCGCGCTTAATCTTGTTGAGCTGCTGAGCGTCGGCAATCGTTAATTCAAAGCTGATAGCGGCTTTACCACGCTCGGTTTTTATCTGCGCGCTCGTAATGTTAACGCCCTGACTCGTGATCGCCTGCGTGACGTGCGCCAACAACCCCAGTTGGTCTTGAGAATGAACGGTAATCTTCACACGACGAGGCGCGCGAACACCATCGTCCCAATCAACATCAATCTGCCGCAACACATCGCTACCGAGAACGTGAGGACAATCAGCGTTGTGGACCGTTACACCACGACCTCGCGTGATGAATCCAACGATGCGGTCACCCGGAAGGGGTTCGCAGCACTTCGCGAATCGAATCAGAATATCGTCGAGTCCCGAAACGCGAACTCCAACCCGATCGCGACTTACGGCGGCCGCTCGCTGGAAGATCCGTTGGAGTGGTGAGGGCTGAGCCTCAAGCTTAGCCGCGACGGTTGTATCTTCCGGCAAGAGTTTCGCGATCACCTTCGCCGAGCTGATCCGTCCGTATCCGATACCGGCGAAGAGATCTCCGACGGTCTTAAGACCCATATCATCAGCGACCTTGCCGAGTGTGCCCTCTTTCTCCAGCTTTTTGAGGCTCATCTTCACCTTGCGAAGATCTTTGGAGAGAAGATCCATTCCAAGCGCGAGAGAACGCGCGTGCTCTTCAGCTTTCAAGAAGGCTCGAACCCGCTGCTTCGCTTTGGACGTCTTTACGAAACGCAACCAATCCTTGCTCGGCACATGCGTCTTGGAGGTCATCACCTCAACGGTGTCCCCGTTAGAGAGCGTATGATCGAGTGGAACCATCTGACCGTTCACGCGAGCGCCAACCGTTCGATGCCCGACATCGGTGTGAACCGCGTAGGCGAAATCAACACACGTGGCGCCATACGACAATCGGATCAGGTCTCCCTTTGGAGTAAAGACGAACACCTCTTCTGGATAGAGCTCTCCCTTTACAGACTGAATGAACTCGTCCGGATTCTTGAGATATTGCTGAGTTTCAACGAGCTCTTTGACCCACTGGAGATCAAATGCTGGAGCCCCCTCGCCCTCCTTGTATCGCCAATGAGCCGCGATACCCTCTTCGGCGATGCGGTGCATCTCTGGGGTTCGAATCTGAATCTCGATGCGCTGACCCTCCGGTCCAATGACCGTCGTATGCAACGACTGATACATATTTGGCTTCGGCATCGCGATGAAATCTTTGAACCGTCCAGGCACCGGCTTCCATGCTGAATGCACGACTCCGAGAGACTCATAACAAGCTCGCACCGTCGGCACGATTACCCGAAATCCGAGGATATCGTACACATCCTCGAAGGAGAGTTTATCCTTCTCCATCTTCTGCCAGATTGAGTAAAAGTGCTTCCCTCGCCCCTTTACCGACGCGGATACTCCGGCCTCGGAGAGAGTCTTCTGAATCTCAAGGGTCACCTTGTCGACGTACGCGTCTCGTTCTGAGGCGCTCTTCTGGATGTGAGCCTCAATCTGCTCGTGAAGCTCTGGACGCAGATATAGGAGACAGAGATCCTCAAGTTCAGATTTCAGCCAATGGATTCCTAGGCGATTGGCGAGCGGCGCGTAGATCTCTTGCGTCTCAGTCGCTATTCGCTGTTGCTTCTCTTCAGAGAAGAACTTGAGCGTTCGCATATTGTGCAAGCGGTCACACAATTTAACGAGAACCACGCGAATGTCTTTCGCCATCGCGAGGAGCATCTTGCGAAAATTCTCCGCCTGCTTCTCTTCACGCGATTCGAATTCGATTCGCGTAAGCTTCGTGACGCCCTCAACGATATCAGCCACGCCCGGGCCAAATTCACGCTGCAAATCCTCACGCGAAACGTCGCTATCTTCGATTGTGTCATGAAGAAGCGAGGCGATGACGGAAGGTTCATCTAGTTTGAGCTTACAAACGAGAAGAGCCGTCTCCTCAACATGGTTGAAGTACGGCTCTCCAGAAGCGCGGATCTGTCCGCTGTGACATTGGAAGGCAAAATCGTACGCCTTCTTAAGGGCCTCAAGATCAGGACTTGGATGGTACTTTTTAAGGGCCTCCGCCAGCTGCTCAAACGACATACAGGCGAACCAACCTAACTACGTAGAAGTGATTTCAAAAACCCCCTGGGCTGCTGTTCGCCGCAATGAGCGACAGCGTCGTCTTCGGAGGAAAAGGTGCTGGATGTATAGCGGAGGAGCAGGCTGCGCGCGTTTGGCACCTGCATCCTCGCGGTTAGGCTATTTTCAAAACCACTGCTGGCCATCTACGCAACCTACCCCAGCGTCCTACTCCTCATCATCATCAGCGGCTACTGGTCCGGTCTTAGCAAGGGACTCCCGAAGGAAATCGGTAGAACGAGTATCACTACCACTCGAGAAGAGGCCTGCGCCGATCTCTGGACGACGCTCACGCTCAACAACTTGAGAGTGGCGAGCAGCCTCAGCTTCACGAGCTTTCTCCTCTTCGAAGGCCACGGTCTCATCCGGTGTCATAAAACGAACCTTTCCGTTAGCGATTTCACGGAGAGCCGTTACAACTGATTTATTTCTTCGATCTGTTATCTGCGCGGTCGAACCGCCAAGAAGTTGCTTCGTGCGCTTTGAGCAAAGCTGCACAAGGGAGAAACGGTTATTTTCCTGAACGAGACAATCTTCGACGGTAATGCGGGCCATACTTAACAAACTCCCTCATGAGCGAACCGTGAAAATCTCAATCGCGAACGGGCGTTATCGCGAACGAACAACCGAGAATTTCAACGAGTCTGCGATTATACTCCTGCCAGCGCCTGACTAGGCCGCTGCCACAGAAATATATGAACTATCGCAACAGGTTATCAAAGCGCCCCAGCGCTGTAAATGGCCGCGATTACCAACTGACCAACTATCGGGAGACCGGGGACTTAGAGCTCCTCGGAGCACTAAGGGTCCCCATCCCCACGCCCCAAGGACAACTACCTCATACCATTAGAATTATAGCCCACATGGGGCATATTTGGGGCATATTTTCTACCAGAGGCCCCTTAGAGCCTCTAAAAACACCCCCTAAAAATGTGCATAAGGAATCGGGGCGCGATAGGATTTCCAAGTCAGTAGGGAAAGCTATGTCATCATTCAATTCGCCGCAGCCGCATGACCACAAGAGGACAGGGTCCGAGTGGACGACCTTGGGTACTCTACCACCCTATCGACCAGGGATGCGCATGAGCACCATCAATGAATTTGAAGGAGCGGTAAACAGATGCGCAGAATTACTTGAGACAGCCTTCAAGAGCCTTCAACCGGGCGCCTCTCCCCTACGTGCCATGGATTCAACCGCCATCAACATGACGGTCCGCCACATCGCATCCGCGATCGCGGCGTTGAGTCCTATTGAGCAAGTCATCGAGCCTGAAGCCGACCAAGTTCCTGTTATCGCAAACTGGCTCGCGTCCACCATCAACGACTTACGAGATCTCGCGGAACAAACTCATGCCCTTACAGCACAGGAGAATCCTGAGCTTCGAGCAACGCTACTCAAAGCGCTTCTCGTTCAGTTCCCTCTCATTACGGACAGACTTGAGAATACCATGAGAACCCCTCTGCTAAGCGCGCGACGGGAACTCGCGGAGATCGGTAGTCCACCAAAGCCAATTACGGAGTAGCAGCTTTCTTTTGCGGCTCTACCACAGCAGGGCTCAAATAGTCCTGAAGAGCCCTCACCGAGAGATAGCTTCCATCCTTGACCATACCAAGCGCCTCGACCACGGCACGACCAGCCGCAATAGTGGTGTACGTCGGAATTCGGAGCTCATTCGCTACGATGCGAATAGACTTGGAGTCCATCACCGGTTGCCACCCTTCGGGCGTGTTAATGACCAGCGAAACCGCTCCGGTGCCTAACATATCGACGATATGAGGCGAACCGTCTCGCACCTTGTTCACAACCTCAACGGTAATCCCGTGCTGGCTAAGAAAGTCCGCGGAGCCCTTTGTCGCGACCACACCGAAACCAAGACCAGAGAGGCGTTTAACGATCGCTGGCAATGAAGCCTTATCACCATCACGAATGCTTAAGAATACCTTCCCCTCAGACGGAAGCTTCGTACTCGAGGCGAACTGACTCTTCGCGAACGCACCACCGAAGTTTGCGTGGATGCCCATCACCTCACCCGTCGATTTCATCTCAGGTCCAAGAACGGTATCCACTCCTGGGAATTTGCTGAATGGAAACACCGACGCCTTCACCGATACGTATCCCACCGGCTCGACCTCGTGAACGCCTATCTCACGCAGCTTCTTTCCGGCCATCACGCGCGACGCGACCTTTGCCCACGGAATCCCTGTCGCCTTACTCACAAACGGAACGGTCCGGGACGCTCGCGGATTCACCTCAAGAATAAAGATCTCTTCAGCCTGCGTAACCGCGAACTGAATGTTCATGAGACCAACAACATCCAACTCCTTCGCGAGAATCTTGGCCTGACGCTTAAGCTCCTCTACGACTTTTTGAGAGAGCGTCTGGGGCGGTAAGCAGCACGAACTATCCCCAGAGTGAATGCCCGCTGGCTCAATGTGCTCCATTACCCCGGCTATAAGCACCTGCTCACCATCACTAACGGCATCAACATCTACTTCGATGGCGCTATCCAGGAATCGATCAAGGAGTACCGGCCTATCGTGAGAGACCTCGACCCCTTCGTGCATGTAGCTTCGCACCTCATCCTCAGTGTAAATAACGCGCATAGCCCGTCCGCCAAGCACAAACGAAGGCCGGATCATGAGAGGGAATCCAACCTTTCGGGCCGCGAGGAGAGCCTCATCCGCCGAGCGCGCGGTCGCGTATTTCGGCTGTTTCAATCCGAGCTTTTGAATCAGCGCGGAGAACCGCTCACGATCCTCAGCCACATCAATTGACTCTACAGAGGTTCCAATAACCGGCACGCCCAACGCGGCGAGCTCCGCCGAGATACGAAGTGGCGTTTGCCCACCGAACTGAACGATGACGCCAACAGGCTTCTCTCGCTCTACGATCGACATTACCGACTCGACGGTGAGCGGCTCAAAGTACAGCCGATCGCTTGTATCGTAATCTGTCGATACGGTCTCTGGGTTGCAGTTCACCATGATGGTCTCGAAGCCATCCTCTTTCAGAGCCATTGCCGCGTGCACGCAGCAGTAATCGAATTCAATACCCTGTCCGATTCGGTTGGGCCCCGCGCCAAGGATAATAATCTTCTTTCGATCGGTTGGCGGAGCGTCAGATCCCGCATCATACGTCGAATAGAGGTACGGCGTGTGGGCTACAAACTCAGCGGCACACGTATCAACCGACTTAAAAGAGCTCCTAACATTGAGCTTCTTACGATAGTCGCGCACAGCCGCCTCTTTAACATCCAAAAGTTGCGCCAGGCGTCGATCCGAGAATCCGAGCGATTTTATCTCTCGCAAGCTCTCACTATCGAGGGACTCAATCGACCTTCCCTTTAAGGACTCCTCAGTCTGTATCAGTTCATCAATCTGTCCAAGAAACCACGGGTCTATCGCAGTAGCGTGATAGAGGTCCCGCACCGAGAACCCCGCGCGAAGCGCCTCTCCTACCAACCACAAACGCTGCGGAGCCGCTTTCTTCGTAGCCTCAAGAAGCTCCTGCTTGCCGAGATCCTTGGTAAGCTTGTCTCGATCGAACCCGTAGGTGTCCATCTCCATCGAACACATCGCTTTCTGAAGAGCCTCTTGGAACGTTCGACCGAACGAAAGCACCTCTCCAACTGATTTCATCTGAGTTCCGAGTGAGTGATCCGCCGCCGGAAACTTCTCAAAATTGAAACGCGGAATCTTTACGACTACGTAGTCGATCGATGGTTCAAAACACGCCGGGGTCTCTTTCGTAATATCATTTGATATCTCATCGAGGGTGTACCCTACCGCGAGTTTCGCGGCGATCTTCGCGATCGGAAACCCTGTCGCCTTAGAAGCGAGCGCCGAGCTTCGGGATACGCGCGGATTCATCTCGATAACGATGATACGACCATCTTTGGGATTAAGCGCGAACTGAACGTTCGAGCCGCCTGTATCAACTCCTATTCTTCGCATTACCTTGATAGCGGCGTCGCGGAGCAGTTGATACTCTTTGTCAGTGAGCGTCTGAATCGGGGCAACCGTGATTGAGTCCCCAGTGTGAACTCCCATTGGATCGAAGTTCTCGATACCGCATACGATCACCACGTTATCCTTGAGATCTCGCATCACCTCAAGCTCTATCTCCTTCCATCCAAGGAGCGACTCTTCGATCAGAACTTCATGATTCGGGCTCGCGGAGAGCGCTATCGCTACCTTTCTGTGCAGCTCATCAGCCGCGTACACGATTCCTCCACCCGTTCCTCCAAGTGTTCGTGAGGGACGAAGCACCAACGGATAACCCAACACCTTCGCAGCCTCTTCAGCGTCAGGCATTGAGGTAGCGAGCATCGAGCGCGCCGATTCGAGCCCTATTTCATCCATGGCTTTACGGAAGAGGTCACGATCTTCGGCGGTTTTAATCGACTCGACGTTAGCTCCGATGAGCTGACATCCGTACTTCTCAAAGACGCCTCGCTCCTCAAGTTCAAGAGCGGTATTGAGCGCGGTCTGCCCTCCCATCGTCGGAAGAACGGCATCCGGTCGCTCAATTCGAATAATCTCTTCCACGAAGTCGGCCGTGATCGGCTCAATATAGGTGCGGTCCGCGAACTCTGGGTCCGTCATGATCGTCGCCGGATTTGAGTTCACCAGGATCACTTTGTATCCCTCTTGCTTCAGGGCCTTGATCGCCTGAGTACCCGAGTAATCAAACTCACACGCTTGCCCGATCACAATCGGACCAGACCCAATCAACAAAATTGACTTTATATCAGTTCTCTTTGGCATAACGATCCGCCTTCGCGCTCACTCCACTATCGGGCCCCACCCATTACCAAGTCATGGAACCGTTTAAACAGGTACCTAGAATCGTGAGGACCTGGCGATGATTCCGGGTGATACTGCACCGAGAATGCTCGAGCCTCCTTCGATTCAAGACCTTCAACGGTCATGTCATTGAGATTCAGGTGAGAGATGAAAACATTCTTTGGTAAGCTGTCTTTGTGCACGGCGAAACCGTGATTCTGAACGGTGATCTCAACCTTACCAGTCGTCTCATCGCGCACCGGATGGTTTCCTCCACGGTGCCCGAACTTCAACTTGTAGGTTTTTCCACCCAGGGCTTGGCCGAGGATCTGATGCCCGAGGCAGATACCGAACATCGGCACTTTTCCTAACATCTCTTGGACGGGCTTCACGACGTACCCAAGGGTTGCCGGGTCACCAGGACCGTTTGAGAGAAAGACCCCGTCAGGCCTAAGGGCCATAATCTCCGATGAAGTAGTTCCCGCGGGAACTACCGTCACCCGAAACCCAACATCGACCAAGAGGCGAAGGATGTTCGTCTTAACACCGCAATCAATCGCTACAACGTGAGGCCGAGAGACGAGCTGCTCTTGCGAAAGCTTACGAGAGTTTCCTCCGCTCAGACTCCATGGGAGCTTGTCCCATGTATAGATCTCCTTGCACGCAACGTGCTTGACGTAGTCCTTGCCTTCCATCGATCCGAGATCCTTGGCTTGCGCCACGAGCTGTTGAGGATCTACCCCTTCACCTCCAGCCATCACCGCCATCTGAGCGCCGTTGTCTCGAAGATGCGCGACGATCTGTCGCGTATCGATACCTTCAAGCCCCATCACGTTGCTCTTGGCGAGATACGACTGGAGAGAGACGGTCGAACGAAAATTGGAGGGCTCCTTATGCGCGACTCGAACCACTAACCCCTCAGTGTAGATTCGGGAGGATTCAACGTCTTCCTCATTGCAGCCGACGTTGCCGATGTGCGGATAGGTAAAGCACATGATCTGTCCGGCGTAACTTGGGTCTGTAAGGATCTCCTGATAGCCGTACATCGAGGTGTTGAACACAGCTTCGCCAGTCACTGGATTGGAAGCTCCACGCAAAGCTCCGAAGCATCGTCCCTTGAATACCTTCCCATCAGCGAGCGCGAAATAGCCGGTCTCACCGCGCGCTTCTATACTCTGTTGCTGCGTCTTTTCTATCTTCATACCCAGCCTCAACTCACTTCGTATTCAATGCCATCTCCGACGCCAGTCGTCCGTTTACGACAACGTGACGCCCACCAACAAAGGTGTGCACGGCGAGTCCCTTAAGGTCTCGCCCGACAAAAGGGCTATTTTTCGATTTCGAGCGGATATCCTCCTCCGCAAACCGCCACGTGCGATTTGGATCCACGACGATTACGTCAGCGTCACTGCCAACGGATAATCTTCCGTACGGAAGGTCAAACGACTTAGCTGGCCCCGAACAGAGCAGCTCTACCATTCGACGTCGAGAGAGAACCCCTTCCGCGCTCATCTCAATAAGGAGGGGCAAACTCGTCTGAAGTCCTAGAATTCCAACCGTCGCGCGCGAAAACTCCACGAGCTTACTATCTCTGTCGTGCGGCGCGTGATCGCTGGCGATCGCGTCGACCGTTCCATCCTTAAGTCCCGCTATCAACCCAGCGATATCCTCATTATCTTTTAGCGGAGGCATCATCTTGAAAGCCGTGTCGTAGGTCTCACAGCAACTATCATCAAGGAGAAGGTGGTGAGGAGCGACTTCGCAAGTAATGTTAATGCCGTCGTTCTTCGCGCGGCGAATCAATTCCACTCCACGAGCGGTTGATACGTGACAGATATGAACTTTTCCCTTCGTGAAACGCGCAAGCTCAATGTCGCGCGCTATCATCACGTCTTCGGCAACCCCGGGAAATCCCTTGAGGCCAAGACGAAGAGAACGAGGCGACTCGTTCATGCATCCACCACAGCTAAGATTTCGATCCTCCTCGTGGCACGAGAGAGGAAGTCCGAGCATCAAACACCACTCAAGAGCGCGGCGCATCAGACCAGCATCAGCGACCGGGTCACCATCGTCAGAGAACGCGACGCATCCCGCTTTAGCAAGCTCAGAGTACGGAGCGAGCTGCTTTCCCTTTCGCTCCATCGAGATCGCGCCGATCGGAAGAACTCGGGACGCGCCTGCAGCCTTCGCTTTTTCAAGTATAAACCGCGTTACCTCGGCAGAGTCGTTCGCCGGTTTTGTATTCGGCATACAACAGATAGAGGTGAAACCTCCAAGCGCAGCCGCCTCTGCTCCGGTTTGCACGGTCTCCTTCCACTCTTCACCTGGCTCTCGAAGATGGACGTGCAAGTCGATACAACCCGGCATCACCCACTGCTTCTTGGCGTCAATGTGCTCAGCCTCAGCGTGCTCTTTTAGAACACCCGGCTTCTCTATCGCTTTGACTTTGCCATCCTCAATAAGGAGATCGAACTCACCATCCCGATCAGACGCGGCGTCGATAAGTGTGCCACCGTGAATAACTACCGGCCTCGCTTTAGCCATGCCCAACCTCCTCTGTTGCTCCAACAGTTCTGGCCAGCAGATAGAGAACCGCCATCCGCACCGCCACACCATTAGTAACTTGCTGCCGAATTAAGGATCGCGGGCCATCAGCAACGTCGCCCGAGATCTCCGTTCCTCGGTTCATCGGACCAGGATGGATAACAATACTATCCGGCGCGTACTTAGCGAGCATCCGTTCGCTCACGCAGTACTCTTTGCTGTACTCATCAAGGTTAGGAACGTAGTGCTCCTCTTGCCGCTCAAGCTGCATACGCAGAGAAACTACAACATCTAAACCCTCAAGCCCCTTTGCGAGATCGTTGTATACCCGCACCGAATCCGTACCGAATGCCCCCTTCGCGAAATCCGTGGGTACCAAAGTATTTGGGCCGATAAGACGGACCTCGTTACCGAGAGTCAAGTGCGCCCAGATGCTACTACGAGCGACGCGTGAATGTCGGACGTCCCCGACGAACCCGACGCGCAGACCTTCGAGGCCCCGCTTCTTGGTAGCGAAATGCTGGCGGAGTGTAAGGAGGTCTAGAAGCGCTTGAGTAGGGTGTTCGTGAGCTCCGTCCCCCGCGTTAACGACGGACGTGCGGCTGAGGTATCGCGATGCGAAGTGCGGAGCTCCACTCTCAGAGTGTCGCATCACGAGCACATCGGGGTTCATCGACTCCAGTGTGCGAACGGTATCGAGGAGCGTCTCTCCCTTCTTTACCGAACTAGAACCGATACTGACGTTGATGGTATCAGCGGAGAGACGTTTACCAGCAATGTCAAAGCTTGAAAGAGTTCGGGTGCTCGGCTCAAAAAAGACGTTGACTATCGTTTTTCCGCGAAGAGTAGGAACTTTTTTAATATCCCTTTCAGAAACCTCCACGAACGAGTGTGCCGTGTCGAGGTACCGATAAATTTCACTCTTCGAAAGCCCTTGTATTCCCAACAGGTGGTCGACCATCGAGCGTTGAGTTAACAGCAGCGCAGGGAACTTTACAAGACCTCAAGCCCTGTTTATTTCACGATTTTTTAACATATTCAGTCATTGGCGAGCTCGGGATAGAGGCTGCCTTTCCATGCTTCTCAGAATGGGAGTATTCAGAAAAAACGCTGTGTCAAACAGCTATCGCTCTTCCCTATCGATCAGGTAGGCACCATCCCGGTACCCCATCTCGCTTAAGCGCACTCGAACCAGCTGGGAACGTTGGCACGGCACCACTTTACCGACGTAATCTGCCTGGATTGGCAACTCGCGGTAACCACGGTCACACAGAACCGCAAGCTCGACCCGTCGGGGCCTTCCGAAGTCAATTATCGCGTCAAGGGCGGAGCGAATCGTACGCCCCGTGAAGAGAACATCGTCCACCAGGACGATTCGAGAGCCCGCTATCCTAAAGGGCAGGTCTGTACCCCTCAATGTTGGCTGCGACTGAGCGCTTGAGAGGTCATCTCGATACAAGGTGATGTCTATAACGCCGTAGGTAACATCCACCCCCTCGATCCGTTGAATCTCCTGCTGGAGCCGTTTTCCCAAAAACTCTCCACCAGTACGAATGCCGACGATCGCGAGGTTTTTAATATCCCGATCCTTCTCAAGGATCTCAAAGCTCATGCGGGACACAGCTCGCGCGATAGTGTCCTCATCCATGACCAGCTGCCACTCGCGGGGGACCGGTTTGTACTTCGTCGTCATACGGTTAATTCCTTACTAACTGTATACCCTTTCTGCGGAGGGACTGAAACTAAAACTAAAAAGCGTCAGGGTTTTACCGAGGATAGTTACCTGTATATCCTCCTGATAAGGCACAGCTATCCATATCTTACCCTCCCCTCTACGGACCTGAATATCACGGACCGATGCCGGTATTCCATGGCGTTCAATAACGTCAAAAAGCCTCATCTTTATCTCCTCGTCAGATTCTATCTCGGCGTCCCTGAGAACCTGCCGACAACTCACCTTGAGGTCGAAATAGTAGTAGTAAATCGGAACAGCTCGATAGGCCGCAAGAACCCCTACCAGCGAGAGCACAGCCTTAGCCAACGCGCGCCGGCGCACCTTCTTTTGGGGCAAGGGCTCAACAGGTGAGATGCCCCCTATCGCCTGCTGCTCAACGATCGCGTCGCTCATACGATGTTTCTACCAATCGCCACGGTCCCAGCACCAGAGGGTAAGTTGAGGGGACCGCTATCGTCAAACGCCTCCCCATGTGTCACCATCAGAAAAATCCAGAGACACCATGCGAACCCGTAGACGCCTAAACACAATCGGTACAAGCGGCATCCTCTTGCTCCTGTTGGGGCTGGGTAACGTCTTGGTCGGTCAAAAGAAAGGGGAGTATTACCATAACGCGGTAATCGCGGCGCAAAAGGACGCCATGGACCAACAGCAAGCCCTCGACTCTCTTGGGATTCAAAGACTGGATTCTAGGAAAGATTTCTACGAGATCGTTACCCTTGGCGGGATCGGATTTATACTTGCCGGCTTTACCCTTGTTGGCCTCGATACCTACAGACGCCACTCCAAGTAGAAGCGCTATCTACTGATTGCGGATAGGAATGGTGCGAATAGCCGCTTTCACAAATCCACTCTCTACGGACGATTCGATCCTTTCAAGATCTTCCCTCTCGAGGTCGCTCGGCAACTTTTGGAAAAATATCTCACTTGCAAGCACAAGCGAAGCGAAAGACCAGAGCGCAAGCAACGCAGCTGACTTAAAGATCCGAAGGAACGCTATCGACATACCTACCATCGTTGCGCAAAGAAGAACGAGCCCTCCTGTTCCACGCCAACCCGGAGCGTGCGCGTCGAGTAATTCGGGTTGCGCGAACAAAACGGCCACTACCGAAAGCGCAAGGGAGAGGAGCACGAGATAACCACACCGGAGAAGACTAAGTGGACCCGAAACTCCTTTCACCATGCCACGGAGGAGAACCCACCCAAGCGCCATCACGAGAAGAATCCCCCAAGCGCCTCCTATCTGAATATGCGGCTCAAACGCGGCGACCTTGGGAAACACAGAGAGGTCAACGTAGGGCAAAGCAAGCGGCGCCGCCCCACCCAATAAGGATGCCAGCAGAGAAAGTCGAAGCAGTTTACTAACCAGGTATGCTCCAACAAGCGTGCCAACGGGAACAGCCACGAGGTACCAAGGAATAGAAGATAATTCGGTCATTACGATTCCACGCTACGAGTGATAGTCCAAACATCCAACGGCTACATCGACACAGAATCAATTTCGCTTGAGGAGAAATGTAACTACCCGCTCGGTAAAACAACCCGCGCATTACGTCTAATTTTACGATGCCGCCCAACAGAACTTTGGGGACAAAGTTGGTACAACAAGGATTTTTAGGGGGTAACTTATGGGGTAACCTAGCGATAGAGAGTGGCAAGCAGAGACGAAACGCCGTTATGGCATACTCCCCGCGAGCACTAACAACAGGCAGCTCTCCCTATCTTCAAATGCAGTGAATCTTCAAATGCACCGAATCTTAGAATGCACTGAGGCACTACGGAACGCGCCCTTCGGTGAGGAGCGTTGGAAGGAGTTTTACAAACCTCGACCGCGGCATTACCACCCCGAGGCCCTTCGCATTCGCGATCTGCTCAAGCTCCTCATGCACGTGCGAGAAGAAGCTCACACCGGTCCATCCACGAGAGGTAGTCGCGAGGAATAAAGGTTCTAGCGCATCAAGAGGGGCTCCAGATTTTTCCAGATCGAGCATAAGCACCCCCGAATCACCTGATTCGTTTAATGCCTTCTCAAGCGCGCCAACCGAGCGAGCAACGGTTACCGTCGCGTTCGTCGCGGCCGCGACCTCTTTTACTTTAGAAATGAACATGAGATCTGCACTGACTAAGATCGCTCGAACACTCATTGGCATAATCCGATACGTAGGGTGAGAAAGATTACTCGATTCCGAAACTCTGGGCTTTCGCGATCAGATTGGAGCGAGAGATTCCAAGCTGGCGAGCCGCTTCACTCTTATTTCCATCACAACGCTTGAGAGCCGACAGAATCATATCTCGTTCAACAGACTCAAGAACATCTTTGAGTTTACCGTCCGCTGCCGCGGCGAGGTGTGGAGAAATTGCGGTATTTTCAGCCACCGCTGGAGAGAGAGAGAGCCTCGTAATAAGGCTCTCTTTGCCACTCATAACGTGAGCACGCTGCATCTCATTCTCGAGTTGTCGAATATTTCCTGGCCAGGTGTACCCCTCAAGGGCTGCCATAGCTTCCGGATCGATCTCCTTACGTCCCCTCCCGGAACCTCCAGTGAATTTTCCGAGAAAGAACTCAACGAGAAGTGGGATATCACCCTGACGTTCACGAAGCGGCGGGAGACGAAGATTTACTACGTTAAGCCGATAGTAGAGATCCTCACGAAAGGTTCCTGCTCGAACCATCTCCTCTAGATTTCGATTGGTAGCGGCTATAACACGAACATTAACCTGTTTCTGCTTCACGCCACCTACGGGCATGAAGGTCCCATCTTGAAGCACTCGAAGGAGCTTCACTTGAAGAGCTGGACTCATCTCGCCCAACTCGTCGAGAAAGAACGTTCCTCCATCAGCGACCTCAAAAAGGCCCTGTTTATCGCGCGTAGCGCCCGTGAACGAGCCCTTTACGTGACCAAAGAGCTCAGACTCGAGGAGGTTCTCATTGAAGGCGGAGCAATTCTGGACCACGAACGGCTTATCTTTGCGAGGTCCGTTCACGTGCAGAGCGGTAGCGACGAGCTCCTTGCCAGTACCCGACTCTCCCGTGATCAATACAGGCACATCGGTCTCAATGACTTTGCTCATCATGTCATAGAGAGACCGCATCGCCGGACTATGGCCGATAATATTCGCGAAGGAGAACTCCTCCCCCATCCTAGCCTGCAATCGTCGATTCTCTCTCTTTGCGTCACGAAGCTCGCCATACAGTGCGCGCATGCGAACCGTCGCGTGAATGCGAGCAAGAAGCTCGTGAGAGTTGTACGGTTTGCAGATGTAGTCATCCGCGCCTTGGTCGAGACCGCGGATAATATCCTCAAGCTCATCCTTGCCCGTGAGGAGAACGATGGGAACGTAGCGAAGCTCAGGATCCCCTTTCAGGATCTTTGCAACCTCGTATCCGTTCGGCTCCGGCATCACCACATCCAAAAGGATCAGGTCTGGAGATTCGGTCCGCGCCTTATGGAGCGTCTCGGTTCCGGAGGCAGCGGTAATGACCTCATACCCCCTCAAGAGAAGCAGTTGCTCAAGGGCGAACAATCCCTCCGGATCGTCATCCACCGCGAGAACTCGTATCGGTCGGGCCTCTGAGGTCATACTGAGGTCATACGTTGGTGGAGCCTCGAAAACGAGGCCGAAACACCTTATCCCTTCATCATGTCGAGGAATTCTTTGTTGCTCTTTGTTCCATCCATCTTACTCAAGAGCCACTCCATGGCCTCTACGGTATTAAGTGGATTGAGTACCTTTCTGAGCAACCAAACCTTCTGGAGCACATCGTTCTCGAGAAGGAGATCTTCCTTTCGAGTTCCTGATGCCTTGATGTCCATCGATGGGTAAATACGTCGCTCGCTGAGTTTTCTATCGAGCACGACCTCACTGTTACCCGTTCCCTTGAACTCCTCGAAGATAACCTCGTCCATTCGGCTTCCCGTCTCGATGAGCGCGGTACCGATGATGGTGAGACTTCCCCCCTCTTCCACGTTACGAGCGGCTCCGAAGAATCGCTTCGGCTTGTGAAGAGCGTTCGCGTCCACACCTCCCGAGAGGATCTTTCCACTCGGAGGAACGACGGTGTTATACGCACGGGCGAGACGAGTAATCGAGTCGAGAAGGATAACCACATCTCGCTTGTGCTCAACGAGACGCTTCGCTTTCTCGATAACCATATCGGCGACCTGAACGTGGCGCTGAGCGGGCTCATCGAACGTCGAGCTCACGACCTCTCCCTTCACGGAGCGCGCCATATCAGTAACTTCCTCAGGGCGCTCGTCGATGAGAAGCACAAGAAGAACCACCTCTGGATGATTCTCAGTAATTGCGTTCGCGATATTCTGAAGAAGGACTGTCTTACCGGTACGCGGAGGAGCAACGATAAGCGATCGTTGTCCCTTACCCACCGGGCAGAAGAGATCCATAATTCGAGTCGCGAGCCCATCTTTCTTGCTCTCGAGCTTGAGCCGCTCGTTAGGATAAAGCGGCGTAAGATTATCAAAGTGGATCTTTGTCTTTAGAACCTCGGGCGAATCATAGTTAACAGAGTTAACCTTAAGAAGCGCGAAATAACGCTCGCCCTCTTTCTCTCGCGGTGAACGGATCTGACCCTCAATCGTGTCTCCGGTCTTAAGACCGAACCGTCGAATCTGAGCAGGCGACACGTAGACATCGTCCGGGCCCGGAAGGTAGTTGTAATCGGGAGAACGGAGGAATCCAAAACCATCGGGAAGACACTCTAGTACGCCACTGGCGTAGATGCCGCCATTCGATTCAGATTGAGCGGCTAGGATGCCGAAGATCAGCTCCTGACGCCTCATCGTGTTAGCAGCCTCGATCTCAAACTCGGCTGCTAACTTCATTAACTCTTCAGACTTGAGGCGTTTTAATTCATTGAGGTTCATGAAGTACTCAAATTATTCTTATACACATTTATCCAAGAGCATCGTGCCGCGCGGCGCTCTACCCGTTACTTGGCTCTACCGATTAATTACTCTGAGCGAATAATTTTGGAATGACCTCGAAACCGACTTGAAGAGATAACCTTGGATGTCCTGAAACGTCCCCGTCATCGAGACCCGCAGCGCTCTCCTCCCATTTGGACCTCACACGTACGCAGGACCTGCGTAGTACGAACAATGCCCTTACTGGGAAAATGAAGGAATGCGCGAAACTCTGATGATTGGGTGCGATGACGCACTGGTCAGCACACGGTGGTGTACTGCCTATCGCCATGGTTACCAGGCAGCGGATCCGCCGTCAAGCCCCTATTTTGCGCTCTTCGATGGTCTTGGCGGCAACGGCACGGAGATAAGTAGGCTCCATGACTGAAATTTCCTGAATACTGAAGCTCGACTGCGCATCCGCAGGGAGAAGTAGTATTCCACGCGCCGCCTCTCCTTCAGAGCGGATTGAAACGCCCTCAATTGAAAAATCCCGCTGAGGAGACACAACTGCCACCCCGTCCTCTGCAATCGACCAGGGAGCCATACGCAGCTCAGCGATAGGGATTATACACGGCGCCACATCGACCCCGCTCCCTCTTGAAAACTGCGCGACAAAGCCCTCATCACGCCGAGCATCCGCCACTACCACAACCCGCTCCGGGGTTTCCTCATGGACAAACGCAGCCGCCGCTACCGCAGCAAAAGAGGAATATCCCGTCAAAGGCACTCGTAACGACCAAGACAATCCCTTCACGAAGCTCATGCCGATCCGGAGCCCCGTAAACGACCCCGGCCCCAATCCTATGCGAACCTCTTGAATAGAGCCCGGCTGAACTCCAGAACTCTCACACAGCTCTTGCACCATGCGCGGCAACTGCTCAAAGTGATCCCCGGTACCAGCGGAGGATAGAGAGAATACTTGCCCCGCTACCGACAACGCGACGCTACAAAAGGAGCCGCTCGTATCTACTGCCAAGATGTTCATCCGAACCTGCCGCCCTACTAGTGTTGCATCAAAAAAGTTCTTTCATCTTGACGGTGTTTGTTGCAGCACGATGACTGTTCGTTTTCGCCGCCGATAACGGCGAACACACCATAGAAACCACTAATGCTCGTCGCAGCCATAGCCCGGCGACAGATGAAAAAACTTACGAGACGAGACACTAGAAGAGCGCCCGTCTGATATCATTCCCTATCGCGAAGATCATTAGGAAGAGCAGAACCGTCATCCCAACACGGGTCGCGTACTCTTGCACGCGCAGACTGAGGGGCTTGCCCCTCAGAAGCTCAAGAGTAAAGAGCGTAAGATGACCACCATCCAAAACCGGGATAGGAAGGAGATTCATCACACCAAGCGTAACGTTGAGGAATATCATCATCGAAATGATCGCGACCCAACCCTCATTCGCGCTCGCCGCGGTCTGCTTAATTATCTCTATCGGTCCTCCGATTGTCTTTTGCGGTGAGATTAATCCCGTAAGGAGCGCCTTCACGACTCGCAGAGTCTGAAGAGAGAGATTCACAACCTGCTTTTGCCCAGCGTCGAGAGCACCAATAAGTCCCACAGGTTCGTAGGTCACGTTGGTCAACGCCGGCGATATGCCAATTCGATACGTCGGCTTTGACGCGGAGCTCCCTTCCAAGACATCCAACTCGGCCACTCCTGCCTTAGGATTTACCGTTATGGAGAGAGGTTTGTAGACACCCTTTTCCTCGGCGGAGATCTCACCTTCCGGACGTTCAAGGTTAAACACGAGCTCTTTACCGTCCGAGCTCCGAACCACGTCAACGAGCTCCTTAAAGGTCTTTATCTGGCGACCACCGACTGAAAGAATCCTATCGCCTGATTTTATACCCGCTATCTCCGCAGGCAGCCCGGGCTGCACCACGCCAATGGTGACTGGACCATCTTGGATTGTAGGGAGTCCCAAGGTGAAATACATTCCGGCGGCGAGGAACCACGCGAAGAGAAAGTTAAAAAGTGGCCCTGCGAACACGATTGCGCATCGGGGAAGGTATGGCTTCTTCAGAAACCATCGAGCTTCGTCTTGGGTCATGGCTATCTGAGCCGGAGTTAGCTCTTCTTGCGTGCCCTCTACGGGTGAAGCTCCACCAGCCTCCGTAGCACCACTTTCAAGTCCCTCGACCATGCGCGGATCGTCGCCCGCCATTCGGACGAAGCCTCCAAGCGGGATGGCGCGTATCGTGTAAGTAGTCTCTCCTTTTTGGAAGCGGCCGAGCACCGGGCCGAAACCAAGCGCAAACTCAAGAACACCTACCCCAAAATACTTTGCGACCAGAAAGTGTCCAAGTTCGTGAACAAACACCAATACGCCGAGGATGATAATTGCCAATATTGTTCCCATATCTCCCTAGTGTCGGATACTCGCTACGTATTGTCGAGACCACTCCGTCACCTCTTTAGTAAGTGAAAAGAGCTCCTCCAGCGAATCGTAGGTTCGGTGCCCGAAGACCTCAAGCGATTCCCCTATAAGGGTATGTATACTCTCAAACGAGATCGCACGCGCCAAAAAAGAAGAGACGGCGAACTCATTCGCGGTATTCAAAACGGCGGGCGCCCCATTGGCACCCGAAAGACAGGCCCTAGCCCGTTGGATACTTGGAAACTTTTCGTTATCGAGGGGCAGGAACGTAAGCTCTCGAACCTTCGTAAAATCCAGAGGCTCCATCACTCTGGACGCCCGCACTCCCGGATAGGTCAGCGCGTACGCTATTGGCCCCTTCATGTCCGGCACGGAAAGCTGTGCAAGCACAGTCCCATCCACCAGACGGATCATGGAGTGGACGATGCTCTGAGGATGCACAATTACCTCTATTGAATCCGAGGGGACCTCGAAGAGCCAGTGAGCCTCGATAACCTCAAGCGCCTTATTCATCATCGTGGCCGAATCAATAGAGATCTTGGCTCCCATGTTCCATTTGGGATGCTTCAAAGCTTGTTCAGGGGTAATCGTCCTAAACTCATCCTTTGGGGTGTGAAGAAACGGTCCGCCCGAGGCGGTCAGAATCACGGAGCCGAGATCTCCGGGTTTAATCGCTTGAAGAACCTGAAAGATCGCTGAGTGCTCACTATCAACCGGAGTGATCGTCACACCCGCGGCCTTGGCTCGCTTCATCACGAGATCTCCCGCGACCACGAGGCTCTCCTTGTTCGCAAGCGCGATGTCCTTCCCTGAATCTATAGCCGCAAGCACACCTGAGAGGCCCGCCATTCCTACGACAGCGGCAACAACGATCTCTGCCCTACTCTCACCTATGGCTTTGAGAATCTGGTCGTCTCCGCGGAGAAGCTCAGTATCGAACCACCTCGTTGAACCCGCAGGCACACCGAGAGCTTGGCACAACGATGGAAACGCCTCGGGATCAGAGAGCCCCGCGACTCGGGGGCGACACGCCTTAATCTGAGCCGCAAGAGTTTCGGCTTGACGTCCGGCAACCAAAAGTTCAACCGAAAATCGTTCTTCATACTCTTGAACTACCTTAAGGGTCGAGGTCCCGATCGACCCAGTGGATCCAAGTATCGCGATTGGACGCTGGGACATCCTAAAGAACTCCGCTCAGGCGAAGAGCGACAACAACAACCGGAGCCGCCGCGATCATACCATCGAACCGGTCCAGTATGCCCCCGTGTCCGGGAAAGAAGGCGCCGGTGTCTTTTACGCCACGAATGCGCTTGAGATACGATTTAGCGAGGTCCCCCGCCTGAGCGGCTATCGTCGCTACCAGCGAGAGGGTTATCAGCATTCCCGTGCTCAAGAGCTCCCCAAGGATAAGGTGCCCGAAAACTACTCCTGCAACCACTCCGATGATCAATCCCGCCACACTACCCTCCATCGTCTTGTTAGGCGAAAGAGCGGGAGCGATCTTGTGCTTACCAAGAGATCGACCAGCAAAATATGCTCCGGCGTCGTTAAGGGCTACAACCGCAGCGATCCACCACACCAACTGCACACCAAGCGAGGAGGAACTAAGAACGACAAACTGAGGGGCGCAGATACAGAGCAGAAGGAACGCCGGTCCATAGCGCTCTCCGAAGCGGCTGGCGTCCTCAAGTCGATTTCGTCCAGCGACTACCTGCATCACCATCAACGCTACACCACTCGCCTCTACGGCAAGTAGCACTCCTTCAGAGTTCGAACTTCCCGAGACGACCCGAGAAACCGAGGACACAACTGCGACGAGCGCGGGAGCACCAAGAACAAGAAAGGCGAGCACACCCATAACTGGACGATACGCCATCGTATCCGAGTCACGGGCGAAGAGGCGAACCACCTCAAATACAGAAAGAATCGCGACAGCCCCAGTAAAGGTTACGGCGATCAACCCCCCAAGTGGCAAAGCGAGCGCCAGGTAGGTAAGACCCACCGCGACACTTAAAACAATTAACGCTGTCAGAAGCCGATCTTTTAACGACCCTGTATGATCAAACGAAAAGGCGGAGAGGAGAGACTTAGACACCGTCGATCTGCTCTTGAGTTCGTCCGAACCTGCGATTGCGCCCTGCGAAGACATGGAGACACCTATGAAATTCATCACACGTAAAATCAGGCCAGAGCACCGGAGTTACAACTATCTCCGCGTACGCGAGCTGCCATAAAAGGAAGTTCGAGATACGATTCTCGTCACTCGTACGAATGAGGAGTTCAGGATCTGGGACATCGGGGAGGTACAGATTCTTAGCAAAGGACTCCTCTGTAATCATCTCCGGATCGATCTCACCAGACTTGATACCGCGCCCGATCTTCCGCACCGCCTGTACTACCTCATCTCGACCGCCGTAGGATACGGCGAGGATCAGGTCCATGCCGTTAAGGTCCTTCGTTTTTTCTTCATTCCGCTCAAGCAGCTCTCGCACGGCCTTCGGAAGCAGTGAGGTATCCCCCATCGCGCGCAGACGAATTCCGTTCCGTAACAAGAGATCCAGCTCAGATTCGAGGTAACTCACGAAGAGGTGCATAAGTCCACCAACTTCATCTTGCGGACGGCGCCAATTTTCGGTCGAGAACGCGAAAAGGGTGAGGTGCCTTACTCCGAGGCGTCGGGCCTCTTCGACAACCATCCGCACGCTCTTAGCGCCGTTACGATGCCCCTCTACTCGAGGAAGTAACCGTTTCTTGGCCCACCGACCATTCCCATCCATGATGATGGCGATGTGACGTGGAATGACCTTCGGCTGTGGCGCGATGGCTGAAGTTGCCTTCGGAGTCGCTAACGCTGATTCGCTACCGTTCTTCGCCATACCACTCGCGCACAATGAGAGAGTGCTGGCGACTAAAAAGTCTCCAGCCGTCACTCATCACACCTCCAACAACTCTTTCTCTTTCGCGCCACTCGCGACGTCAACGTCAGCGATGACCTTGTCGAGGATCTTCTGAATCTCATCCTGAGCACGACGAGAGTCGTCCTCAGAGATCTCCTTACTCTTGACCTTCTTCTTTACGTTCTCAACCTCATCCCGGCGAAGATTTCGGAGAGCAACCTTCGTCTCTTCCGCCATCTTTCCAACTTTCTTGATGAGATCCTTACGGCGCTCCTCATTTAGGGCTGGGATAACGACACGAATGAGCGAGCCCTCTCGGGAAGGATTCAATCCGAGCTCAGACTGCTGAATCGCCTTATCGATAGCCTCAACAGCGGAGGCATCGTACACCTGAATTGTGAGCATCCGAGGCTCAGGCGCGGCGACCATACCGAGCTGCTGAAGAGGAACTCGAGAGCCGTAATACTCAACCTGCACACCCTCTAAGAGTTGCGGTGTCGCACGGCCAGAACGAAGTCGGCCCAACTCCTTCTTGAAGTGTTCGAGCCCCTTAGCGCAATTAGACTTGTACGCATCAAATTGACCGCTCATAGAATCTCCTTGTCCTTGTCTTAGCCTTCAACGAGAGTCCCTACGGACTCTCCATAGACGATTCGCTTAAGATTACCTTCAACGCCAACGTTGAACACAACTATCGGGAGGCTGTTCTCCATACAGAGGGAGATAGCAGCCGCATCCATGACCCGCAATCCCTTCTGCAAAACGTCCATAAAGGAGATCTTACCGAAAGGCTTCGCGTTGGGATTTTTCATTGGATCACAGTCGTATATGGCGTCGACCTTGGTGCCCTTGAGTAGGATCTCCGCCCCAACTTCCATCGCACGCAAACTTGCGGCGGTATCTGTCGTAAAGAACGGATTACCTGTGCCACAAGCAAATATGACAACTCGCCCTTTTTCGAGGTGCCGAGTGGCACGTCGCTTGATGTAGGGCTCCGAAATCTCCTTCATCTCGATAGCGGAGAGCACCCGAGTATGAACCCCCTGAGCCTCAAGTCGATCTTGAAGCGCAAGCGCGTTTATCGAGGTAGCGAGCATCCCCATATAGTCGCCCGTTACACGATCGAGACCCTGAGAGCCGGCCTGAACACCGCGGAAGATATTTCCCCCTCCGATAACCACGCCGACCTCAACGCCGAGCTCGTTTACTTCCTTAATCTGGCTTACAAGCGCGTTTATGATCGAGGCCTCGATCCCCATTCCCTTCTCTCCACCCAGGATCTCGCCACTGAGCTTGAGGAGGATTCGCTTGTATTTTACTTGTGCCATGGATTCTCCGGAAACAAACCAACATTAAAAACGGCGACGACGGACGATCCGGCGCACCTCATATGTTAGTGATGTACGCCGGAATCCTAAGAACTACTTCTCTCCAACCATTGCGGCAACGTCGGCCGCGAGGTTGCCCTGTGTTCGCTCAATTCCCTCGCCTACCTCAAGTCGGCTGAAGCGACGGATCGTCACCTTCTCACCACAACGCATACTCATGTCATCGATGAGGGTCTTGATTGTCTTCGACTCGGTCTCATCCTTGATGTAAATCTGCTTCATAAGAACCACGCTCTCAAGGAACTTCTCAACCTTGCCTGGAAGTATCTTGTCAGCTTTCTTCTTCTGGTCGTCATTGAGCTGCTCAAGGAGGATCTCTTTCTCCTTCTCAAGGATCTGCTCTGGAACATCTTCGACGTTAAGGAAGCGAGG
>CAIXKI010000237.1 GCA_903920005.1 uncultured delta proteobacterium
CTGAAAATGGAGCTGCACCTCAGAGGAAAAATTATACGTTCGAAGGATATTCGCGCTCTCGTCCTTGGAGCAATCATCTATAATGATGAGCTCTTTTTGAACTCCGTCAAACCGGAGAGCGTCGACCTGCTTTAGAAACTCAAGAAGATGCCCCGATTCGTTATACACCGGAATGACTAGAGATACCTTCATACACTACGTCCACATCCTCACTAGGCGTTGGCAGCCTGCGTTGCCTCAACCATATCACTCATCTGGCTTCGAAGCGTTGAAAGGAAGAACGCTCCGGGTATACCGATAACGGCATATTGAATAACGTGCTGGGTGAGTACGATGCAGAGCGCAAGCTCGCTGCTTCCCACGCCGACCGACATCAATACGTTCTTTGCGACAAGCTCTATGACGCCAAAACCGCCTGGAGCCGCTGGAATAAGAGAGCTAAAGTTCACGGCCACAAGAAAGAGGACTGTGCCGAACAAGGAGAGTTGTGAGTCATACGCAATCGCGACACACGCGAAAGCCGCCAACTCAACGAGCCAGATGACGATCGACCACAGCGCTATTCGGAGCGCGGCGGAGAAAGAGCAGAGCGGGCTCAGTCCGTGAATGAATATCTGCATGCGAGATAACGCGTAGGTAGATGCCTTGTGCGAGAGCTTCGCGGTGAGCTTATCAAAGATCGTGAATATCCCTTCTCTAAAGAACAACGTAACGATCACCCCAACCGCGATCGCAACGAAAAGGTACGCGACATAAAGAAGATTCTGAGCGTATTCGGGATCGAGATGTCCCTGACCAAAGAGGAGGATCGCTCCCGCGAAAAGCAGGCTCAGCGTAAGGCCATCAGCCAATCGTTCACTTGCTATCGTCGCCAGCATAAGAGTTCGCGGCTTACCTACAACCTTCGCGCCGAGATGGGCTCTCACTAGCTCGCCAGCTCGCGCCGGGAGGATGTTGTTCATGAAGAATCCGAGCACAAGAACACGAAGTGACGAAAAGAACGGGAGCGAAAGGTCAGGACAGAGGACCGGCCACCGGGCTGAACGCAAGATGTAGGATACTATCGTAAGGGCGATGGCGACGAACACGTACGAGAGCCGGACGCTCTTCGCGTGCGAAACGAGCATTCCCCATTCAACACCCCGGAAAGCGAGGTAGAGGGCGACGACCGTCACGAGCCAGGGCACTATCGTTCTAAAAAGGAATCGCTTCATCGGTGGTTAAGTAGCGTGAACTTGGTGCACGTCCCCTGGCTATGAAAAACGCGGCGCCTTTTGAAGACCATAGCCGATACAGGTCTCACAGCAGCGGTGACGCTCTAAAGCCCCATGCGAGCTGAGCATCTCGGGGGAGGCTACCAAGGAACACCCAAAAGGCCAAGGGAGAGCCTTGACCATAATCACTTAACCCCCCTGAAAGGATGGATTATTTCCTGAACCGACGAAATGAAGGGCGATCTGAGACCATCAAGCTAGCTACCTCTTTAAGGCCCGGGTATGCCTTCTTTAATTAACCTGTCCCCTCGATGAAACGGGGATCAAGACCTCTAACGTCAGGATCGACGCCCTCCCTTTAACCAGGAAAACTAGTTTGTTAGCCCTTCAATCATCCCCCTCCCCTCGCTGCAGTGCACCAATTCAGTTGCACCGGTTCACTAGGTGGCGGGATTCCAATCCTCTCCCTTGGTCCCACGAAATCGTGGCCAATAGGCTACGATAATTCGGTTATCCTCAGAACCGCCAACAACGTGATGAACCGTATTGGGCGGGATAACGACGCAATCGCCCATACGCAGCTCTTGTGTGTGAAACTGTCGTGTTGCGATACAGGTGAGGCGGGTGATGATAGTTCCGCTGGCCACGATGTAGGCCTCCCCGAATGTTCGGTGGTAATGGGGCTCGTTTTCTGTAAACCCCTCAACGAGTTTCAGTTCAAACCCAGGAACTTCATTGGGCGCCATCAGATTACGGATCCCATCAATATCGGCACCGCATTGTGACGGCGAAAGGAAATAGCCCGATGCTGGAGGTGGGCCCTGATCCGTGCCAGCGGACGCAGATCTCAGATCTCGCTGCATACGCAGGAGCGTTCCATCAGGGCCTTGAGAACTAATTCGGTAGGCCGCTCCGGGCCAGACGATCACGGTTTGAAACCGATCCAGCAGGATCGTTCTCGTATCGCCCACTTTCGGGATGAGGTTCAGAGTTACAGGACCAGTGACCGCCGTAAGCGTCACGACACTTGAGACTGGAGCTTGCCACGAAGGCGACGTTTTGTCCGAGCAACGAATAAGCTGGATGGCGTCATTCTTCTCTAGGAGCGGATGGTGGACAACCGTTTGGCTCAACCCGTTCGTTTCGCGTTGCACGAAGAGCGTGCGGATGTCATCCGTATGGAGATCGTGAGAAGGCCCCAGTCGATCGTTGCGAAGTTGATGAGTATTCATGCGTCCTTTAGAGGGAAGGATATCGCTTGGTTGTGCGCTACTCAAATTCTAGGGATTGTGGGCTAAAAAAAGGCGACTGCCAAATTAGCTCTCGGCTGCCACACGATAGTAACAATCGCTGGTGGTTGGGGCTATATGGAACTGCCTCCATAGTAGACGGAAGGTTAGAGCTTTCAGGCTTCGGGCAAGGGAGGAAATCCTTGAAGCTCTAAAGCAATGCTCCACGTACGCGGCGGCTGGTTGGACAGCGAACGTGTGTTCGAGGTACCGGTACTAGCAATCCAGTAGGAGGCTGCGGTGCGTGGCATGGAGCAGATCTCGGCTGGTCTTGGCAGCGCCGCGCTATTACTCTTTCGGCTTACCCCGTGGATGAACGAGTTTCGAGCTATGCGTGCGCTACGGGTAGCGCAATACTGTCGACTCCTGAGACACTGCCTGGCGGAGCTGCTAGAAGTTTTGTGGGGCGCAGGTGCACCAACTTGTATTTCTGGGCTTTAGTCTGGGGGACCCAAGGGATGAGTTTTCTTCCTTTTGTTCCGGTAAGGGAGGATGCGAAGTGAAAGGAAAAATGAGGCGTTTAGTATCGCTGATGCTGCTGGGGGTGTTCACGGCGCAGTTCACGCTCACTGAGCCAGAAGCTCGGGCCCAGACCCCTGCCACCGACTCGATCACCGCTGTCTTCTCGGTCGGAACTCAAATCGCCGGTTATGACCCGTCGCGACGGTCTCTTCGTTTTTATTCCTGGCAAGGCGCCGCACTGCAAGAGGAGCGCTCGATCGCGATTGAGGGAACCATATCAGGTGTGACTTCGATTCCTGACGGATACGCGGTCGCCACAGGTTTAGGACGAGACAATTTAAGCGCTCCTATCCGGGTCATGGTTTTCATGGGCGCCGACCCTAAGGGCAGGGTGGTATTTGAACGCTCTGGGGAACGTAATCAGGTAAACGCCATTCTGTGGAGGAATGGCAAACTATGGCTTAATTTTTTTACGTCCAAGTACATCACAACGATCGGATATCTAACGCCAACTCCTAGCGGACCATGGTCATTTACCGAAACGGCATCCATTCGTATGGGAGATTCGCTTGATGTGGTGGGCGATCTCGCGATCGTTGGTCGGTCGTACGGCGATATCCAAGGACAAGATGGCGATATCCAAGGACAAGATGGCGATCTCCTGCTCTTTAACGGCGCGGAGCGATCGCTCTTGCCGAGTTATCGGGGCGTCAGATCGGTGCGAGTAGTTGGAGATGCCGCAAATCACCGAATTTTTATCGGAGATGGGTGGCATATGAATTACGGACAGCTAGCCCAGGGACGCCTTAGTGTCGTATCAAAACGACCTAACGATTCTCGCTACGCGCTTCAGATTCTAGATTATGACCCAACGACAACTGACTTCCGCCGCTTGATACCCTTTCATTCAGCGGGTCATGATTACATCGCCGCGCTTGGAAGCTCCTCAGTACTAATCTATGACCAGCAGGGGGCGCTTCCCAAGAGGGTTCTTTACCAACAGAGCTCGCAGGCTACCCTTATGGATTTAGCGGTCATACAGATATCCTCGGATAAAGCCCTTGTCGTGGTCGCCGACCAAGGTCTACGAACATTTGAGCTTTAGACCTAGAGGATTAACGTGGAGCGCACTACATGATAGAGATCCTGGAACGAGACACTTCACAGCTTGTCTCGATATCTCTCATGGTTTTGTCGTTCGGTGGCGGCGCCGGAGCGTTTTTGATTCGCGATAAGCAAGGGGCTCGCCGCGCATTGCCGATTTTCCTCAGTGTTTTTCTAGGGTCTCTTGCTGTCTCGCTTCAGGGGACTTTGGGCTACCTGCTTCTATTCGCCAGCGCTTTCGTCTCGTGGTCCGCGGCAAAGCTCATACAGTGCACTCGTATTGATACCCAGACAGAGCGGTCACCTCGGACCACGGCTGTATGTATAGCGCTCTTGGGTGGAACACTGGCTAGCTTCGCGTTCTATCGACTCGGTAACTACACCGGCACGGCGCTAACGTGGGAAAGCCCGGTTATAGCCGACCTGTTAGCCGAATTGCAGACCGAGGGTCTCTTGCTAACTTCATTCACCCAGCGTCTGCGATGGAATGACGGTGTTCTCAGCGGTGGCGCAAACTCGATGGTTTTTGGGTTTCCCGCTCTTGTGGCGCTGCGTTATGTATCAGCCGACTTTTGGTTGCTCCGCCTGCCGGCGGCCATCGCGTTTTTGGGAGCGTGCCTCGCCTTTTTTCTTGTCACCCGCCGGATATTTGGCCTCGTCGCCGCCACTGCCGTGCTGGCCGTTTTTGGTTTAAATCAACTCGTTCTCATATACGCGCGGTACGGTACCTCAGCGGCGGGTTCGTTGTGCGCTCTGCTGTGCGCTCTTTTGTTGTGCGTGCGCCTCGTTCAGACGCAAAAGATCGTGTGGGCGCCTCTAGCGATAGCGTGCTTATACCTTGCAACTCTAGGCTACGCGCCGGCGCGCGTCCCGGTGTTCCTATTGACCTTCATGACGCCGTTAGGCGTCATCTTAAACACCGAGTTCTCACTACGGCGACGAATAGCGGCGTCTGGGGCGTTTACCCTCGCGCTTGTGCCTGTGCTTTTGTTTCAACTGCAATCACAGTCGATCGACTCTTACTTTGCGGCGCGCGGTGAGCAGCTTTTTGGAATGCTCCTCACCAAATATTGGCCAGATGAGATTCGATCGCTGCAAACAGTTTCTCTGGCCACACAACCGCTCACTCCCGGCGAAGCAATCGGTGTTGGGATCGAGTTGATGAGACAGGTAACAGGCCCGCAACTCATTTCGCTCATTGATCCGCTTGCGCCTGGCCTTCCAGGAACGGCCTCGCCCCTACTCCAACCTTTTCATGGAGACCCGCTCTTTTTAAAAGTTATTACGCCAGCGCTGGCTCCATTTGTATTTTTAGGATTGTGCGGCTGCCTCCGGTCCC
>CAIXKI010000238.1 GCA_903920005.1 uncultured delta proteobacterium
CAAAATAACCTTCGATCATCCCCTCGCCCCACTCCCCGAGAAGAAACGTATCGCGCTCGTGGCGCATGATGGAAAGAAAGCTGACCTGTGTATATGGGCAGCGAAATACCGAGACCTCCTCGCCCGGCATTCGCTCTACGGAACCGGCACTACAGGAGCGCTCATAGAGACAGAGCTCTCCCTTCCCGTAACCAAGTTTGCCTCAGGCCCTCTTGGTGGCGACCAACAGCTTGGCGCGATGATCGTCGATGAGAAGATCGATATGCTGATATTCTTTTGGGACCCCCTTACCTCGCAACCCCACGATCCAGACGTAAAAGCACTACTGCGAATCGCTGCGCTCTATGAGATTCCAATAGCCTGCAATCGCGCGAGCGCGGATTTCTTGCTTACCAGCGACTTGATGGGACACCCGTACGCCCGAAGGCCTTAGGCTTTTAGGAGAGAAATCGCATCTTGAGCGAGAGCCCATCCTGATAGACAACACCCCGAATGGGTAACTCGTCAGTGCTCTCAGCCATCGGAACATAGGTGATGCACTCAAAAATACTCCCCTTGCCATCCGTTCCCGCGTCAACGAGCTCTGGTCTCTCGCGCTTCCCAAAGAGAGCGCTTTCTTCCCGAATACACTCTCGAACCGCGGGACAAACAACCTCGTCCAGAATATAGGAATAGCTGGACGCACCTTCCACAATCCGCTCGGCCGCGTGTTGTCGAGCATCGTCTAACGCCCCCTCACTAAAGAATGGGAGCGCTTGCACACTCACCTCACTCGAATCTGAGGGGATAATTGCTACCTGCACGGGCCTGCCTTTCGCAAAGGTCTCAAAGGCAAGAACAGACGACCCGAGCTTCGCTTGCATCTCGGAATCCTCAACTTCTTCCGCCGCGAGAGTCTGCTTTTCCTTCGACTCGCCGATTCCTCGCTCAAGGGGAATCACGGGATCCCACACCTGATTGATGCTCGGAACCGCATACTCGCCATCTTGAGTTCGAATGGTCAGCAACGGCACCGGATGCCCGAGCTCTTTGGAGGTGCAAAATCGCAGCGAAACGTCGAATCCTTGAGCCTCAGCTAATAAGGCCAACTCCCGGGTGTGAACGAGAAGGGCCTCAAAATGATTATCTTTTAGATAATCCTCAACGAACGTCTCGGCGGCAGCCGAAACATATCTGCCGCGGAGAAGCGTTTCTACCTTTTGATCGAGCGCTTGCGCAGCGTCAATCTGTGGAGGGGGCGAAAACGAAGAGGAACTTGGAAGGATCGGCGAAGGCATAGCTCTCCCTAAGCACACGGGGTCCTTAAAGAGGATACGTCATGCCCCTCTCACTACCCAAGGATTAGTTTTCAGCCTCAACTGTCGCTCTATGATCTTTATAGAGAGAATCAGAAAAAAACAGGAGGATCCTGCGGCCTCGGCAAAGCCATGACGAGATTAAAGGGTGCCGCGATACTGCTTGGGAGGGCGCCCATCCTAATACACCTATCCAACGTAGATACGAGGGATTCGCTGATTGAGCAGAACCAAGATCTCATGTGGCGTTGTATCTATCGCTGACGCAAGATCTTCAACCGAGATCCGCTCGTCACCCGATTTCCCAATGAAGATGACCTCGTCGCCATTATAAGCTTCTCCCTGTCCGATATTTACCATGAGTTGATCCATACAGACTCGTCCGACGACGGGATAACGCTGCCCCCGGATGATTGCGGAGCCCTTATTTGATAACGCGCGCAGATATCCATCTCCATAACCCAAGGGTACCGTGACAACACGAACATCTTCTGGAGCATGCCACGTGTGTCCATAGCTCACCCCTGCCCCCCTCTTTACTACTTTGAAGTATACCACCTGACTCTTGAGCGAGAGTACCGGTTTGATTGAAAGCACCGATTCATAGCCGCCTCCGGGATACACGCCGTACAACGACAGCCCCGGACGAACCATATCGAGGTGGCTCTCTTTAAGGGTCATGATCCCGGCAGAGTTCGCGATATGGCGAAGGAACGGGCGAGGCGATCGGTCCTCGTAATAGCGGAGCGCCGAAAGAAATCGCTCAAGCTGAAGCTTCGCGAGTTCTGGGTTATTGATATCCGCGTCCGCAAAGTGCGAGTACACCCCTACCACATCGCAGTGCTTCGCCTTGAGCGCCGCTTCAAAAAAGGGGTCGCTCGAATAGTGATGGACCCCTATCCGCTCCAGGCCAGTGTCTATCTTTAGGTGAACCCTCGCCCTTCGGCCAAGCCTCGCGGCGGTGGCGTCGATATGCTCCAGTTTACTGACCGATGAGGCCGTCACGTCGACGTCGTGCTTTATATAGAGCTCTAACTGGTCTTTTAAGAGCCCCCCGAACACAAGAATGGGGATAGTCACGCCACATGCACGGAGAGCGATCGCCTCCTCGATGTACGCGACTCCGAGGGAATCTATGCCCGCTTCCTGAAGACAGAGCGCCGTGCGCTCTAATCCGTGGCCATATCCATTCGCCTTAATGGAGGCCATAACTTTGGACGGAGCGACAAATTCCCTAATGATTGCAAGATTATGGCGCAAAGCGTTGAGATCTATCTCTGCGTAGGTGGGGCGCTTATCAAATGCGCCCATGTAATCAAATACTTCAAGAGACATCGTTTCACACTCGATAAGGGTAATGCGTTAACCCGGCAGTGAAAATGGGTTCGTTGGCTCCGAACACCCGTTCCACCAACTTACCGTTGCACTATCCGACCCACAAGCTTCGCTGTGATTTTTTGTGAGAGAGAATTAATTGAGGCGAGTACCTTCTTTTTCTTTCGTGTCGCGAGGACCTAAGGGAAAATAAGGAGCATCTATCCTCTTGTATCCGTAACCCTTTGCGCACGTGACCGATAAATCGACGAATCCAGAATCTGAAGCATCTGACTCGCCCGACCCGAAGGTCGTACCGTTTCGTCGCGTCAAGGTTACCGTGGGAGACGTTCCGCCAGCCTCAAGGCCCAGTCTCTTGAAACGGGCCCTGAAGCGATCGAAGCGGATCTTGCTCCTCACGTCACCCCTATGGGTACTACTCCTCCTGGCGCTCGGCTACGAGTTGAGGAACTCGTATCTCCAATCTTTCTATCTGAGCCGCGTGGCCACGCGAGCAACCTATCACGTTGAGAAGGGCCCGAACCCGAACGCGATATTTCCAACGTATGGGCCTTTCGATCAACGCCTCGGATACACCCGTATCCAAGGGATGCTGGATAACCTTCTTTCAAATGGATTCACCGTCGCGGAGCAAACACGCTATTCGGACGACCTGAAAAAGATCCTCGAACTGGGGCTCTTTCCGCCCTACGCTGAAAAAACTCAGGCTGGGCTCACGATCCTCGACCGCAACAATACGACGATCTACTCGGCATATCGCCCTGAGCGCGTCTATGAGTCCTTTGACTCTGTTCCGGATGTGGTCGTTCGGTCTCTGCTCTTTATTGAGAACAAGGAGATCCTCGACCAAAACTATCCAATGAAGAACCCAGCGGTTGAATGGGACCGCTTCTCACTCGCTATACTTGAAAAGGCCCGTCAGATTATCAAGCCCGACCTAAACGCTCCGGGTGGAAGCACTATCGCGACACAACTGGAGAAGTATCGGCACTCAAAAGAGGGGCGCACCGCTGGAATAAAAGACAAACTTCGTCAGATGGCCTCAGCGAGCTTACGAGCGTACATGCACGGACGAAACACTCTCGACTCTCGAAAAGCTATCACCCTGCAATACATTAACTCCATTCCTCTAGCGGCACTGAAAGGATATGGAGAGGTAAACGGTTTGGGTGATGGGATGTGGGCCTGGTACGGCACAGACTTTCAGGACATCAACATCAAGCTCTTCAACTTAAGCGCGCTATCCGCTCAGGGAGATCCTACGCCATACGCTGAGGCGTTTAAGCAGGTCTTAAGCCTCTTCATCGCTCACCGACGGCCGAGCTTCTATCTTATCGCGGGACTCTCTGAACTTAACGCCCTTACGAATGTTCACCTCGATCTCCTCGCGCGCGACGGTGTCATCTCACCCAAGCTACGGGACGCGGCGAAATCGATCAAGCTCACCCTCCGCAGGGCTGCTCCACGTGTATCTCCCGTTTCTTTCGTTCAGCGTAAAGCAGCTAACGCGATTCGAACGCGTCTCTTGCAGCTCATGAAGTATCCGCAGCTCTATGACCTCGACCAAGCGGATCTCACCGTCCGCAGCACGATGGATAACGAAGCTAATGAAGGGGTAACCTCCGTCCTCCGTCAAATTAAAGATGAAGAGAGCGTTAAGAAATTTGGATTAAGCGGAGCACGCAATCTCGATCGAGGAGATCCATCAAAGGTTATCTACAGCCTGACGCTCTATGAGCGCGTTGGCAACGCGAATGTTCTTCGGGTTCAAACCGATAATTTTGATAATCCTTTTAGCATTAACGAGGGAACCCGTCTCGACCTCGGCTCTACCGCGAAGCTCCGGACACTCGTCACCTATCTGGACATTATCGGGGAGCTGTATGACCAATACGCCAGCATGACGATAACGCAACTGCGGGCCGCGAACATACGAGAAAATGATCCCATCACGCGATTTGTGCTCGACGAACTCTCAAAGAACGCGCGCATGACACTCCCTCAGCTGCTCGACGCGGCGATGCTTCGACGATACTCAGCCAGTCCTGGAGAGTCGTTCTTCACTGGCGGAGGAATGCATACCTTCGTAAACTTCAAAAAAGAGGACAACGGGAAAAACCCGACCATCCAAGAGGCCCTGACGCACTCGATTAACCTCCCCTTCGTTCGCCTCATGCGCGACCTCTCCCGCTACTACGTCAATCACATGGGGCTCAAACTCGGGGGAACGAGCCAGGCTACGATGCAGGTCGATTCTCAGAAAATCAGAGAGAAGGGCTCTGACAAGGGGATGAACAACCGCCGCAATGACCCGGTGCGCATTCACTTTCTCCAAAAGTTCGCGGACCAGGAGGGAAGCTATTTCCTTCGTAAATTCTACGAGAAATATAAGGGAGTTCCTCCACGCGACCTTACTACGACGTTCGTGAAGTCCTCGAAGAAGACGCCGCGGCAGGTTGCCGCGATCTTCCGCTTCACGGATCCAAACGCACCTGTGTCTGATATGGCCTCGTTCCTCCGAGAGAACCTCCCGTCAAGTTCACTATCGCCCGCTCTGATCGAGAGGCTCTACGCGGAATTCGCGCCGGGCAAATTCTCAATTCAAGACCAAGGCTTCCTCGCCCGAGTTCATCCACTAGAGCTGTGGCTCGTCGCCTACCTCAGGCAAAATCCCGAAGCGACCATCTCCCAAGCGCTCGCCAACAGCAAAGAGGAGCGACAGATAGTGTACGAGTGGCTCTTTAAGACTCCCTCCCTTCGCGCTCAAGACAGCCGTATCCGCACACTCATGGAGATGGAATCGTTCGAGGAGATTCATAAGCAGTGGAAGAAGGTCGGGTATCCATTCCAGTCTATGGTACCCTCCCTCGCTTCGGCGATCGGGAGCTCAGGGGATCGTCCAGTAGCGCTCGCGGAACTCGTGGGAATTATCCTTAATGATGGAAAACGCCTCCCCCTCGTTCGCTTAAACGAGCTACACCTGGCCGCGGGCACACCGTATGAGACGAAGCTTACTCGCGTAGACTCTTCAGGATCAGAGCAAGCGATCAAACCGGAAGTAGCTCGGGCGCTTAAGAAAGCGATGGCGAGCGTTGTCGAATCAGGAACAGCGCGCCGCGTGTTCCATACCTATGCTCGTTCAGACGGAAAGTTTTATACGATCGGCGGCAAAACCGGCACCGGAGATCACCGATTTGAAACCTATGGTCCGGGTGGACACGTCATCTCCTCTCGTGTCGTCAACCGCACCGCGACCTTCGCCTTTTACATCGGAGATCGATTCTTTGGTGTCATCTCCGCTCACGTCCCCGGTGAGGACGCGGCTAAGTTCGACTTTACGAGCGCCCTGGCCGCAGAGCTTCTTAAGATCGTAAACCCATCCGTTGTCCCTATGATCGAACGCTCGGGTAGCGAGCTGTCGCCTTTCTATCAGGAGGCGCCTTTAGCGAGTTCAGCACCACTCCGACCGGTGGCCACATCGCTTGCCACCGAACCTGTAACTGTCCCCCCTGTCACAGACGCCGATGGTTCCCCTCTTAAGGCCACTAGCCGCGATCCTAGCCGACGGCAGAAGCTGAGGCGTTCAATCATCCTCCCTCCCCCAGGATAACCCCATAAGGCTGATAAAGGGGCCTGAAGAGGACCCTAACCCGGTTTTCCCCAGCCTTTAATCCCTTGAATACCCTGGAACTCTTGTCATTGTTCGCCCTCCATGGTAACCAATGCGCTCTGTTTTGTACGCCCAGGTAGCTCAGTTGGTAGAGCAGCGGACTGAAAATCCGCGTGTCGCTGGTTCGATCCCGGCCTTGGGCACATTCCTTCCCCTCGCACCCACTCACAACGACACCCCAAACCATTGAAACCAAAGCGTTTTCACACCCGACGTGTTGGCGTTTTCTTCACCATCCTTACTCCACGTAAGGCGGCATAAACCGGAATCCCATTTTACGACTAGTCGCATCTTACCAATTGAGGTGGAGTGTAGGTTCAATAGGATCCTCTAGAGGCTATGGACGTGTTCAGCGCCGCTAGCCAACGCGCGCGAGGAACAAAAAACTCACAGTTGTACGATATGAACGAGCTTGTGCTTATCACCGGTGCTTCGGGCTTTGTCGGCCAGCAGGTATTACGCAGCCTCGACGCGCGCCAGTACCCCGTTCGAGCGATAACTCGATCGGCTGACTCCTCAGCATTTCACAGATATTCTAATGTCGAGAGCGTCGTTCAGACGCAGGATATATTTCAGGAATCATCTGATTGGTGGATGCGCGCACTAGAAGGAGTGAGCGTTGTAGTTCATGTGGCATGGCACGTTGAACCAACCACGTACCTCCACTCCCCACAAAACATTGAGTGTCTTGTCGGCACCATAAGACTCGCCCGCGCTGCAGCGCAAAGCAACATCCGTCGATTCGTCGGAGTTGGAACGTGCTTCGAATACGATCTATCGGCAGGCACCCTGTCCGTAGACACCCCTCTAAAGCCAACAACGCTCTACGCATCGTGCAAGGCTTCAGCCTTTTTGACTCTGTCCCAACTCTTCGCTCAGAGCGACGTCGAGTTTCTTTGGTGTCGCCTCTTCTACCTTTACGGTGAGGGCGAAAAATCTGGTCGATTAATGCCTCACCTGCGCCAGCGATTATCAGCCGGAGAGCACGCGGAACTCACCTCAGGAAAGCAGATTCGCGATTTCATGGATGTACGAGAGGCTGGCTCGCTGATTACCGAATTAACATGCGGAGAGACGCAAGGAGCGGTAAACGTTTGTTCCGGTGTGCCAACAACGGTCCGCCAATTCGCCGAAGCAGTCGCCGATGAATATGGCGCTCGACACCTGCTTAAATTCGGCGCTCGCCAGGATAACGCGATAGACCCCCCACAAGTTCTGGGGATACGAAATTTTTGATTGAGGAGACAACTCTATGAAAGCCGAGTACGCACCGCGAATATACCTAAAAGACAGGACCGCTTTAGAGACCGTAATCCCCCTGGAGACCCCTTTCGTAGTGTTTGTCGACCCGTCAGACGCCTGCAATTTCAAGTGCCGATTTGGCCCAACAAGCAACC
>CAIXKI010000239.1 GCA_903920005.1 uncultured delta proteobacterium
CCCTCTCTGCTCAAAAAACTGAGTGCGCAATCCTCTATGAGCTTGATCCCTTTTTTTTGACAGAATGCGCTTATGTGCCCAAGTCGCTGAGGGAGTCCGAAATAGTGAATGATATATAAGGCGGACACTTCCGAATCTAGTTTCTGTTCCACGTCGGAGAGGTCAACCTCAAAATTGTCATCCACTTCGTAGAACCGGAGCTTGTAGCCCGCTGCGAGTAGCGTATCAATCTCGGTCCCCTGAAAGTAGGACGGCACCAGCACGGTGCTTCCTGCCCGAAGCTGTATCTGCCGCAAGCCTGCATACAGCGCCACACGCCCGCTAAACGTCCAAGCGCCATGTGGCGCGGTGAAGGGAAAGACCTGGTTCCAGGTAGTGCCTCCTCGAGAAAAAAACAAACGTGGGGGGAGGGTGAAATACGCAGAGATAAGTCTTTCCTTTGTCGAAACCATCTTAGGATCTCCTGAATAGGCTTTCTTCCCTTTTGCCTTGGTAAGATGTGCTGGCGATGTTCGAAACGCCAATGACTATCGTCATGTAGTTCCGATGTTCGGCTTGCGCGATGAGCGAGAACCTTCCCTTCTCTTGGTATGCGTTCCGCGCGCGCCGACTCAGTCGACACTTAATCAGAAGTATACTTAGGGGTCGGTATATGGATTTATATGAAGTCAAAAAGCAGGTTTCTTCGCTTAGAAGCTCTGACGCGAACAGGGGGCGGAGGTGGAGCTCGCCGAATAGAGTGCGGTCTCGCGTTTAGCTTTGCACCTTGTTTCGAAGATCAGTTTTGTAGCGGCCACAGTCCGAAGCGAACAGTTATGCTTCTGAGGGAGTTTGTGACTGGGGCTCGGACCGCTCATTCCACCATACCAGGAAAGCCATCCATGCGAGTGGGAAGAAGACTAGGGCCTTCACGAAGAGGTATACGATAAATGTTTTAAGGATGTAGTCTTGCGTCGCCATAGTTGCTCCACCGTTTCCGAACTATCGAACACTCGGAGGTGTTATGGCAAGAGTGGTCTCCCATGGATACTATGGGGGCAGATCTGTTCAAAACTGGAACGCTTGCGGTCGAGATATTAGCTGGTTACGGGCGGTAAAGAGGGAATTACTACGACATCAGACCGAGGAAACCGGCCTTCTATAGCTCGCTTGATCGTCATCACCCGCCGATGCACCTCGTGAAACGGCAGTTGCGGCTCAAAACTAAGGAAGAGCTCGATAAAAACCTTCTGAGGATTTCTGCGGGAGCGGACCTGCTCCACCTTGACGTAGAGGTGCCGGTGTTCTTCGATTATCGTATCGAGTGCTCCCTGGAGAGACTCTTCGATTGCGTAGTCTATAAGGTCAGGCACGGATGCTGACGAGAGTGTGTATGCCTGCCAGAGCATAAAGATTGACAGGGCGATCGTGCCGATCGGATCCATGTACAACTTGAGAAAACTATTTGAGGCGTACATCGCCGTAGCGAGGGAGATCATCACGACGAGCGTCGCGCATGTCTTTGCGCGGAAAAGGCGCCACTGACACTCAGCGATGGGAGAGGGCTGTCTCGTGTTGGTGATATAGTTCATCCCCCACATGAAGCCGTTGCCCATGACCGAGAGAATGGCAAAAAGAAATCCAAGTTGCGCATTTTCAACCTGCTGAGGTGAGATGAGGCCTCGAACGCCCGAAAAGAGTGAGACAAGGAAGGTGAGGAAAAGTGCCGCGGCTACGGCGATACCACCGAGCTGTTCAAGTTTTCCATATCCGTAATTAAATCGCTTCGAGTCACCGGCCGACATTCGACGAAGCACTATCCATGAGACGAGGATGGCGAAGAATTCCCCAACGCATCGGAGCAGGTCCGCAAGGAGCGTTGTTGAGGTAGAGATGAACGCGACGAAAGCGGTCGGAACGAGAGAGATGAACGTGGTGCCCACCGCGATGAGAACGAGCCGCTCCCTACTGAACGTCGAGTGATCAAGTCTCTTTGTATCCGTCATCCCATCGTTCCTAGTACCTGCGCTGCAACATCTGTCGGTATGAGTCCGATATAGTAGTAGATTGTACCAATATTCAAGGCATTTGGTCGAGGGAGAACCGATTTGTTGGACAATACGGGGGCGCGATTGAACTTGTCTTGTCAGCCCCATAGGTAGGTGCTACTCCAAGGGATTGCGACATTTTTTAACGGTGGCTACCCACGTATGGATCCCCAAAAGCAACCTTCTCGCCCCGCGGATACCCGCCAAGGGGATGGCCTAGATGGAGCTGCCCTATCGGCGGGCGTGCGGGTTAATCTTGAGGATCTTGATCAAAATAGCGTTGAATTCGCGCGGGAACTCGCGGGTCTTTGCCTGATGATTCACAATCGCAGGGTCGCGATTCTGTCACCAGAGACTCGAGCGATCGTTGAGGCGCTCGACTTCTTCGAATGGAGTGAGCAGTATCCAAAATCAATCATCCAACGAGGCTTCCCATTTTATCTAAGCGATCGGCTAAAGCACGAGACGATCAATCAATACGAAGCAGACTATAAGAGGGTGAAAGAGTGTCAGGTATCGGGCAAGGAGATTGAGCAGAGGCTCTGGGCACGCGACGCTCATCCGAACACTCCGTGGGATTATCACTTCGCATTGGCGCAGGTGAGTAGAAATATCGATGACGGTATGCAGGAGCTTCGCAGGCGTGCCGTTCGGGGGATTAGTGTTCCGGAGGGCCGTATTCGGCCCACTGATTTCGGCGAAGATGTCATACGTCAATTAGTCGGCAAGCCAATAGAGACCGGCGCGCAGGTCGTGCGGGTGATTCTTCGCGCGGAGCAGCTCACGGGGAAGACTACTCGCCTGCGGATAGTGGAGCATATCGGGCAGCTCTGGGAGGCCGCATCCTCAACGCAGCCTAATAAGGATCTTAGGCTGCGGGCTTTCGATAGACACCTGCGAAAATTGGGAATTGCGCTCCTCGAAGGGAGCCTCCCGTTTGATGCCTCAGCGCTAGAAGAGCGAGGGCTTCAAATAACCGCAGAGGGGCATGTAGACACCTTCCTGGCTGGTACCTCGGGTCGATTGCAGAGATCTCGGCACGCTAAGGCTTATAATTGGCTTCAGGACCAGGCTCAGCACTGTCCGATTCCGTATCCAAGCTGGCAACCCCGAGCGAAGGAGGAGTGCTTCGAAGAGAGTTATAAAATTGTAACGCGAGCCCGGCATCAGTCGTATCATTCGTTTAATCGACTGAGGATGGAGAATCGGGCCTTAGGGGCTCCGCTTTCCCTGTTTCGAGAGTTCGCGCTCGACGCCTTCGAAGATGTTCGGATGATTCGGGGAGACAACCTCGATGTTCCTCCGGGAAGGGGCACGTTTATGTCGGGCGCTCGGTTAGAGAGGCTCTTCTTCGATTTGGGATCGTCGGACCGCATCATTGAATCCTATGAGAGGAATGAAGGGGCGTGGTTCGCTGACGCTATTCGGATGCTTGAGTCTTCGACGGTCGTCGCTCTTCGTGGCTGGATAGGTGTTACGAGCGATGATCCGCTCTTTACGGTTCGCCTCCACGAGAGAGGTGAGTCTGAAGGCTACTACTACATCGTTGATAACGATCACTTTAGTGGCTCGTACGGGTTCGCTTACGGCATCCCTCGTAGCGTTGTCGCACGAAAGCTTTTACCTACTGTCTATGGTCTCGACGATACCCACCTGAACGCATACGACATCGGTAAAGTTGGCGCGAGCATCCCGGCGCTGATCGAAGCTACTATCCAAGCCGGAAAGGTTCCGTTGAAGCTGGGTGGTATGTCCCCGCTCTTTGGAGGTATGTGCAACGCTATCCCCTCGGGGGTAAGCCCGGTGTTTTCGTGGGAAAATAAAGATCAGACTACTATCTGGAGAGATTTGGACAATCACGTTCATTGGTCTTGGATGGTGTGGAACATAAGAGAGGATAGGAGTCAGGTTAATAACCTCGTGCGACCTCTTCAGGTGGCAGATCGCATGGTCCGTGAGTTTGCTACCACAGGGCAGAAGCTCTTTGAAGTCGTTCGTAATCGGTACGCCGCTTGGAAGAACGATCAGACTCCAGGAGAGAGAGCCGCGCCTAGAATGTTAATCCGCGCGTATGACATATACCGAGATCACCACGCGCGGGGCGTTGGAGCTAAGGATGAAGAAACGATATTTCTTGCGTTGGCAGATCGGTCTGACCCTCAGTTTAAGCCGACTCCAATCCTGAATTGTCATACCCTCGAATTGAAGTCAGGGACGTCTACCATTCAACTTCCGAAAAATAGTGATGGAACGGAGAATGCCGAGGCGCTACTGTGGCGTAAGCATGTTCGGCCACTCATTGAGTCGGTTAGCCGTGATGGTGCGCACACCGAGGGAGTCTATGAGCTCGTTATTGTTGGCGCTAAGGATTTGAACTAAGGGGGGAGTATGATTGCAATAACTCGTAAACAGCCAGTTGGTATCTCTGACCTTTCAAAGCTTGCGGCACCGGCGGCTCCGACGAAACCGGAGACTGCGCCAGCGCCGACAAAGCCAGAGCGAGATCCGGGCGAGGATTCTCCTCCTCAACGTCCACCGGTTAGGCCTGGACGTTCGCCAGATCCCGCAACTCATCCGTGTACGCAGCCAGGGCCGTCGACCTGTCCCGCGCCGTAGGGTGGGTTGGTAGCGAGCCGGCGAGGCCGCCGGCCCTCCAGATAAGAACGTTATAGGTTCGGGCGGGACGCATAATTAGTGCGGGCACCATTGGAGGGGCGGCGGCCTCGCCGGCCGCGGCTACGAATTAACCGTGGAAGTAAATTGTACGGGTACTGAGGCTCCGCCTCGGCTAGCCTCCGGCGAGACGGGCCGGTGCCGCTCCATGATTCAGAGGTCCTCTATGAAACCGGCTCGAACCGTGCGGTAAAGTGGCGTAGAAACGGCGGGTCGTAGGTGAGACGCAGTCCTTTAAGTGAGCTCTTTTTAGCTACGATCTCTGACATTGCTTCCAGGATATAATCGAAGTGGCTCTGGGTGTAGACGCGACGGGGAAACGCGAGCCTTACTAGTTCCATCTGGGCTGGCACGAAGTTCTTAGAGCCCTTCTCGTCGCTGTAGTGGCCAAACATGGCGGAGCCGATCTCGCATGAGCGAATGCCCTCAGAGAGGTACAGTTCGCAAGCCAACGCCTGACCGGGAAACTCGTGCGCTGGAATGTGTGGGAGGAAAGCGCGAGCGTCGATATACACAGCGTGCGCGCCGGGAGGTTGTACGGTTGGGATGCCCGCTTTGTTCAAGCCCTCCGCCATGTATTTGGTTACGGCGACGCGATATTCGAGGTATCGTTCATCGAGCACCTCCTCAAGGCCAACGGCGAGCGCTTCAAGGTCCCGCGCCGCGAGTCCGCCGTATGTCGGAAACCCTTCGGTAAGTATGAGCAACGATCGTAACGATTCAACCCACGTGCGATCATGGAGCGCGATAAATCCGCCGATATTAACGAGGCCATCTTTCTTGGCGCTCATCATGCATCCGTCCGCGAGCGAGAATATCTCTGAGGCGATCTCTCGGACGCTTCGGGTTGCTTGATCCTTCTCGCGTATCTTAATGAGGTAGGAATTTTCAGCGAACCGGCACGCGTCGATGATGAACGGGATCCCGTGCTTGCGATAGATTGCCGATGCGCCTCGAATGTTTTCGAGGGATGCCGGCTGTCCACCACCTGTATTGTTCGTGATAGTGAGCATTCCAAAGGGGATGTGCGAGCGCTCTTTCTGGCAGAACTCCTCCAGTTTGGCGAGATCGATGTTGCCCTTAAACGGATGAGTTGATGTTGGATCCCTTCCTTCTTCAATGACGAGATCGACCGCCTCCGCACCGATGTGCTCGATATTGGCGCGGGTGGTATCGAAGTGGTTGTTCGAGGGAACTTTCATGCCAGGCTTGAGCACTGCTTCGAACAATAATCTCTCCGCGGCACGCCCTTGGTGTGTTGGAATTACGAAGTCGTATCCCGTTAGTCGTTGGACGACCTGTTCGAACTTTACGAAGCTGCGCGAGCCTGCATAGGACTCATCGGCGACCATCATGGCAGCCCATTGGTTGGCGCTCATCGCTGTTGTACCCGAATCAGTCAGGAAGTCGAACGTGACGGCCTCGGCCAGCACGAGAAATAAATTGTAGCCAGCGGAGGAAAGGATCGGCACGCGCTGCTCTCTCGTAAGCATAGCGAGTGGTTCAACCACCTTTATCTTAAAAGGCTCAATGATGGTTCTATGTTTATCCATCGAGCCAAGGATAGCACACCCGTAAGAGCGCCTCCCAGACGAAATATCGCGTCGAAGAGAGGTTGGTAGGAGGCTGATACGATACGTTTTTCTGATCGACCACGGCCAGTAAGTGATCTATCGTTACCACCAAGAGTTGCCCTGTATCTGGAGATTTAAGGATGAGCACTGAGTTGTTTCCAATACCGTCACACGTCGCCGCCCAGGCTCACATCACCAGCGATCGGTACGATGAGCTCTACAGGGAATCAGTTTCCGACCCGGAGAAGTTTTGGGATACGCAAGCGCGAACCCTCGTTCAATGGCGATCGCTATGGTCGCAGGTAGTTTCGTGGGATTTCGATTCCGCAAATATTCAGTGGTTCCTTGGCGCTAAGCTGAACGTGAGCGAGAATTGTCTCGATCGTCACCTCAGGTCTCGTGGTGAGAAGGTGGCCATCATTTGGGAAGGGAACGAGCCGGGAGAGACTCGCCGGATTACCTATCGAGAGCTTCACCGCGAGGTGTGTCGCGCCGCGACTCTGCTCAGGAAACTCGGCGTTAAGAAAGGTGACCGCGTCGCGCTCTATTTGCCTATGATTCCTGAGGCGGCTATCACAATGCTGGCGTGCGCTCGTATCGGCGCGATTCATACGGTCGTGTTCGCTGGATTTTCTGCCGAATCGCTTCGTGACAGGATTAACGATTGCCGGTGCACGCTTCTCATTACCGCCAATGAAGGATTGCGTGGGGCAAAGAGTATTCCGCTCAAGGAGACGAGCGATCAGGCCGTCGCTGAATGTCCAACCATAGAGAAGATGCTTGTAATTAAGCGCACTGACACCCCCACGGCTATGCAGTTAGGACGCGATCTTTGGTACGAAGAGGAGCTTGGTAAACTCGGCGATGAAATAGACACAGCTCCTGAAAGTATGGATTCTGAGGATCCGCTGTTTATCCTCTATACGAGCGGATCGACGGGCAAACCAAAAGGAGTGCTTCACACAACGGGCGGGTACCTTCTGCACGTCACAGCAACGCATAAATATATCTTCGATATTAAGGAAGAGGACGTGTACTTCTGTGCCGCTGATGTAGGGTGGATCACCGGTCACTCCTACGTTGTGTACGGACCACTCTCGAATGGCGCGACGACGGTGATGTTCGAGTCTATCCCGACATATCCAGACGCGGGGCGATACTGGGATGCGGTTGAGCGCCATAAAGTTACGATCTTCTACACCGCGCC
>CAIXKI010000240.1 GCA_903920005.1 uncultured delta proteobacterium
CTGAAAATGCAAGACGAAGCTCTTCTGGAGATACGGTAATAGATAGGTCCTCGAACTTTTCTGAACTAAAGTGTTTGGATAATAGTTTGTTCTCTCGTTGGGGTTTGGTTGGATCTCTGAGTGAGGGCACTTTGTTTTTAGGTATTGATTTTGCAGGGATGTAATTCTCCCCTTTTACCAGATGCTGATACGAGGCAACTCCAGGATAGTCGGCCATAGAGGATACAAGGCCATCTTTTACTGGATTTAGGGAACAGTATGCGAAGAGCTCCAGAGCCTTGTCTATGTCCAACACGGCGGGACTATCGAAACGCTCTGACCAAACGGTTCGTTGCCTTCGATTGAGAAGGGAATTGAGGTAGTGAGCACTCTCTGCTTTGAAATACCCGATAAAGCTCGATACTTGCTCCGGATCGTAGACGCGTATGAGGAGGTGTACGTGATTAGCTTGCACCACGAAGCAGATTATCTTTACGGGATAGAGTCTCTGCGCGCGGGCAAGGGCGGAGAGGATTAGCATGTTCATGAATTGTAAAGGGACGAAGGGAAGTCCTTCCTCGGTTCGAAAAGTGATGAAGTGAATTCCGCCTGGTACAAGGCTTCGGGGATTACGCATAGCTGCATAGTCGGTGAAGCAAAGAGAATGTTGCTAGAAGGGATCCGGGTGTGGGGATAGGGAAGAATTGGCGAAGGAGTATAGAAAGGTGCCTGGCACTTAAGTTTTATGGCACTTGAGTTTGGCCGCCAGAGCTAGGCAGAATATGGCCTTCCGCTCTCCCGAGTAAGCTCGTTGTTGCATGTAGGCATATCAGGTATCGTTTGGGAGTCATGAAAATTCCCAAGCGACTTCTCCTCGTTAATCAATACTTCGCTCCAAGCGAGGCGGCGACCGCGGTGTTGTTGCGGGAGCTCGTAGAGGACCTTGCCCCATTCATCAGCGTGACGGTGCTTTGTGAGTCGTCCGCAGGCCCCGAGCAATCGAGCGAGGCGTATCATGTGGAACGTCGTCCGATACCACCGTGGATACCAGAGGAAAGAGTGGTCACGTCAAAAGCGCTTCGGTGGTTGTCGAGTCTTATCTTCATCGCACGGACGCTTTTCTTTCTTTTGGTCTCAAAGCCCTATGACATTGTGGTGTTGGCCTCCGAACCTCCCTTCATCGATCTAGTGGGCGGCCTTTTCTGTTGGTCCTTCAGGCGTCCTTTCGTTATCGTCACGCAAGACCTCTATCCTGAGTTCGCGCAGGGGGTGCGCCTTCAACCGGTGGCGCTGTTCGCCTGGCCTCTAAAAAAGATCCACTCGTTCGTTGCTCGGCGGGCAAGGAGGGTGATAGCGGTTTCCACCGATCACGCCGAGCTTTTAGCGAGGCGAGGGGTTGTAACTCAAACGATCATACCGAATTGGGCGCCTACGTCGGTGTCCGGTACGGAACCTTTGCAGATGCCTTCGGCGTATGGTCCGATGATTATTCAGTATGCGGGCAATCTTGGCCTCGCGTGCGATCTGGATGCGTTGGAGACCGCGCTCAAGGAGCTCTTCTGGAAGGGGGAATTGCCACACTTTCAATTCGTCATTCGAGGTGATGGTATAAAGCGTGAGCAGGCCCAAAGGATCGCGGGTCGATACGATAACGTCTCGTATCACGCTCCTGTGTCGCGGAAGGAAGTTTACGCGGCGATGGAGGCTTGTCACGCGCACCTTATTTTGACTCCCCCGAGGTTGTTGGGGTGTGTCCATGCCTCAAAGGCTAATTCGATTATGGCGGTAGGTCGCCCAATGATCGCGAGTGTGCCGACCCCGTCGAGTCTAACGCGGTTTATCTCCTCTAATCGGGTCGGTTATGTCAGTCCGGCTGAGGAGCCGTCTCAGCTGGCATTCTGTATATTAAAAGCGCTCCGAGACCTCAGGGGTGATCCCATGGTCTTAAGTGAGATGGGCGCTCGGGGACGGCGCTACGTAAGCCAGGAGTGGAATCGTCCTAAGGCGACGGCCCTGTATCACTCTGAAATTCAGAAGGTTTTAAAAGGAGAATTGTGATCGTATGATCTCTTTTGTACGCCTTTTAACCAAGCCCACCTCACTCTTTCTTCTCCTCTATCCTCTTCTCGATTTGATTGTGCCGAGGTATCCGCAGTTCGGATTGGTGGGTTACGGTTGGATAGTGAGTGTCTATCTCATGGTTTTCGCGGTAGCGGCCCGCGCCTTCTGCCATTTGGTGGTGCAGGCTCGTGAGGAGTGGCAATGGTGGACCGTTGGAGCAATCGCGCTTTGGTTGCTCTTTATCATCGGCGTTGCCCTCCCCGCCCGGTTGTTAAGCGATGAAAATATCTTTGAGTTTGGGTGCCCCCAGTTAGCTTTTCGAGATGCTCCGGACCTTGGGTTTCTCAGTCGGTGCTTTATAGGATATCCGACCCGTTCGTACTTACTGCAAGCCTTACCTATCAAGTTGTTTGGATTCTCGGCGTTCGTGGCGAATCTTGGCGCCTCGTTGCTTCTCTTTCCCGGTATTGTGCTTTTTGCCCAAGCCATTCGAATTGTAACGGGGCGAGCCCGAGCTAGTGATTTCATCACCGGCCTCGCGATGCTCTTTCTTTTTCAATCTGTCCTGATCCTCCGGATCATCTACTATCATGACCAAACGACGCATCCTGTCGGTCTCACGATGATTTTTATTGGCCTCATAGCGCTGTGGTTAGAGCGCGCAGATCGATTGGCATTTTTCTCTTTTCTCGCACTCACTTTGGTTTCAACGGGGATGTATCCTCCCATACTTTCGGTGTTAGGTTTGTGCGCTATCTTTCTCTCGTGGAGGTTGTTCTGTCAGGGCCTCCCGGTTGGGAGCGCTGGATCACTCATCATGACTGGGGTTCTCGCGATTTTGACCTTCACGCAGACCATGGCTTATCGGTTAGACCTCCGGCTAGGGGTGGATAAGTATAATGTTGACCACCTCCCCGAACGGCTCAGAGAACTCGCCCTCTTCGTTACGACCCAGAGTAACGGAAACCCTTATGCGGCCTTTCCGTTTCAGCTTCTTTTCCTCCTGTTCCTCATACTCGGGCTATTCGGCCGTTTTGGTTGGCCTGTGTTTGTTTTTTGTACATGGTCCCTGGCGGTGGTCTTCGCAAGTTTCTTTGCTAGCGGCAAGTCTCCGGAGCTTGCCTGGTGGATGATGACGGGGATGCATCGGGCAGCGACGATCTTTCCTCTGTTCGTTTTGCTCGTCGCTCTTGTCGTCTCGAAGCGCATAGAGCCGTATCGCCTCTCTGCCAACGCTAAGGCGCTTTTACTGGTCTGCGTGGTCGCTCCGGCAGCGTGGAGTGTCTACCATCTCCCGATTCCAAGTCTTCCCCCTCTTTCGTTCCGGGTATGGCAAGTCGCTCAGAGAGTCACCCCGCCCGACGCAAAACCGGAGCCTACCTTGCTAACACGGGTTGATATTCCTGCTCTTGGTGAGCTTCCGAAGCATTACCTCTATCTTAATCCTGGGCGCACCTTTGAGTATTATACAGGGACCTGCTTGCCTCAAAAGCCGGTCTCCCCGCATACCCTGGTAGTGACCATGGATGATGATGTTTGTCAGGGCACGCCAGGTCGGGAGGGATTTGAGGAGGTTGCGGCGTGGGGCGAGCTCCTACTTGGGGAGTCGAGACACACTACAAATACGATTCGAGTGTATCGCTCAACGGCGCCGATTAAATAGCCTCCCCCGGTTTTTTGTGCGCACCTATTTATGAATTAGAGATCGAAACCCTGTCGGTAAGGAAGAAGGCGCAACTGGGGTATAGGTGACATGATGACGTGCAACCTTACTACAGAGTTGGGCGATGCCGTTTGGATGGTCGAAAAGTTTGGTCTGTGCGAGGAAGGGGTATGCGACCAGTCGAGCCAGGCCCCGTTGGAAAGTAGCCTGGCACCAGTAAAAAGCACCAGTAAAAAGTAGCCCAGTAAAAAGTAGCCTGGCACCAGTAAAAACGAAATACGATTCCCCTAAGCCTATTCTGTGTTTCCTCCAAAGAGCCAGAAATAGAGGTAGACGAAGCACGTTGAGACGTCCTCGAGTAGGAGCAGTAGCCCAGCGCTTCCGTTGAACGCCCAGGTAAGAAGGAGTCCCGCTAGGAGTACGTTCCAGGCGATAATGTACAGCACGCCGATTTTGTAGCCACCTCTGATAAGGGTTATATCGGTCTGTATCGGGGATATGTCCCGGATATTCAGAAGCAGATCTGTTCCGTAACCGATGCCAACAAGGATGACGGTGAAGAATCGATCGTGTCTGGAGAACGTAAGAGCGAAGATGCACCCTACAAAGGTGAATACTGGCACGATGTATGGGGCAAGGGCGATGAAGGCGTTAAAATGGGCGGTATTTTTGGTGTAGGCCCACCGATAGTATCCGGAGTCTTCATCTATCTTCATCCCTTTGTGCTTATTTCCCACGAGGTTGGAGATGAGTGAATGCTTGAATTCATGGATGAGCACCGAGATGTGCTTGCGGATAAAGAGTTTTGCGCAGAGCGCGCCCACAAGTATTGCGACAATAAAAGCCACGGTTGTTCCAGGATCTGAATAAGGAATCCTCGCGACCGCGAGGATAGTGAAGAGGAGTCCGGTGGGCAGGAGCGCGGCCAGAGAGAGAAAAAAGGGAAAGCCGCCAACGACATCCGCTGTCTCAGAAAGAGGCGCATCCTCTCCTTTGGTATCGTTAGGCGTGATCTTTCCCATAGAGCGGCTTACAGGATACGTGCCCGGGAGAGGTTGGTAAACCTAGAAATGGTTAGCGCCCCTTTCTTTCCTTGTGTCCCCCTCAATCGAATTTTCCGGATGGGCGCAACTTCGATCGAAAAATGCCGATAGAGAAGCGCATCACCGATAACAGAGGCGATAGTTGCCTAATTAGGAGACTCACTATGCACATAGCGGAATATACCCATAATCAATCAGCCGATTTGCAGACACGAGAGGAGGTAGTACGGGTTACTACCGAATGTGAAACCTTAGACGCCATTATCGATCAATGGGTTATTGAACGTTCTGGTCGCCTCAGTCTGGGGGCCGCTCTCGATGATAACGGGGACCTCCTTTCCAACATGGTTGCGATTGGATTCGATGATTCGGATGGTAATGAGATCTGTTGCGCTTTTATTGAGCGCGCACGTCTCGAAGAGATGCATGGGGACATCTGTGTCTATGATGCTTTTATCTCTAATCGCCGCACCAAGTGGGGCGAAAGGGAGGTTGATGACGAAAAGTGGGACCGATGGTTAGCTTCCATCGGGATGAATGACAGTTTCGCTCTTATGGCAGGGATCGGGCCGCGTTCCGCCGCCGTTCCTTACGCGATCGCATTTGTCCTGAGCGCCGGTGGCATGGTCGAGATTCGTGGCACAACGGACAAATATTTCTCTGAGGAAGATGTTCTTGACGATCTTCGGAAGGAGAACATTAATATGGACGATTACTTCGAGGTGCAGGCGGCATATTTCAATCCCAAAATGTTTAAAAGAGGAGCTCAGTGGGTGATGGACTCCGTCTACTTTAAACGTGCCTAGGGCGAGGTCTCGGGAAGGTGGTGAAGCCGAGGGGCGGTGTGGCGCCGTCTAAAATGGCAGGCGCCAAGTCCTTGTACTACGACCCTCTACCACGCCCCTTGCGCTTCAAAGTTGCCATCTGCGCCTCGCGCGGGAGTGCCGCGACGATTGTGGTCCTCCAGCGTTAATGGGGCGTAATACCCCCGCCGACTGACAAGCCGCTCGGAGGAGGCTCTTCCTCAGGAAATCTCGTAACCCCCTAAAAACGCGTGCTTTATGTTGCCTATAATCCCCAACCCGATATTAACCGATAGTATGTACATTTAGATATTCAGATATGTGCATATATATGTATAATAAAAGCCGTAGGGTCGGGTAAGTCGGTAGTAGACAAGCAACTTTCCGGAGGGATAATGCCACAGCAAATATTAGTAGCGGAGCAGCTCGCGGAGATACTATCGGTGATCGCCCACCCGCATCGTATCCGAATCATAGAAGAGCTTGGGTCTAGAGACTCCGATGTACATAGCCTCGCTGAGAAGCTGAAGATGCGGCAGTCGACCCTCTCACAACATTTGGCGCTGCTTAGGGCGAAAGGGATCGCGGTCGCTAAGCGTGACGGCCGCACGGTTCGATACTCGCTCGCGAGTGCTTGGCTGGCTAAATGGCTTGTCGAAGGGTTTCAGCTTCTAGAGCTTCAAAACGGCAAATCCTCCAAAGTGCTCGAAGCTGCCAAGGTTGTTAAGCGAATGTGGCGCCTCCGGTCATAGTGGGCCGGTTGTCGAGAAAAAGGCTTGGGAAATAGGGATATGGCGAACGATACGAAAAGCGCTAGAAGTGAATTTGAGCTAGGGATGAGAGTTTTTCGTGTGCTGCACGGAGAGGCGCATGACGTGGCGGTGATCTTGCTCTACGCGCTCGCGGTCGGCCTATGCTCGCTTGCGATACCGGTAGGAGTACAGTCGATTGTCAATTCGGTGTCGTTTGGTGTCGTGCTGCAACCGCTTGTTGTCATTACCTGCCTCGTGGGAGGCGTTCTATTATTCTCGGGGATTCTCAGAATTCTGCAGCTCGTTGTGGTTGAGGTTCTGCAGAGGAGGCTAGTCGCGCGACTCTCGCTCTCGTTGGCTGATAGGATTCCGCATGTAGAGTTTCAGCAATTTCAGAGCAAGTTTGGCCCAGAGTATGTGCTCAGATTCTTGGAGGTGTTCTCAGCGCAGAAGAACATCGCAGCGCTACTCTTGGATGGTATCGCGCTGTTCTTTCAAGTTTTTGTGGGTCTTGTGGTCGTATCCTTCTATCACCCTTTCTTCCTCGCGTTCGCCATTGTCGTTACGCTGTTCCTTGTTCTGCTCGTAGCACCTCTTGGGCACGGGGCCATTAAATCATCTATTCGGGCGTCTGACGCTAAGTATGATGTTGCGACCTGGCTTCAGGACTTAGCGCGCGTTCCGATTCTCTTTAAGTCCAGCCGTGGTGACGCTTTCGCTCTTGAGCACGCTGATGAGTTGGTGACCTCGTACCTCTTATGGAGAGGTAAGCATTTCAGGGTTCTCCTGCGACAGGTGATCGGGTCTGTGACCATACAAGTTTTGGCGAGCACTTTACTTCTCGGGTTGGGAGGATGGCTCGTCATCAAGCAGCAGCTTACCCTCGGTCAGCTGGTGGCGGCCGAGCTCATCATCGGGATTATATTGGGGGGTGTGGCGAAGCTTGGGCGCTACCTCGATAAATTCTATGAACTATGTGCCTCTGTGGCGAAGCTCGATGCTCTTTTCGACGTCCCATCCGAAAAGCAGTCAGGGTCTTTCTTTTCTCCAGGTGGAGAGCCGGCCCAGCTTGTGATCTCCGACCTTCTCGTTCGTCACGAATACGATAGTCAACCTATTCTGGCCGGTGTCTCGCTTAGCGTAGAGCCGGGGGAAAAGGTTGCGATATGGGGTCGTAATGGCTCGGGTAAGAGTACCCTCGCGAATTGCGTGTATCGGATCACCTCGCCACGATCTGGTCGAATTGAGATTGATGGGCATGATGTTCGGGAGGTTCACCCCCTTGAGTTGCGGAGTGAGATCGCCCTCGTTAGAGGAATAGATCTTTTCCACGGGACGATTGAAGAGAACTTAACCCTTTCAAAGACAGGATTACCGTCAGGTCGAATACGAGACGCATTGGCCATGGTGGGTGTGCTCGAGGATATCTACGCGTTACCCGATGGTTTGGCGACTGAGTTGAAAGGGCAGGCGGAGCCCCTTTCACGAGGGCAGGCCTCACGACTGGTGATCGCCCGGGCGATTCTCTCCGATCCTCGGTTGATGATCATAGATGGCGTGCTTGACGGTATAGATGAAACAACTGTTGGAGGGCTTCTCGAAAACTTAACGGGGCCCAAAGCTCCCTGGTCGCTTCTTGTGTTGACTCATGAGAGCGGAATCCTGGACCATTTCCCAAAAGCGTATGTGCTGGATAACGGGACACTCGTCCGTAGAGAGGAGACACGATGACAGAAAAGATTTCAAATATCACGCACGAGTCGAACGGTCGAACATCTGCCGATTATCCAACGATTGAAGAGGTGGTGGCTCAGTCGAGGGTTGTACTTGAATCGCCGTCGCTGGTGACCTCTCACGGAAGTTTGAGGGTCGGCGCGATGGTGGTATTTGGCGTTGTAATCGGATTCGCCGTCACCATGGTTTTTGTTCCATGGGTTCAGAACGTCCGGGGCTCAGGTAGGGTGATCGCCTACTCTCCGGATGAACGTCAGCAGAGTATCACTGCCCCTGTAGACGGGTTAATACGAAAATGGTCGGTACTTGAGGGAACCAGGGTCAAAAAAGGCGATAGTATCGTTGAATTAGCAGACACTGACCCTGACATATTGTCTAGGCTTGAAAGGGAGCGGGCCGCGCAAGAGCAAAAGCTTGATGCCGCGAAAAATGCCGTCGAAACATCGCGAAAAAACATAGAGCGCCAAAAATCTCTTGTAGTGTCAGGTTTGAGCTCCCAACGGGCCGCCGAGTTGGCTGAGCTTGAGTACGCGAAGTATCTCTCGGAGCTATCTTCGGCGTCTGCTGAGTTGGCTCGTATCGAAACTCGCCTAGCTCGACAAGCCTCACAAGTTATTGTCGCTCCACGGGACGGAATCATTCAGCGCGTGTCAGCGCCGCAGGGGGGAGTGATCGTGAAGTCTGGGCAGGAGCTTGCCCTGATCGTTCCCGAGACGGCGAACCGAGCGGTCGAGCTGCTGGTCAGCGGTAACGACGCCCCGCTTCTTTCGGTGGGACGTCGTGTTCGATTGCAGTTCGAAGGGTGGCCTGCGGTTCAGTTCGCAGGATGGCCCTCTGTAGCGATTGGCACGTTCGGCGGAACGATTGCGGTTATTGACCCCGGTGCCGGAGAGGATGGAACGGTGAGGATGATCGTATTTCCGGACCAGGGAGAGCAATGGCCTGAGGGGCGCTACTTGCGGCAGGGGGTACGTGTGGTTGGCTGGGTGCTTCTCGATACCGTTAGGCTTGGATGGGAGCTTTGGCGCCAGTTTAATGGATTCCCACCCACCCTGATAAAGAGCGCTCCGATGACGCAAGCTAATGAAAAGAAATCCGCGGGAGGAAGGTAGAGATGAGGTCTCCGCTACTGCCGGGATACAGGTCTATTGCGCTGAGGGTCATCGCGGGCAGCCTCGTATGCTCCTTGCTCGTGTGTCCACTGAACTCAAGTGTCTCGGAGCAACGGACCGTCTCGTCGACCGATACGGGCAAGAAGAATGCAGTTGCTCCGGTGAACATACCGATCCTTGAGCTTGGCGATGTCATTAGCGCGACGCTTGATCATCATCCCGCCCTCAAAGCGGAGGTTCAAGAGCGAGGTGCCGCCGATGCGGAACTTCTGTCGGCTGAGGGAGCGTTTGACCCGAGTATTAAAGGGGAAGCTCTTTCCAACGTCACGGGTGGTTATACAGGCAACTACGGTTCTTCCTACGTGGAGCAGCCACTCAAATTTTATGGTAGTAAGCTTGTTGGCGGATATCGAATCGGTGATGGAACGTTCCCTATCTACGATAACTATTATGATACTAATTCTCAAGGCGAGGCGGGTTTTGGGTTGGAAGTTCCCCTAGCAAGAGATGGTCCGATCGATAGACGTCGAGTGAATATCGAGAAATCGGTTTCCGGGCAACAGGTGGCGGATTCCTTGATTGAACAACGCAGGATCGAACTCGCTCGTGCCGCCGCGTTGACCTACTGGGATTGGACTGCCGCTCACAATAAGGTGAAGGTGTATCTGCGATTGTTGCAGGTCGCCAAGGAGCGCGACCGTCAGATATCCGAGAGAGTTAGAAAAGGGGACCTGCCCGATTTCGATCGGGTGGATAACGAAAGAGCCGTGTTGCAGCGGCAGGCGCAGCTGCTCTCCGCTGAGCGAGCTGTGAAGAACACCCAATATAATCTGGCGTTGTTCTACAGGGGGGGGGATGGGGAGCCTCAAAGTGTGGAGCAGCGGAGACCTCTCAACCGCATACCGCTGCCTCTTTTCATCCCGGTTCATGTGGGAGACGATCCCGTTCAGGAGGCGAGTGCTTCGAGGCCCGAGTTCAAAAATATCAAAGCGCAGCATGAACAAAATAGACTAGAGCTCAAGTTGGCTCGCAATCAGATCCTTCCGCGATTTGATCTACGAGTATTTACCTCGAATGATTACGGATCGGGGGACCCACTTAAGGATGAAACCGAGGTAAAGGCTGGCCTCCGTATTGAGATACCTCTGGCGACCCGCACTCAGCGGGGGCGAATCGACTTCTATGAGGCTCGGGAGCGCAAGCTCGAATTTACTGAAACGTTTCTGAGGGAGCGCATTCGGGCTGATGTCCAGGACGCTCTGAACGCGCTTGAGATAGCGAAAGAGCGGGTGACGGTTGTCGGAAGGGAAGTTCAAGTCTCTGATGACCTGGCTCGCGGCGAACAGAAACGATTTGAGTTGGGGGATAGCAATCTTATTTTTGTGAACCTCCGTGAGCAGA
>CAIXKI010000241.1 GCA_903920005.1 uncultured delta proteobacterium
CTATCCCCTCGCCGTGTCGTATTCCGAGCGCGTCGAACGCCTCGGATAAACCTCGAGAGTCATACGCACCAGCACCTCTTCCGATCAGATCCGCCAGAATTAAGCCCGCGCCCACCCTATCCTCCGGGTCACACAGATACCCCCCTGGAAGAATCAAATCATAGGAGGCGGATTCGACGTGCGACATCTCCTCAACGAGAACCGAAAGGCCGTTATCAAGCCTGAAGCTACTTATCATCTCTTTCCTTTTCTTGCCGAACCAAATCCGTCAGCGTGATCGTTCTTGGATCTTTTTGACCAGAGAAGCATTGGTACATACGACCTAGCTCACTTCCCAAGAACATCGCGCTTCTTTTCTTAAAGATAGCATCCCGTATATCGGCGATAGACACGGAGTCGGGCGACCTCATGAGAAGAAGCGGCATATCTCGCCCCTCTCCTCTCATAATGATCCCCGATTGCTCCAACGCATCCAAGCTCGATTTAAGCACAACCGAGCTGCAGCCAAGGTGTTCAGCAATCTCCAGTTCGTTGGGAATCTTCTCCCCACGCGAAAACGCGCGAACTATGAGAACTAAAGTCTGAACGGAAAGGACCATCGCGCCATCTCCGACAGACATCAAGGAGCGCTTCCACAGCGTACCAGAGCGGGGTAAATGCTGCGCTTGATAGGAGACCTCCGCGCCGAACAAAACTATGGTCCACGAGATGTAGAGCCAGAAAAGGAATATGGGCACTAACGCGAACGCCTCGTAGACACGCTCATAACTTGAAAACCGTATGAGATAAAACGCGAACCAGTGCTTAGCTAGTCCAAAGAGCAACGACGCCGTAAGTGCCCCGAAACAAGCGGGTGCTACCTTAACCGGAGCCTTCGGAATAAGGTAATAGAGCGCCAAGAACGCGAGGAAGTCGATCAAAAACGGGAGGGTTTCCTCATACACCGCGTTGAGTGCCCCATGTTCCGCGAAAAACGTGTCGACCTGAGTAGACGTGTAGTATCCGGAGATCGCGAAGAAAGGAATCAGCACTATTATCGCACAGAAAATCGCCAGACGATCCGTCACGCGACGCGGCTCAAAAACCTGCCACACCTGATTCAACGCGTACTCAATCGAATTTAGAAGCAGCACTGAGGTTACGACCAGGGTCAAGAGAACCAAAAAATTAAGTGTTCGCAGATTCTCACTGAACTTCTGCATGTACGGGAGGATCTCTTGCAAAGCTGTCGTGCCGGGAACGAACTGCCGGAAAATAAACTGTTGCACCGCCTCCATCCTATCGCCGGTCTGAAGAAACACCGCCAACATCCCGAAACAGAGGGCCGTGAGAGGCACTAGTGATACAAGCGACGAGTACGCGAGCGACGCCGCCTTGGAAAATCCGTTATCCCAATAGAAGCGGTCGCACGAGGAGAGGACCACTCGCCCGATCCACTTCATATCCCGCAAAAGCTCCAAGCCCCGCACCTGAAGCGTGGGCTTAGTTTGAAGTAGAGGCGCGTTGGGATTGGGAACGGTCTTATTCATCGTCAATTCATTCATGGATAGCAAAACTACCTTAATTTGGCGTATCGCACCTCATATAAGATGCTGAGATCTCCCAAAAAATTTGGTTTTTCATCATCCAACGTGTTGAAAGCCCCTACCACCCACAAACAGCGTGTCGGCAAGCAAACCATGTGTGATATAACCTAGCGAAACCATGAAGGGAACCGGCAAAATAAGCGGAGGAGCGCCCACCATGAATATGTCCTGCTTTCACTGCAAAAATGATATCCCCGTGCCTGAGGTCAGCGGACGGGTATCCCTCGCATTCCGAGAGAGTTGCCCTAAATGCGGCACGGACCTCCACGTGTGTCTCAATTGCAAACACTACGACCAAGGATCTCATCACGAATGTCGTGAATCCTCCGCCGAGTGGGTGCGAAACAAGGAGAAAGCGAACGTGTGCGAGTACTTCATCCCAGCGCCCTCAAATGGACGCAGCTCCAAGGACTCTTCAAACGACGCACTCGCGGCGCTCGACGCGCTTTTCAAAAAATAAGGAGCCCCATTCCCTTCTTAAGAGGTCGAGAATTCGTGACGTGCAACTTCCCTAGCGAGGCATCACGGCCACTCTAAGTCACAAGATACTTTCCGCTGTTTTTTCGTTATGACTCTCACGCAAGAAATAAAAACCGCTACCTCGTCATCTACTGATCAGCTCAAGATGCCAAACGCCTATCCACTCAAACACGACCTAGAGGTGTTGGTTACGAAGGCGTATGCGTCGCTACAACAAGGAGGCGATTACGCGGCATTCAACGACGCCGCGCCGACAATTATCGTATTTTGCCACAGCATCGTTTTGCGAGCCTATCCTCACATACAATTCGCGGACCGAGAGAATATCGCGCAGGAAAGCCTTATAAAGGCTTGGGCACATCTTGGATCTTTCAATCCCTTACTCAAGGTATCTACGTGGCTAGGCGCAATCACTCGAAACACGGCGATTGATCACTTGCGAAGAATCACCGTCGGTAAAGGCCGTATCCCCATCGAAACAGCGCAAGGCCCAACGATCTCGGAACTTTCTCACCCTAGCGATGAGGGAAGGGACAATCCGGAACGACAATATATTAAGCGTGAAGACGAGGAGAGGTTCCATCTCCTCCAGGAATCATTCCTCAACTCATTATGCGATTCCGAGCGGGCCATCGCCATCCTAAGAATCGAAGGCCTTTCGTATGCATCAATAGCTGAACAGGAACACATCCCCCTCGGAACGGTAAAATCTCGCCTACACTCCATACGGACGCGTCTCAAGGCGCGCTTAGCTATTTGGGAGAGTGATATCTCCTGACATAGCTCCCGTTAGCGTGCTGTCAACGTTCGGGGCACCTCCGACCAATGAGCCAACTTCGTTCAACGCGCCCAGTACATACTCAACGCGTCTCAGTGAATATAATAGTACTCTTCCGTCATCTCAGCCGCGTCTGAACACGCCCGTCATAACACTCCCGACGGACCTGTATTTTCGACTGCTCGCAATGCGCACCCAGCTCGGCCTAATTCTTCCGTTCTTCGGCTCCAGCAATATTCTATCGCCTCGTTCACACCATAGGATGCCAACGCTCGACCACAAATAGAATCCGAAACGGGCAACATACGAAGCCAGCTAGGAAGTGACAGCTTGCAGCAGTTCATCGCCGTCTCCAGGACCTTGCTACATCCGTTGCGAGAGCTTTCTTCGGCCTTGGAACAGCATTGTTTGTGAGCCCTGGGAAATATCCTAGTCACGACACACCCACCAATAATCCCCATTCCAGCGTCTATCTGGCCTATTGTTTGCTGCGGAGAGTTTGAACATTCCTTGGGTAAAGGTTCCGGTTGAGTTTTCGGTGGGAGTCCGTGAATCGGATTTATCTGAGCGTCGCTTGAAAACACTGGGCAGATGAGTACCAACCAGAGCGCGAATAATCGCACAATGAAGCAACTCTTTCGAAACGTCTGCCGCGAAAGGCAGCAGAAAATACCATCATTCATAGAAAACCTCTCCTAAGAAAAACCTCTATAGACGATATGGCGGGACCTCCAGATATAGTGACCTATGAGAGATATCATCTCGCGGGTATAGGGCATGTTCTTTTTATTTTTATCTCTCTGCGTGAACCATACGTTCCGCGCGCTTCGAAGAGGTGTCGGTTGTTGGTGATGGCGCCCAAACAACACTACGACCAGATGCC
>CAIXKI010000242.1 GCA_903920005.1 uncultured delta proteobacterium
CGTGAGCACAGCGTCAATAGCGGTGGTAAGGGACGACTCGTCTTGCGCCGATGACGGCGAACTTTGATTAACACCCCCCGAACTATTCGAATAGGCCGCAACTATCGCATCCACCCCCGAGGTGTCAAAAGAGGTAGGAGCACCACTACCGGCACTGCCTTGCGAATAGATGGCGAGCAGCACATCGCCCAAAGGAGGCGAGGACGAGCCAACAGAGCTACTATGAGACAAAGCGCTTACCATACAGTGTAGGCTTTGAGCTTCCATGTGGACGTCAAAGCCTTCTCCTACCACATCGTCAAAAATGAGAGTGGCAGAACATTTGGAAGCGAAAAACGCTACGATCTACTTCGGTAAAAATGAGTAGGTTTCAGAACTGAGGAAAATCCGTACGAGAAGCACTTACAGCACTCGTCAATGCCGCGAATCACGAGCCCGGGTCAATACCCCAGCTCCTTCCGCATCACGATGCGAGAGAGAGCGAGCAAAAGCCCTCGGGGTATAAAGCGAGCTCCATGCGCGAGGAACTTATTAAACCAGCCATCTACAACGATAGATTTCTTTCCCAGCGACCCCAATGCGGACTCAACAACGTGCTGCGCCGAACGATACGGCGAATGGTAGTCCCTCAATCCAGCCCCTGCCTGAAACTCCGTCTCGGTGAGACCTGGCAGAACCGTAAGAACATCAACACCTGTTCCCACACACTCACCATGAAGGCTCTCTCCAAAATAGAGGTCGAACGCTTTTGTCGCGCTGTACGCGGAGAACCACGGAGCGGGAACCGTTCCTACGACGCTGGATACTACAATCACTGCGCCTCGTCTACGAACCTTCATTCCTGGAAGAAAGCGAATGGTCATGTCTACAACAGCCCGGCAGTTGAGATTGATCATCCCGATCGTCTTATCCCGTTCTACCGTCTCAAGTGGGCCCAGAAATCCCACGCCCGCGTTATTCACGAGAACGTCCACAGCGAGCCCCGTCTCCTGAACAAAACGAACAACCGCATCAACTCCATCGTCACGAGAAAGATCAACGACAACAGGGATAAGAGAACCATTTCCATCTTTTTTGATCTCGCTCTCCAATGCAGCGAGACGATCAGCGCGTCGAGCCACCGCCAGCACGGTAAAACCCTCCGCTGCCAACGCGCGACTAAAAGCGGCCCCTATCCCAGAGCTCGCCCCCGTTACAAGCGCAACGGCGCCGTACCTATCTTTCAGAGAAGCGGAGCGCATCCTCGAAACCCTTTAAAGCGTTAGCCCCATGCGGGAAGGAGCATGATTCCGACCTGGATGAGCCCGACCAAGAATCCAAGGACTCCTCCTAATATCTCGATCGCTTTTAATTCGCGGGCAGATATCTCATAAATAAGTGACTCAAGTTTCGAAAGATCGAAAGCCTCTATCTTTGTTTGAACGATGGCACTCACATCGAGACGGTGCTCGACGCGCTCAACGACCCGCTCCATAAACTGCGGGAAACGCTCCGCCATCTGACTCTGAAGAAGCTGCTTTATCTGTCCAAGCAGGGGCCCCTGCAAAAATGCCCCAATCATCGGATTCTGCGAGACCATTCGTTGCGCGAACAGCTCAACCTGTTCTGACAGGAACGCGGATGCTTCTTCGGCCGTCTCAGAACTCTGCAACGCTTGCTGAATATCGTGACTCGAAAAGAGATCTCGTTCGATCATAGCGCCGAGACTCGCCGCGATCTGCTTCTGGCGCTTTGGAACCAGGCCGTGAAAAGTAATCCCCATAAGCCTTGTGGGCTTATGGGGTCTGAAAATCATCCGAACCGCAATGTAGTTCGTGATATATCCAATGAGCGCCGCGATCGCAGGGATCGATACCAGCGCCCATGTATTAGAATGGGATGTCATCGTCGTCGAATGTTACTGGCTCATCACGAACAGCTGGTGAACGTCCACCGTTAGCTGCCTTTGGAAGGGAGTCCGCTGTGGGGATACCCGCAAGCACATTGTTGTTCGCCGGCTCACCACCGAAGTCCATGTCAGCACCCTCACCTCGAGCGCCACCTACGAATTGAATCGTATCAGCGAGGATCTCTGTGGTGTAACGATCTTTTCCTTCTTTATCCTGCCACTTATTAGTGCGGATACGTCCCTCAACGAACGCTTGTCGGCCCTTCTTAAGGAACTTTGCGCAATTTTCCGCTGTTTTTCCGAAGGTAACCACATTGTGCCACTCGGTGTGGTCAACCCACTGGCCGCCCTGGTCCTTCTTGCGCTCACCCGTAGCCAACGAGAATCGGCAGATCGCCATCTGTTGCGGGGTGTAACGAACCTCAGGGTCCTTGCCCAAATTTCCTAACAAAATTACTTTATTAATGCCCATACTGAAGCCTCCACAAATATGCCCTGGGTAATCGGCCCAACCCCTCAAAGGTTGCTTGAGTTGGGGTTTATAACCCACTTTTTTCCCACCTCAAAGAGTTGTTTGGGAGTTCCTAGAGGGTATTTTGATACCCCGCCCCATCCCTCTCTTGAGGTCTTTACCCGGTAGGGTAGACTACCTTTAACAATGAGAATTTGCACGACAACCATACCATTTTCAGGGATGAGCATAGAGGGAATAGTTCCCCTCGACGCCCTCAATACCAGGCTGAAGGAAGGCTCCAAAGGCCAGGAAATAGCCTTTGAAGCGCCCCCCAGCGTAGCCATCACCCTCACCCGTACGCTCGGTGGAATCTTGGTAAAGGGTTCGGTCGCAGGCACCTGCAAACAAGACTGCTCAACATGCGCCGATCCGGTGAGCCACGCACTCGACATCCCGATTGATTGGATACTACAAACCTCAAGCGACCGTGCCGGTCCTGAGGACGAACTGGACGACCCCGGCGTCATCGCATACGAGGGGGACCACATTGACCTTGAAGAGCACCTTCAAGAGGCTCTTATCTTAAACCTTAGTCCATTCTGGCATCCACCGCGCGACGAGGATGACCACTGCTCAGTGTGCAAACGTAATTGCTCAGTGAACTCGTGGCAGAGCGCAGCCTCAGAGACGTCCGACAAGAGTCCCTCATTCGGAGACCTCCTTAAAGGAGCGATGAAGGGCCCGACAAAGCATTAAGGCCACGAATTTGTGCGAGAGGTCTATTTCGTCAACTTTCGGAAGGAACGCTTTTTTCTGATACGGATGGCCGTCCCTATTCATCCCTTGATGTAATTTATTACCGCAGCCTTTATTTCCGCACCGAGGCTGCGGAAGGAATAGACTCTTCGACAAGAGGCGCCTGAGTCGGAGCATTCTTCCTCTCCATTGCTACGAATGTTATACCGCACCCCATGAAACTCCTATGGATTGGCACCGTTTGGCCGGAACCCGACGCCAGCGCGGCGGGTAGTCGCACGATGCGATTACTTGAAGCGTGTCAGGAGGCGGCGCACGAGGTGCGATTCGTGTCGCCCTGCCAAGAAAACCTGCACCAGAAGGCACTCGAAAGCCGTGGTATCCATACCGCTCGCTTGATGCCGAACGACAGCGCGTTCGATTCCTACATCTCCGCGTACAAGCCCGAGATCGTCTGTTTTGACCGATTCATGATCGAAGAACAGTTTAGTTGGCGGGTACGAGAGCACGCTCCCGACACGCTGCGGGTCCTTGATACGGTTGATCTTCACTCGCTACGAAGGGACCGACAGAGGTCCATACGCTCTGAAGACTCAACCCATTCACTCTCCATCTCCGATGACACCCTACGAGAATTAGCCTCGATATATCGAAGCGATCTCTCTCTGATAATCTCGCGCGCGGAGGAGTCGTTGCTGACTGACAAGTTAGGCGTCCCAACCTCGCTACTAGAGGTCACGGGTTTCTTCTATCCCTCTCCGCCCCCTTTTCGCGGATGGGAGGAGCGGAAAAATCTGGTGTTTATCGGTAACGGCCTCCATGAACCGAATCTCGACGCGGTCCGGCTTCTTAAGCACACCTTGTGGGGGGCTATCCGAGCGGCTCTCGCTGACCAGGGACTAAAGGATGTGGAGTTGCATGTGTACGGCGCCTATCTCCCGCAGGAGATCATGCAGTTCGATAATCCGCGCGAGCGCTTTCGTGTCATGGGTAAGGCCGGTGACGTGTACGAAACCTTACAGCGATATCGGTGCACACTTGCCCCGTTACGGTTCGGCGCTGGATTAAAGGGTAAGGTTAGTGATGGCTGGATGGTTGGAACCCCGTGCATTGCCACACCGATTGCGGCAGAGGGCATGGTGTATGAAGAGCGATTTGGGGGAGTAATCGAGGAGCGCATGGAGCACTACCCTCAACGAGTGGCAGAACTCTACACCGACACCAGTAGCTGGAACACGGCGCAGGCAAGCGGCCGAGAGATCCTCACAACGCTCTTCTCTCAAGCAACGAACGCGCGAATCTTTCAAGACCGGCTTACTCGTCTCATTCATGAGAAAGAGGAGCTTCGTCAGCGAAACATCGTAGGATCCATGCTTTGGTACCACGGCCTTCGAAGCACTGAGTACTTCTCTCGCTGGATTGAATGTAAGAATAAGGTGTAGTCCTTCCCTATCTCGAGACCTGAGCGACGGCTAGCGCTCCACGCCTGTTTCGTATTAGGTACTTAAGGGAGATCCTTCTTCCCTCTGCCTATACGCTACATTATCGCCGGTAACGAACATAACCAGACCGTAACGGTTATAGTACGAGGGTTTTCTGCCATGAAAAAAGCGTTCATCAGTTCAGTTCTGGGACTCACAGCTTCCCTATTTTTCACCCCTACGGGATACGCGGATGAAGTGCACGTCATAGGGACTTATAGAGGAAAGAAGTCGACAAACGAGGACTATCAACTTCTCGAGAAGCGCCGCGACAAGGCGTGCCCGAGCTTCGAGTATTGCGGCAAACTCCCCATGGCTGCATGCAAGATACCGATTGAGAATTGCGATCGAGCCCAAGAGATACTCGATCAAAGCTTTCCCGGCCGGATCGATGTCGATGTGACACGAACAGGAACGCCATTAACTCTTATCCTAACCGCATATGACCCAACAAAGTGGCGTATTAAGGTGGCGAAGGGCGTCACTATCAAGCGGATTATCTTAAGTGGTTACAATCCGCAAACCCTTAGAAAGAGCAAGCTGCTGAAAAATGTTCGCGTTGAAAAAGAGTCTTACGAAGAGGGAGACTCTCATTTCTTTTACTTTCATGGCGATGATCGAGAGGTGCCAGTAGGGTTTCTGGAGTACAGCTCTGCGGACCAGTCCTGGAAATGCTCATCCCAGGCCGATTTGTTTCCTGGAAATTTTAGATATGGGAAAGAAGATAACTTCAGTAACACCCTCCGAGAGCTCAAAAAGCGAGGCTTAACGCCAACCTCTATTCAGTCGCAAAGATCAGAGGCTAGACGCTTCTCTATCACCAATCAAACGAACTCCGTAGAAATTCCAAAGCTGCGGCCGGCAGGATATTGCTATCAAAATCCGAACGGAACCGTGAGCGAGGGAACCGATTAACGGGGAACTGCATCCGTGATCTGGAGGGCCGCCGGTCCTCCATCGAATTCCACGATGCATTTGTACCTGCAGCCGGCGAGGCCGCCGGCCTTCCATCGAATTCCACGATGCATTTGTACCTACAGCCGGCGAGGCCGCCGCCCCTCCATCGAATTCCACGATGCATTTGTACCTGCGGCCGGCGAGGCCGCCGGCCCTCCATCGAATTCCACGATGCATTTGTACCTACAGCCGGCGAGGCCGCCGCCCCTCCATCGAATTCCACGATGCATTTGTACCTGCGGCCGGCTAAGGATTTGACGAGGCACTTAGCGTCTTAACTTCGCGCGCCAAATCTTTGGGATCCCACCCGAAACGCTTCCGCATCGCCTCATACAAGTCGCAGCGCTCATCTCGCATTGTGGCATAGAGCACCATGAGGCCCGCGACACCTTTTCTGTTCACGACCGCCTCGAATTCCATCGACGCGACGCCATAATCTTCTCCTGTGCCCTGAAAATCGGAAGAGCCAATCCCTCCGCCACGCTGCGCAAGTTCGTGGTACATAGTAACGACGCTCCCCTTCGATATCTCTGGGGCGTATCTTGACGCGTACCCCTCAAACCACGAAGCAAAACCTTCTGTACGTTTTCGATCGCCTCCGGTAACCACACCGTTCATTAACGCAAAGTCGATCACGTGTCCCATCTCGTGCAAGAGAACCTGGAGGAGCTTCCCATCACTCTCTAGTCCCGATACACATCCCGGCGCGAGATAGTCGACCACTATGTAAATCTGGTCTGGAGGAACCATAAATCCGGGATGCCCTCCAAGGCTTAACGCCATAGGAAATTGAGAGACCGCAGAAGCCTTATCAATAAGAATCAAAGACCAATCAGCTCGTCTATTTTGCGCTTCGGTGGCGAAGCGGGCGTTCTTGAGAGCTCGATTAACGGCGGAGGCAGCTTCACTCACCATTCGAGAGGGGCTCTTTGAGAAGCACCTTTCACTCTCGCGTAACCACCTCACCTCCATCCGACCGATATCGGTACTAAAAGAACTCGTTCGATAGAGCCCCTTTAACTGCACATCCTCTGTCTTGGGAATAACCTGAGGGTCATTATCGTTGCATATCGCCTTGGCCCGGTATTTTACCGGCACCTCGTGTAGAGACTTTGCCGACACGATCTCGCGCCCCTCGGTCACAAAGACGCAAGAGTCTCCCGCCACCGCCAAAACTGGAAAAAGCAAGAGAATCGAGACAAAGCTCTGAACGGCAAGGAGTCTCGCCGTTTTTTTATCTGGCCTGTGGACTCTATATCCTTTGATCATCCCACGCATGAGGATACCAAACGAATTCGTGACGGCATCCTTCAGGACTCTCACGGGTTTACAGAGAGATCTCGCGACGTCGGGAGCGAGTCTTTGCTCCCTTCGTTTTCCTGGTCCTACCCAACAGAGCGAGAGCCAATACCTCGCTCACATGCTTTACCGGGATGAACTTTATCTGTTTACGCTGCTCTTCCGGAATCTCCTCAAGATCCTTCAGGTTCTCAAAAGGAATAATAACTTTTGTTATTCCGTGCTGCAGGGCCGCGAGAGCCTTCTCCCGCAAACCACCGACAGCTAGGACGTTTCCTCGTAAGGTCATCTCTCCAGTCATAGCGATATCACGAGATATCTTTCGTCCTGAGAGCGCCGACACAAGGGCTGTCGCGATCGTGATCCCCGCCGAAGGTCCATCTTTAGGGATGGCGCCACTCGGAACGTGGATGTGAATGTCGTACTTAGAGTGAAAATCCGCCTCAAGTCCCAACACGGACGCGTTAGCACGAGCGTAAAACAGTGCCGCTTGAGCGGACTCTTGCATGACACTTCCAAGCTGTCCTGTCAGCGTGAGAGAGCCCGCACCCTTTGCGAGCGACACCTCAATAGGCATCACCTCGCCACCAAGGCTGGTCCAAGCAAGACCTCGAACGAGACCAACAGCCTCAGTATGCTCAGCCACCTCAGGATCATACTTAGTTGGACCGAGGAGCAAGGCCACACGAGCTTCATCGATCGTTCGGTTTAGCTTCTTATGCTCCGCCACGTCACGAGCCAACTTACGACACAAAGAACCGACCTCTCGTTCAAGCGAACGAACGCCTGCTTCGCGCGTGTACCGCTCAACGACGAGCGAAATCGCTTTTTCAGTGAACTGAATCTTCTCCCGCTCTAGGCCGGCCTCAGCGATCTGACGGGGTATAATATACTTCGTCGCGATCTTATGTTTCTCCTGAGCCGTATACCCCGGAATAGAGAGGATCTCTAACCGATCGATAAGAGGCTCAGGGATCGTGTCTATCGTATTTGCGGTCGCGACGAACAATACATCTGAGAGATCAAACGGCACGTTGAGGTAGTGGTCCGAGAAGTCCTGGTTCTGATGAGGATCAAGGACTTCAAGGAGGGCGGAAGCGGGATCCCCACGAAAATCAGCTCCGATCTTATCCAACTCATCCAAGACGAATACCGGATTGCGCGAGCCACATTGCTTCAATCCCTGAACGATGCGCCCTGGTAACGCGCCAACATACGTGCGCCGATGGCCACGAATCTCTGCCTCGTCTCGCATGCCACCTAACGACATACGATTGAATGTTCGTCCTAGGGCGCGCGCGATCGACTTTCCTAACGAAGTCTTTCCTACTCCCGGAGGCCCAACGAAGCAAAGGATCGGCCCCTTTGACTCAGGATTTAGGAGGCGAACGCTCAAGTACTCAAGGATTCTGTCCTTCACTTTATCGAGGCCAAAATGATCGTCATCCAAGATCTTCTTGGCTTTCTTGAGATCCAGCTGGTCATCTGTCTTCTTCTGCCATGGAAGGTCAGATATCCACTCAAGGTAGGTCCGAAGAAGCGCATATTCACTCGACTCGGGACTCATGCGCTCAAGACGCTTGAGCTGCTTAAACGCCTCCTCATGAGCCTGCTTAGGAAGCTTCAACGCGGTGAGTCGTTCGCGCACCGCGATGAGATCCTCAGACCCAACATCTCCTTCCCCCAACTCTCGTTGGATCTGCTTGATTTGCTCACGAAGATAGTACTCACGTTGCCCCTTGCTCATCTCATCGCGCGCTTTGTCGCGAATCTTCTCAGCAAGGATAAACTTATTGAGGTCATCGGTGATCGTCTTATCGGTCAGACGCACTCGTTTTAACGCATCCACTTCTTCAAGCGCGGCTTGAGCGTCGGCGATATCTATCTTGTAGTGAGCAAGGATCACGTCAGTGAGCGTTCCCGGATCCTCGATCTCTTCGGTGATGATCAGCATCTCTTCTGGAAGGTGCTCATACTCAACGAGCACCTGAAGATTTTGACGGATTCGATTGATGATAGCCTGATTCTCCGCGGATATTTTACGCACAGGCTGCGCGGGAATCGGTTCAATGCGACTCGAGAGGTGATTGCGATTGTCGTACTTAAGCGCACGCGCCCGAACTAGTCCTTGAAGGAGTACTTTGTACCGCCCGTCTGGAACTTGGAGGGTCCGTACGATGTGAGCGACAACGCCCATCTTGTAGAGATCTTTTCCTTTGGGAGCATCCGCATCGGGGTTTTTCTGCGTCACAACGAACGCCAATCGATCCCCCTCCATCGCGGCTTCCATCGCGTGAATACTGTCAGCGCGACTCAAATAGAGAGACATCATGACTCCCGGGAAGGGAACCATATCTTTCGCGGCCAGCACCGGAAGAACGTCAGGGACAAGCACCGGCTCAGGAAACCCCGGTATCCTTTCAGCCGACTTCTTGGACCTCTTTCCGGACTTTCGTTTCGTCATCTTATCCTCAACCGCGCGAACTCGTCGCATTCACATCAGAAAAGCTGTTTCTTACGATCAAACTGGTATCGTGACACACCAGAAATAATAGCAACATCAGCAAGTTGGAAAAAGGCTCCCCGAAAGATCGGCTTTACCCTCTACCCCTTTGATGACTATACCCCCCCCTGCGATGGTGAAAAACGGGGTATTTATCCGTTGCAAAGAGTTTAGTGATGTCAGCGACTGGCTATGCGGTGGAATCTTGTCGCTTTTCGAAAGAAACGCGAGCAGGTTGGCGAAAAAAGGTTCCGCTGTGAGGGTTTTGGCGAAACGAAGCGGAGTTGGGGAAAAGCCAGTGGCGTATCCAATGAGATACGCTGAGGATTTTTTGACGGTTTCAACGAAGTTGCGGCAAAACCATCGGAATGCGCAACAGGAAATCAGTTTTCACCATCCTGCTAGTATCCGCTCTCAACCCTCTCCTCAGGATTTATGAACGCGTTCTCGGTCGATGTATTATCACCGGATACTCCAGCATTCTGTTGCGCCAGAGACCCGGGGAACCGCTCTTGGAATCCCGCTGGCGTGACCTCTACAACGTAAAAGCTCCGCTCTATGTCAGCCGGAGGATTAACGACGATCGCTCCAGTAACTCCCTCATACTGGGGAAGCTTTGCAAGCGCCTCGCTAAAACTTACGTTGTCTCGGGCAGCACGTCGCACGGCGTTCACAACGAGATTGCCAACATCAAAGCCCTGCGCGGCGAGGAAATTCGGTGCCGTCTTGTACCTCGACTTATAGGATTCAGAGAACTGCCTCACGATCGGACGCAGGCTCTGAGGGAAGAATGGGGATACAAAGACAGCGCCCTCAAAGACCGCCTGTGAGTTCGCTATCTTTCCGGGATTATCCCATAGCGCTGTTCCGAGCGGTCGAATGCGCTTGCGCGCGGACGGCGACAAGTTCGAGAGAAGCTTCACGCTTGAATCGATACCATCAGGAATGAGTACAGCTTGGGCATCGGAGGTTTCAAGACGCTGAACCGCTTCAAGCAATGATGTCTCATCACTCGCGATATATGGCGCGTCGAGCACCAGGAACAACCCACGCGACGCGAGTCGCCTCTTGAATACTTGCACGAATTCCTGTCCAGCGGCCGTCTCAGGATACACAATAGCATACCGAGTAACCTTGTAATCGCTGGCGGCGGTCGTCACGAGCGCGTCAACCTGACTCGTCGTAGTAGCGCCAACGCGGGAAACGCCCTCCCCTGTTCTAAAGGACTCGCTCTTGGAGAGGGATATTAACGGAGTGTGCATCTCACGAGCGGCATCAGCCGCCGAAACAGCGACCTCTGTGAGAAGCGGCCCCACGATTACCGACGGCTTACTCACGGTTGCCAACTCTCGAACCGAAGAATAGGCGACAGAGGAATCGACGCCGACATCACGCACCTCAAGTTTAATCTTTGGAGTAATCGGGTCTCCCTCAATAGCAAGCTCAAAGCCCTGCTTGGTATCTCGCCCAAGCGAACCGAATCGATCCGAGAGGCTCAAGAGAACCCCCACCACTGGCGCCGGCCCCGAAGAGGAGTTTGAAGTCGAGAGAACTGCAGAGCCTCTCAACGTGTCCGAATAGTTTTCCCAGAATGGATAACGGAGGTCTCTTTTTTCATTCGAGCCAAGAGATGCTCGACGCATTCGCTCTTTGCCCATCGCTTCATGGATAAAAGGGTCACTACTCCAATCAAGCGCCACACTCTCGAATCTTTCCGAGGGTATCGTTCTCAAGAAAAGCGCGGCTCCTGTCTCAGACGCGAGCAATCCTGATCGCTCACCTTGCTGAGCCTGTCTGTTCGCCTTTGAAAACCATGCAAGCGCCTGCTCGGAATCCCCGTGACGCCCGTACGCGTACGCTAAAAGGAGCGAGAACGCGGTATCGACATTCTCCTCCCCCATGCTCCGATTTTTAAAGTAGGAACTAACGGTCGAAAGCGCTCGACCGGACTCATCTAACGCGAGGTACTGACTCGCGGCCCGCAACGCGGCAGCCTGTGCCTCCGCATCTGAAAGGCTAGCCTTGTTAGCTTTCAGGTATGCCTCCAACGCTGAGCGACGCTTCCCCTTACGGAGGTATTCATCTCCTAAAAGAATAGACGCGTTGGTCAATCGGTGTCCTGCCTGGTCGTAAAACGGTTGCCAGATCTCCCACGGCATCGGCTCCGTGGACGCGGAAAGGGAGGTCTCACGAGCACTACGATCCGACACACGCCGGGCACGAGGTTTTTCTGGCGTAAGAGAGCACCCTATTGTGCCAAGAACGAGCGAAGAAGCGAGTAGAAATTGTGCGCAGCGGTTAATCATAAGAGGTCGCATGATGAGGATGTGAAGCACCTGCCACAGATACTATACGCGTGCGGACGGGGAGTAGCCAACTACGATTGTTATCACAGAGAGACCGCGAAGACGTTCGCAGAGACGGTGTTCGTGGTGGATTCAAGGCCCTACGAGCCTCGCCTGTGGGGAGGCGGGGCTTCCCAGCCCAAGCCTTCAAGGCATTTTTACGAGAACATGTCCTTCACCTTGTCGAAGAAGCCCTTATCAGAGTCATCCTCAACAACGGTTCCCTGAATCTTCGCAAGTTTTTCCAATAACTCACGCTCTTCTTCGGAAACCTGCTTAGGGACGTGCACGTATACTCGCACGTGCTGGTCTCCGCGCCGCTGCGGGCTGCTACCCAGAACCGGAATTCCCTTATTCTTGATACGGAACACCTTCCCTGAAGGAGTGCCGGCCGGGATCTTTAACTTAAGTTTGCCGTCAAGTGATGGCACCTCAATCTCAGTCCCTAGCGCGGCGGCTGAGAATGTAATCGGAACTTCACAGATAACTTCCTGGTCCTGGCGCTGGAATACTGGATGCTCATCGATCAGTATCTGCACGTACAGATCACCGTTTTGACCTCCGCCAACTCCAGCTTCGCCCTCGCCTCTCATCTTGAGTCGCTGGCCATTATCAACGCCCGCGGGAACTTTAACTTTAAGCTTAGATTCTTTGACTTTAAGGCCGGCGCCTGAACAATCAGAACAGGGATTTTTAACTACTTCGCCGACACCACCGCACGCATGACAGGTTCGAGCGAGCGTAAAGAAGCCCTGCTGAACTCGGATCTGACCGGCACCTTCACACTGAGGGCATCGCTCTCGCGAGCTGCCCTTTGCGGCACCACTTCCAGCACAACCATCGCACTTGGCACGGCGACCGATTGTAATCTCTTTCTCGCACCCGAATGCGGCCTCTTCGAACGAGAGCTCCATATCGTAGCGAAGATCATTGCCGGAGCGCCCGCGTCCGCGGCGGGGATCTCCTCCCATTCCACCACCGAAAAAGGTTCCGAATATGTCTCCGAAAATATCTTCGAAGCCTGAGAAGTCTCCACCCTGGAAACCACCCATGCCACCGCCTTGGCTGAATGCCGCATGACCGAAGCGATCGTACTTGGCACGATTCTCAGCGTCGCTAAGCACGCCGTAAGCTTCCGTCGCTTCCTTGAATTTTTCTTCAGCCTCTTTGTTACCCGGATTCTTGTCAGGGTGAAACTGAACCGCCTTCTTGCGGTAAGCCTTCTTGACGTCGTCTAGGGAGGCTCCCCTTGAAACTTCTAAAACTTCGTAATAATCTCGCTTCGCCACGGCCTCACCTTACCCTGATTAGCGGTCTTTGTCTTTATTTCGGCCTAAGAACTCGCCTTAACAGAGAAAGGCCCCAAAATCGACCTGTTCAGTCGACTCGGGGGCCCCCTCCTTTACCCCATAAGGGGCTTACTTGCTGTCGCGAACCTCTTCATAATCCGCGTCAACGACATCCTCTTTGTCAGCGGAAGCGCCTGCTCCGTTGTGGTCAGCAGCTCCATTTGCAGCCGCCCCCTGTTGCTCAGCGGCACGCTTATACGCCTCCTCAGAGACCTTGTGGCTTGCTTTTTCAAGACCGGCGTAAGCTGCCTTCATGGCCTCTTGGTCGTTGCTCTCAAGCGCCTTCTTAGCCTCTTCAACAGCCGTATTTACCGCCCCCTTAAGCTCGGCGGTAACCTTTTCACCAAGCTCCCCAAGGGTCTTCTCGGTGGTATACACCAAACTGTCGAGCTTATTACGCTCCTCAACAAGGTCGCGACGCTTACGGTCGTCCTCGGCATGAGCCTTCGCGTCGTTCACCATGCGCTCAATCTCCTCTTTCGAGAGGCCTGAGCTTGCCGTGATCTTAATCGACTGCTCTTTACCCGTTCCGAGATCCTTAGCGCCTACAGACACGATACCGTTAGCGTCAATGTCGAAGGTTACTTCGATCTGAGGAACTCCTCGTGGCGCCGCAGGGATACCAACAAGCTCAAATCGACCAAGGGTCTTGTTGTCAGCAGACATCTCACGCTCTCCCTGGAGACAGTGGATCGATACTGCCGGCTGGTTGTCCGATGCTGTCGAGAACGTCTGAGACTTACGGGTCGGTATAGTTGTGTTCTTGTCGATCAACTTCGTAAAGACACCACCGTAGGTCTCAATACCCAAGCTCAGCGGAGTAACGTCGAGAAGGAGCACGTCCTTAACATCACCCTGAAGCACTCCACCCTGAACCGCGGCTCCGATAGCAACAGCCTCATCTGGGTTTACGCTCTTGGAAGCTTCCTTACCGAAGATCTCTTTTACGCGCTGCTGAACGGCAGGCATACGGGTCATACCACCCACAAGGATAACCTCTCCGATATCGCTGGCCTTGAGGCCCGCGTCCTTGAGAGCTGTACGACACGGATCTTCAAGCCTCTTCAGGAGGTCTCCACAAAGTGACTCAAACTTCGCGCGAGAGATCTTTAAGTTGAGGTGCTTTGGACCAGACGCGTCTGCCGTAATGAACGGAAGATTGATATCGGTCTCAAGCGAAGACGAGAGCTCATGCTTAGCTTTCTCAGCAGCCTCTTTAAGACGCTGAAGAGCCATCGTATCCTTTCGGAGATCAATGCCCTGCTCTTTCCTAAACTCGTCTGCGATGTAATCAACGAGGATATGATCGAAATCCTCTCCTCCAAGGAACGTATCACCGTTCGTCGACTTTACTTCAAACACGCCATCACCAAGCTCAAGGACCGATACGTCGAACGTACCTCCTCCAAGATCGAATACCGCGATCGTCTTCTCGTGCTTCTTATCAAGTCCGTAGGCGAGCGCTGCCGCCGTCGGCTCGTTGATGATACGAAGAACGTTAAGTCCAGCGATCTTTCCAGCGTCTTTTGTGGCCTGACGTTGCGCGTCATCGAAATAGGCGGGAACCGTAATAACCGCGTCGGTAACAGCCTCACCGAGATAGTCCTCAGCGGTCTGCTTCATCTTCGTGAGCACCATCGCCGAAACCTCTTGCGGGCTCTTTGCGTCACCCTTGATCTTCACCCAGGCGTCACCATTGCTCGATGCCGAGATCTCATACGGAAGAACTCTCTTTGCCTTCTCAACTTCCGGAGCGTCAACTTTACGACCGATAAGACGCTTGACCGCGAAGATCGTGTTTCTTGGGTTTGTAACCGCTTGACGCTTCGCGATCTGACCCACAAGGCGCTCACCAGCGTCATTCATTCCCACTACTGATGGGGTCGTGCGGCTTCCCTCGCTATTCGCGATAACCGTCGCGCTTCCACCTTCCATGACCGCTACGCATGAATTCGTAGTACCTAAATCGATTCCAATTACTTTTCCCATAGCAACTCCTTACTAAAAATCTCTTTCCTAAACGTATCCTGGCTCGTTATGCCTGCGCTTCGTCACCAGCAACCGCCACGACAACCTCGCCGCAACGAATTAATTTATCCTTGTAGAAATAAGGCTTCTTCAACTCTCCGACGATGACCCCCGCCTCTTTCCCTGGCACTCGACTTATAGCTGAGTGCTTTTGAGGATCGAACTGGGTGCCCATGGCGGACTCCCCTCGAATCTCCCATCGCGCGAGCTTATCCACGAACTGCTTGAGAACCATCTCAAGCCCAGTTCGCAAAGCGTTTCCATCAGCGGAGCTATGGGAGAGCGCCAACTCTAGGTTGTCGACCACCTCAAGGAGGTCAACAACGATCCTCTCCCCTTGGTACTTAAGCAGCTCAGACTGCTCCTTCAAGGCCCGCTTCTTAAAATTTTCAAAATCGGCGAAGAGTCGCACATATCGGTCGCGATTTTCGGCGACCTGCTGTTCCAACTCCTGCTTCTGAGCCTCAAGGCCGGAAGCACCGTTAGCACCATCAACCGGCTGATTCAATTCATCTTCCTGAGATACAGACGGCTCCTGAGGAGCCTCTTCGTGAACTTGCTTGTCCGTCATTTCAACTCTTTTGCACATCTGAGAGCCCACCACCGTACATCGCCGAGGGCTCTTTATTATGAGGGCACTAGCCTCTCTTCCTTGATTCAGAGTGTGCTATAAACACTGTCAGAGGCTTTTTCAATGTCTGGACCCCCAAACTCCCCACTTACCCCCTCCGAACAGCTAAAAAAGGGCCATGACATCTCCGTGCCAGCTATAGTTTTGCGAGTGTTCCCGTTCCGAGACCACGACCTAATGGGACATCTCTTAACCCCAACCCTGGGTAAGATCTCAGTAGTTGCCCGCCACGCTCGTGGCAGCCGAAAGCGCTTCCCTAGCTCCCTCGACATCTTCGATCGCGGCACCGCTCGCCTTACCGTCGAAAAGAGCGGCGCTCTCGGCGTTAAGGAGTTTACACCCTCACACTCTTTAACAAAGGTCCGCTATGACCTGGACAAGCTCACGCTGGCCTCGCTCGTCTGCGAGGCGTTCGATGTCGTCATTCCTGACGAGGGCGAAGTTACCGCGCCAAAGATGTTCGAAATTCTCGATCTTAGCCTAAACGCCATCGATGAAGCCGCAGACGTAAAGGGAGCGCTACGAGCCACCTTCATCGCCCTCGCATCGCTTGCCAAAGACGGCGGAATAGCCGACATCTCTTCCGAAACACCGGGAAGCAAAGCGCTCATGTCTGTTTTGGATTCTATCGAACGGTTCAGCGAACGGCGATTACTGTCGCGCTCATCACTCCGCGATACGGTTAAAAGAGCGGCAACACTTTAAAAAGACGGTCACAAGGTCGCACGCCGAGCAGTTTCGTAGTTTCGGCGTTCCCAGAGCTCCATCTCGCCGCTTTCGCGATGCAGCTTCATGCTAGTGACAACCACATCCGGTGCCACAAGCCTTCTTCGGCGTAGTTGTAGAATCTGAATCGGAAGAAGCGCCGCCGCCTGAATCCGCGCTCTCCGAAGGTTTAGATCCCTTCGTCTTACCACCCGTTGAAGCACCCGAGGAGTAGTCGGTCTTGTACCAACCGCTACCCTTCAAATGAAACGCGGAAGCTGAAAGCGCTTTCTGCACAGCGGTCTTTTTTCCCTTCTCCTTGCAGTGAGGACACTCCTGAAGGGCCTTGTCACTGAACTTCTGGATGACTTCGAATCGTCCGCAAACTTCGCACTCGTATTCGTAAATTGGCATAGAGTTCCTACAGGATTTGAAGCAAATGATTTCCCCAACTAAGGGTTGTTCTGGCTCTTTTAGGGTTCCAACGAGCCTAACACCCCTATTGATTAGCCATACCGCGGGGTTTTTTCAACTCACCATCGCATTTTCAAGCACTTGGACCACTTTTTCCAGGGGTATTTTCCTTATGAGGAGCACTTTTCGGCGACCCGTATCCCCACGAACGATCTCAACCGAACGAGGAGGGAGCTTAAAAAGCTCTCGAAAAAAGTCGAGTAGCTCATCATTAGCCTTCCCCTCTACCGGTTGGGCCGCAAGCGCAATCTTGGGGTATCCACCATGAAATCCGGTCATGCGGGTCTTCTTGGCTCGCGGCGTAACAACGACCTCAAGAATGAGCGCGTCACCTGATGCCCGAATGTAGAGAGGAACCTTTCCTAACACGCTACGAGGATAGTAGGTGTCGCGCCCTAAGAGAACAATCCGGCGATGGCCGGGCCTCCTCTATTCGAGAACAGTCTCCTCGAATAAAGGGTCGACCCGGGGATGCATACGAGGACGCGTTGATAGGACCTGACCACCTACACCGATACCACGATCTCATTTTTGACTTGGGTCACACCTGGAGCCATCCATGCCGCGTTCTCAGCTTCTTTGCGCTCCGCCCACGAGCGCACCTGACCCTTTAGGGTCACAGTGCTGTCGGTAGCATCGACTTCGATATTACGAGCCTCAAGGTCCGCATAACGATGAAGCGCGGCTTTAATCTCACCCTTAACTTCCCGCGATTTGATATGTGGCGAAACTGATATGCGATTTGTCACACCCTTTACCCCCACAAGTTGCTCCACAGCCTTCTCAGCCGATTCTCGTTGGTAGTTCCACTCAACGTTCCCCTCAAGTGTCACCCAACCCTTACTCACTGAAAGTGTAATATTTTCATCAGGAACCGCGGTGCTCCATTTGAGCGCGTTCAACGCGGCGGTCGCAACTCCCGAGTCTGTGCGTTCCGTTGTTGTTGGCAGTTGCACCTCGATATCATTCGCAACAGCGCGAACTCCAGAGACCCGCTTGACCACTCTCTCTGTATTCTGTTTTTGAAAGTAACTCGGAACACTACCGGTGAGCGTGATGACGCCATTCGACGATGCCACGCCTATCTTGGACGCATCAACACTCGGATCCCACCGAAGATCGTCGATTACATCTTGCTGAAGTTGTTTGTCACTTTTCATATCGGTCCCCATACATAATCCCCTGTTGTTCCAAACATGAGGTCCTTCCATTTACCTCATATTATCTCGATCGGTACTCCGCCGGCGCTGATAGCTGTCAGGCACAAATCAGACGGATAATAAAAGCGGTGACACAAACTTCACCGTCTCTTGTGGTCCCTCAGCGGTAATCACGTTGATCGAGGACATCAATTGACCGTTACCTTCAACGGTAATAGCGACCGGCGAGTGAATGACGTGTTCTTGTCGCTTACAGGACACGATGAGCGCGTCATCGTGGGGGTCATAGGTCACGCCGTGAAGCTCCCAGAGCTTGCTTTGGTGTTGCTCTTTATCGCGGGAGAATATCGTAATATCCACCCCCTTGCCCTCAACTGAGGAGGACATCCGATCGAAAAACTGCCTCCACTTGTCCTTTGGAATCTCTCTTTTATGAAACATAGCTATCGCCTCCTGTTTACACTCGAGCCTCGTACTCGTCACGAACACTTCTCAAGATATCTTCATAGCTGACGATACCCTTAAGTTGATTCAACGTATCCGCCACTATGAGCGCTCCGATCTTCTGCTCAAGCATGATATCTATCGCGTCGGATACGGCAGTGCCTGGATCAATCGTCAAAGGCTTGGCATGCATGACATCTCGAACCGTTAAATTTTTTCGGCGGAGTCCCGCCGGCGTTTCAACAGAAGACCGATACACCTCTTCCAAATAACTTCTCAGGTCCCGATCGCTTAACACTCCCACAACCTCGTTGTGTTCAACGATTGGAAGGTGCCGAATATTGTGATCATGCATCATCTCGGCGGCCTCTATTAAAGCTGCCCCTGGGGGAAGGGAGAGAACCTTTCGTTCCATAATCTCTGATACTTCGGTTATCATTTGGTCCCCTTGCCGAGTGTAGCTTTCATAAGGTTTTCTCACCTATGAAGCACTCATACGCCGCACTAGGGCTTCTCGTTTTCGCCGCCCCTCGCAAGAGAAGGATACCGCCTTCAACCGACGGGACCGTATGAGAGGTGTCAGTACGTACGAGCCCACCACAAGCAGGCTGGACTACTCGCGGTGAAAGCAGCCGATCTATTTTTCAAGGGGACGACGTGAGGTTCTTGGCAGCGCTGATCTTTCAGTGCGCCTTGAAATTAAAGAGGAGATCTTGCGGAGCCGCCAAAAATCCCTGTCCCTTCAAACTGCGCAAGACACTTAGCGCATTCATGAGCGAGCTGTACTCCGTGAGCGATACCACAGAACCATCTGACCGCTGAACCTTAATCGCCGCGGTAAGGTCTTTATAGAGATTCACCTCCGAGGGAGGGATGGGCACAACGAAATACTCCGGGTCAAAGCCTAGCGTTTCCGCCCGCTCTCGTAGTTCGCCCTCTACCTCAGGAGTATGTCTAAATCGTTTAAACGGCTCTCTCCGCAACACTCTTCCCGACAACTCACGCAGGATCTTATCCCCCGAACGCTCCCATTGAATCAGGTGATACTGCCACCAACTCTCCACCATATTCATCATGGTCGCTACACTGAGATCCATCCCACTGTGAGCGGACAGAACAGATCTCATCGTTTCGTCGGCGAAGTTAAGCTCCCCTTTGTTAAAAAGATCGCGCGCGCGCCTACCAAGGAGCGCGTACATCTTCTCTCCGACTCGGCACGTCGGGTGGTGATAGATGCTACGATACATGTCAGCCCGCGCCCCAAAAAAAGCCTCTAATGCGGGGACTCCGGCCTCCCGTATAACGAGATCTCCCTCAGCGGAAATAGCGAGATTCTTCTTAATTATAGGTGTCTCGTAGGCTCCATACGTCACACCACACATATGACTATCACGCCGAACCCAATCGCCTCGATCGGCATTCCAGCCACCAGCCGTAACCAACTGCCATGTCCACCGAGGGACTTGGACATCCTCCTCGACCACTAAGTCGAGCTTCTTTGCGCCCTCAACGCCGAGAGCATTTTCAAGCGCCGTTCGCAGCCCTTCGTCTTGCTTTAAGAGGCGGTGCGACATCTCCTCATGACAATCGGGCTTGCCATCAAACCACACCTTATGAGCGAGATGGGAGCCAGGCGCGATGTGGCCATCATCGTGCTGCATGGCAAAAGCTACAGAGACAGGCCCCCACTCCTCAATCTCTCTTCGAACCCCTGAAGACGCGCGGGAATGTATGTGCCTCAGGATATCGGCCGCAAGATGCGCGGAACCAACAACGTGTCCAAATCGGGAATGAATACCATCAGGGTAAACCCACGACGCGACGGAGAGTTGGCTAATATATTTCAAGCGTTGAACCGCTGGCGTGTCGATAAGTTCAACTATCACCCTCTGCAACGGATCGGTGGGATCAAGCTCAAGCCCATGCATAGGGTCAATAGCCGAGCGCATGAATCGAAGGTTCAAGGGATCTTTACCCGAAAATGTCAGATATCCCTCGCGGGCGAGCGCTCTGAATTCCTGCGCTTCTCGAGAAGACACAAACGGACTCTTCAGGGCGTCTAACGGTGCGTTTCCATCAACCGGCAATGATTCGTGAGACTTGTCTTGTTGCGGCATATCTTGTCTCTTACCTCCCAGACATCCGAGCAGATGCGCGTCACGGCTGTGTACCACACTCAGCTCAAGAAGAGACCTCTCCAGTGCGAACAAGATGCCCCTTAAACAGGCCGGTTATGACAAAAAAAGTCTGAATGAAAGCCGGAAAAAGCACTCGCAACACAAAGCGCTTAGCCCATATCTTTATCAAAGCTTGTTAGATTTGGAAGAGGACATGCATGCCCCAAAAATCTCGTCTTAGTCGCGCTCTCCGAACAACGCCGTTCCCACTCGAACGAGATCCGCCCCTTCCTCAATCGCGACACCGAAATCGTTCGACATCCCCATACTCAGAAGCACCCAACCCTTGTGGAACATTCGCGTGAGACCTCGAAGTTCGAGGGAGTGACGCAGCTGGGTCAACCGCCGGTAGTGCAATCGACTCTTCTCGGGGTCATCGTCATACGGAAGGATCGTCATGAGCCCTTCAAGTTGCAAGGCCCCGGTCTCGACCTCCACCGCGGCCAACACCTCGTCCATTTCACGTTCAAGAAATCCACTCTTCGCGGCATCTTCGCCGATATTGACCTGCAAAAAAATACGTTGCCGCTTACCGATTCGCGCAGCCTCTTTCGCGATGAGTCCAAGTATCTTGAGCGAGTGAACCGACTGAATCACGTCACAGAGCGCCACTGCGTCTCGCACCTTATTGCTCTGCAACGGCCCGATCATGTGAATTTCAGAGGTCGGGAGAAGGAGCGACTTCTTAGCTTTTATCTCCTGGAGATAGTTTTCACCAAAAACGACACGGAGGCCTCTCTGCTGAGCGGCAGCCTCATATTCCCGCAAAACCTCTATTGGATGAGTCTTACTGACAGCAACAAGCGTGAGACCTTGCGGGTCACGAGCGTTTTTATGAGCCGCTCGCTGCATTTCAACAATAACATCGCCGAGCTTCTTATCAATCGTCATAGTCCTTCTCAGCATGCCCCAAGGGCGGACAGCTCACGCATAACCGCCGTGATGTTTAGCCCCACAACATTTGAGTATGAGCCCTCGATCGACTCAACGAATTGAAGCCCCAGCCCCTGGATCGCGTACGAACCCGCTTTATCCATCGGCTCTCCGGAGCTCACGTATCGAGCGATCGTTTCCTCGCTCATGGCGGTCATGGTCACTCTCGTTGAGTGTGACCACACTTTATGAATTCCCCGTCCGAGATGAAGAATCGCCACCCCACCCCACACCTCGTGCGTTCGTCCTTGGATTCGCTGAAGCATCGCGCGTGCCTCTTCAACAGAAGAGGGCTTTCCGAGGGATTCTCCATCGATCCATACCGTGGTATCCGCCCCAAGAACGAGGGAATCACAATACTGATCAGCGACGGCAGCCGCTTTGACGACAGCGAGACGCTCTACCATCTCTTTAACCGACTCCCCTGGAATCGGCGTTTCATCACACCCGGAAACGATAGTCTCAAACTGAACTCCCGCTTGAGAGAGGAGCTCTTTTCTACGCGGAGAAGATGAGGCGAGAATTAGCTTGTGCTTAGACATCTCAATCTTATGCCTCTTGATAGTTGCGTTTTAAGACCGCGCACAGCGCCCTCAACAACGCTTCGTGTAACGAGCAAGCTCTGTGAGACTCAATACTGTCACGGTGCTGAGCCTGAACTACCCATTCTCGTTGATCTTCGCGATTGCACGAGAGACAGGCGACCCCCGCTCGATCAAGGAGCTCCGTAACCTCGTCAACTGAGGGTATCCAAAAGAAATGTAGCGTCGGGTCCGCTTGAAGGGCGCTCACGCTACCTGCTGTAAGGGAGAGGAGCTTTGAGCCCGGAAGAACCTGAAACTCCTCGTGCCCAAGATCGGCAAAACCACGAGCTACGATATCGCCGGCTTCAAACCGCGGGAGAAGCCCCCACTGTTTAAGTTCACCGCACAACGCGAACTGCTGCTTCGTAAACCACATCTCCGTTAGTCCTCATTCGGCTTCAGACGATCAAGCATCTCTACGGTTGAGGTTCCGCCCTCGACCACTGTCATCTCCGATACCCTGGTGAGCCGAGCTTTCTCGTGAAATTCCTTCACCGAAAGCACCCCAACGTTACACATCGTCGACTTTAACTTGACCAGAGACACCTCCACCTTGTCTGAGAGTGGCCCACTGTAGGGCACGTACGCGTCAACACCCTCTTCAAAGACAAGGTGCGCCGCGTCGCTCTGCTTGTATCGTTGCCAATTGCGAGCGCGATTAGAACCCTCGCCCCAGTAGGGTTTATAGAGGCGTCCTTTGTAACTTATCTTTGCGGTCGGACTCTCCTCAGTCATGGCGAAATACTTACCCATCATGACAAAATCAGCGCCCATCGCCAGCGCTACTATCATCTGAGTATCGGAGTTTAGTCCTCCATCCGAGCAGATCGGAATGTAAACCCCTGTCTCTTTGAGATACTGATCACGGGCGCGCGCGACATCCATGACGGCGCTGGCTTGTCCACGGCCGATACCTTTCTGCTCACGAGTGATGCAGATGGATCCTCCGCCAATACCAACCTTCACAAAATCAACCTGCCCATGGTCGGCCAGGTACTTGAACGCGTCCGCAGAAACGATATTACCGCCTCCAATAACGATAGAATCACCGAACTTCTTCTTCAGATCGACAGAAGCTTTCGCTTGCCACTCGCTATACCCATCAGAAGAATCAAGGCACAGGCAATCTACACCCGCCTCAATCAGGGCCGATGCGCGCTCCATGTAATCATAGGTATTCAGCGCCGCTGCGACAAAGAGTCGCTTTCGACCGTCCGTCAATTCATCTGGATAGGACTGATGATCGAAATAGTCCTTACGGAACACCAAAGACTTTAAGTTCCCATTCTTATCAACGATCGGGAGACACTCCTTCTTGTTTTTCCAGAGTAGATTAGTCGCTTCCTGCAAAGACACACCCTCTTCCGCGAGAACCAATCTCTCGCGCGGTGTGTAAAATCCCTGCACACACTGCGAAAGGTCATCCTTGTACTCCCAGAAATCCTTGCTTGTGAGGAGCCCGAGCAGCTTTGAATTGCGTTGGCCGTTCTCCGTAATAGCGATCGTTGAGTGGCCGGTCTTCCGTCGCAGCTTCAGCGCGTCAGCAAGAGTCGCGGTTGGTGGGAGGTTAGAGTCAGATTCAACAAAGCCCGCTTTGTGCTCCTTCACCTCTCGCACCATCCGAGCTTGAGACTCAATCGACTGCGAGCAAAAGATAAACGCGGCACCACCTTTTCGAGCTAACGCGACCGCCAAATCAGGCCCCGACACCGCCTGCATCGCCGCGGAGACAAACGGTACGTTGAGGTGAGCCTTCATCTCTTCCTTCCCGGGGCTATATCTCTGGATCGGAATCCTGAGAGAGACGTTCGCCGGCACATGATTCGTAGTGGTGAGACCGGGCAGCAACAGGTATTCGTGAAATGTATGAGAGATATCGTCGACGATAATGGCCATAAGACCTCCGAAAAGTGTGAGAAAAAGCCCTCGGCGTGACTTCGGTTGCCGAAGGCTACATCAGACCGGAGGGCGAATGAAAGGGGGGACCGCGAGGGATCCAAGGTCTCGGAGAGCCGCCGGCTAGGCCGGGTCCGTCCACGCCATGCCCCGGCTTCCAACATACGACCGCGAACGGCTTCTTTGCTCCACTCTATTCCGCGAAGGGTCTCAAAAAGAAACTGGGGTCTTATCGTATTCCGTCCAGACGTATTTCTGAAGTTGAACGATATAACAATCTCCCGAATCCCCGGCAGGTCGCCCTTCCCCGGTTTTTACCGATACAGGCGACGGTTCATTAGACTTATGAACCGAGACTACGTGGCTAAAATTCTGCCGGCGAAGGTAACCAGCCGCGTTCTGAAGCTCTACGACCACATTGAGTCCCTGCTGAACATCCGCGAGAGGAGCTATGCGGTAGAAATCGAAGGGCCGTTGCGGCCGATATATCAACTTAGGATCTGCCGCGGTCGATATCATCTCATCCTTTGCCACATCGGTTTCAGGCATATCACTCGATGGCTGCATCTGAAGGTAGGCTCGGACGTTACCCCGGGACGACTCAAACGAGGTTCGCGCCGAAACCTCAAGAGGGAACATCACCTCTGACAATTCGTACGGGGACTTCTCAAGATAGAGAGCCCGAGTACCTGTACTGCCCACCGTCTTATATCGCAAAGCTCTCGGACACACGAAGACTCCCCAGCCCTCTTCCAGATTTCGCACCGAGGGGATAGCAACATAGAGCGACGATTCGCGCTGACCTTTGACCAACCAGGACAGGGTGATGCCATCCTCTTTTCCGATCTTAGCCCTGAATCCCCTCGCCTCCTTTGAGAGTTCGGCGTTGCTATGGCTGAACGTTAGCTCCCTAGTCAATTCAAAGAGCGAAAGTTTGAGGTCAACTGTATTCAGCAGCGCTTTTGACTGATCCTCTGTAGTCGTGGAGCGCGAAAGAAGTTCGTCCATGTTTGGACGAAATCGAAGTGTTATCTCACCCACCTCTGACGAGACGGTTGTTTTTGAGCCTGCCCATACACCTGATAGGTGGGTCTCTACCGTCTGGGACTTTTTAGGAGAGGTAAAATTGAGAGGGATGTTATTTTTTAAACTATCCCGAAACCTATCAATCTCGTCTCTATTCATCGGATCGAACGTGGCTACAGCCGGAAGCTCAGCTCGAGCCTGCGCGCCATAAGCAATAACACACCCCCCTAGAAGCCCTGTCAAAAACACCCTGATGGCGATGTTGCGCGAACTGAGTGAGCGCAAAGATGCAGAGCGAACCTGCCGCTCATGGCAGTCCATCGCAGACCAGGGGATTTTTGAGATGGCGTCTCGCAACAATCCAGCCATGAGCGAATGTAGTGTCATTTTCATATCGTCAGCTTACCCCGCTCGAAACTGCAAGCGCCTCATTCCAATGCCCTGCACAATACCGAGACCGAACATTATGGAGAGCATGGATGAACCTCCGTAGCTCACTAAAGGAAGGGGGATTCCCACTACCGGTAAGAGACCGATTACCATACCGATGTTAATCACGACATGCGCAAAAACTTGCGCAGTAATCCCGAAAGCAACCAGACAGGCGAACATATCCCTCGCCCGTCCAGCTATCCGTAGCATACTCGCGAAAAGGCCGAAGAAAAGCCCCAAAAGGGTCACGCATCCTACGAATCCCCACTCTTCGGCCAATACGGAGAATACGAAATCAGTGGTGTGTTCTGGAAGAAACTCAAGCTGCGTCTGCGTCCCCTGACGATACCCCTTACCAAAAAGTTCACCCGAGCCAACCGCAATCTTCGACTGCGTAATGTGGTACCCACTCCCGCGGGGATCCGACTCTGGGTCCAAAAGCACCAAGATTCTCCTTTGCTGATAATCATGAAGCATCTCCCACGCCGGATAGGCGAGAATGAGCACTGAGGCCACAACCGAAAGAAGCGCCTTAGGACGGACTCCTACAAACAGGATCTGAGTGATCCCAACGATACCCAACGAGAGAGCCGTTCCAAGATCCGGTTGCCTCGCTATCAGAAACATCGGTATCCCAATGACAAGCGCCGGGACAAAAAGTTCAGTAAGAGCGTAGGCAGCACCGTTCTTTGGCGGACGACGAGAGAGCACCCGCGCCATCGTCACGATAACACCTAGCTTCATGAACTCTGCGGGTTGAAGGTTGATACCTCCAAGACTTAACCACCGACGGGACCCATTTACCACTACACCAAATCCGGCCACAGCAATCAGCAGCACCAGCGCCACTCCATACAGCCCAAACGCGTAGCGATGGAGTGTCTGAGACGAAATCGCCATACCGATCCCCATCACGACCATTCCTAAAAGGATATAGGTCGCCTGTTTAAGGCATGCGGAGCTTGGAAAATTTACAGAGAGTAATCCAAAGAGATCAACGGTACCTTCCGCGTCATAGCCCGCGCTAAAAAGTACCACCAAGCCGCAAAGAGGGATGAGAAGAGCAAAGGTCAGGAACACCCAATCAAAATTGCTCAAAACTCCCTTACGTATCCGCGCTACCATCAACAAATCCTACGGTCGCCTATTCTTATTCTTTTTTGTATCGACTGGCAGGGGCTCCTCATCTGGAACTCCGAAGTATGCGGCGAAGAGATCCTGAACTACTGGCGCGGCCGCCGCTCCACCGTGACCACCATTCTCTAAAATCGCGGCTACCACGATCTTCGGATCCTCCGCTGGAGCAAATCCAGCGAACCAGGCGTGATCATCATCTTTGACACCAGATTCCTTAGATGCGACTTGCGCGGTGCCAGTTTTTCCTCCGACGGAGATCATCGCCACTTTTGGAAGCGCGGCTTTATGCCCAGTCCCGCGAGGGTGCTCAACAACACCTACCATCGCTTTTTTAAGCGCTTCGAAGATCGTGGGATCAAGATCGATAGAACGAATAATCTCTGGACCCGCGGGAGCTTGCTCAAGAACGCGCCCATCACTCGCGACCACCTTCATTACCACACGAGGCTTTAAGACTTTTCCGCCATTAACGATAGCCGAGATACCCCTCGCTACTTGGAGCGGCGTCGTTGTTACCGCGCCCTGCCCTATCGATACCGGAAGCGTCTCGCCAGGATACCACTTCTTGTCTTCTGGATTTCTGAAATACCTAGCCTTCCACTGCGTAGATGGAATCAATCCAGAGCTTTCATCGCCCACATCAAGTCCCGTAGGCTCGCCAAAATCAAAGATGTCATGCGCGTATCGGAAGATCCGATCGACGCCGAGACGTTGCCCAACAGTATAGAAGTATACGTCACAGGACTGCACAATCGCCTCGAATAGATTCACGGAGCCATGCCCTGAATGTTTGTGACAGTGAAATCGCCTGCCACCCATCTTCATATATCCGGGACACCTGAACTTCTCTTGTGGGGTCACAACACCCTCCGCCAACGCGGCGGCGGCCACAAAGATCTTAAACACCGAGCCTGGTGGATAGGCGCCCTGCGTAACGCGATTCGTTAACTTGTGATCCTTTCCTTCGATGAGATCAGTCCACACCTCTTTCGACATCTCTGAGGTAAATATGCCCGGAGAAAATCTTGGGGCTGCCGCTGCGGCTAAAATCTCTCCCGTTTGCGGATTCATCGCCACGATGGCGCCTTTTCGACCAGCCAAACTTCGATCCGCGATCTCCTGCAACTTTCTATCAATCGTGAGCACAATGTCACTTCCAGGAAGCGCGAGATGCGAATAAGCCGCGCCGATCTTATTTCCCGACGCGTTAACAATCACCGCTTGCGAACCACGCTCCCCCTGGAGATAGCGCTCGTAGCGCCCCTCTATCCCCGATTGCCCTACGACATCCCCCATTCGATAGCCCGCGTATGAGGTATTCTTGAGCTGATCACCGGAGATCTCCCGAATGTACCCTACAAGGTGCGCGGCTAATTCTCCATTCACATAATCCCGCGCGGGAACGACGCTAATAATCACTCCTGGAAGACGATGTCGTTGGGCGGAGATCTTGGCAATCATGTCTCGCGAGACGTCACGCAAGATGAGCTTGGGCTCATACTTGCTCCGCTTTCCCTGGCGAGTGAGTTTTTCCAAGAGCGTCGCGGGGTCTTGTCCAACTATCTCCGCGAGAAGGGTAATGGTATCCGTTGGATTCGGACTGTCCTCAATGACGAGATCAACGTTGAGCGAGGGCCTATTACGCACCAAAACCTCTCCGTTACGATCCACGATGAGCCCTCTTGAAGGCGGCACATACACGGTACGCAATCGATTATTCTCCGAACGATCTCGAAAGAACTCGCCTTTTATAATCTGTAAGTGCCAGAGCCGGAGCGTCAGCGCAAAAACACAAAACGCCGCTAAGCCTAGAGCCATCCATATTCGGAGCGATACGTTGATGGAGGGTCTTTCAAACGACGACATGCGCTATACCGCCGAGAGAGCCGTCCCTCGTCCGATCCCATGAGAGGCGTTGCGGCGAGCACGTCGGGTTAACAGGGAGAGCCCTAAAGGCGCGAATAAAGCGGTAACAAGCGCCTGCCCGATCACCTGCTTCGGATATTCCCAGTTCATACTTGGGTATTCGGCTCCGAAGAGGGAGAAAAGAACATTAGCGGCCACAACGGAAAGGAAGGTGATTATCATCGCGGCAACACCAGACTCAATGAACAGACGGTGCGATAGCACCGCAAGTACTCCATAGACAACCACAAGGGCACCCGCCCAAGGACCGACCAACATCGCCGAAGAGAAGTCCATGAGAAGACCGAGAACAAAAGTCATGACGCATCCGAATACCGATACTTCGGAGAAGGCAAGCGACACCACTAAGACAACAACGAGTTGAGGAACAAGCGAGACAGGAAGCCCAATGTGCAGCAACGATCCCTGAAGAGCGCAACAGACAATACCTAACAGCGATAAGCCAACAAACTTTTTCATACCCTAGCCTCTCTCCTTCGTGCGCTGTGTGAGGGGCGCTCTCATGACAGCATCCTCTTCACGCTTGGCCTGATGTCCCGTGACGATCAGAACCTCCTCAAGACGAGCAAAATCAACCGCGGGCTTCACGGCGATATTTTGAAGAAGAGTCCCATTTTCAACTCCTATCTGCGCGATGCTCCCTACTACGATACCCTTTGGGAACACCCCGTCCATTCCAGAGGTCACGACCACGTCCCCCACACGTACCGGGGACTCTTTTGCGACATAGTTTAAAAAACACGACGACGAGCCCGAACCTTCTACGACCCCACGAGCTCTATTGTCTTGCACAATCGCGTCTACACCACTTACGTGATCGGTCATCAAAAGGATCCTTGAATAATTAGGACTCACGGAGACCACTTGCCCGACCACACCTCGCGGATGAACCACAGGCATCCCCTCTACAACGCCGTGAGCGCTACCTTTATTCACAACGATCGCCTTCACCCAACCTGTCGGTTCATTCGCGATCACTGACGCGGCAACCCCCTTCAACTCGAACACCGAACCGAGCTCAAGCAGATCACGCAAACGTTTATTTTCTTTTAACTGCTCATCGAATGCCGCCTTGTCGGCCTCAAGCCGCTCCACCTGAGCGACCAACATTCTATTCTTCTCCGCGACACCTACGAGAATGAAATAGCGATCCCAAATCGACCCACTTCCATCGACGACCGAATCAACACCGGAGTAAAGCGGGGAAACAAGCTCCGAGACGGCCGTCGCTCCTACTCGCGCGAACCAAGGATTGCGCGCGCTATACGCGGTGAGAAGAAGAGAGCAGCACAGAAGAACGAACGAGACTATCGCTACCTTTGACCTTTCCGAGACTCCAACTCTCATTCCCAAACCAGCATCCCCTCTTAGTACTCGTCGCCCTTACCCATCGGATCGACGACATTCGCTACATAACGGCTTCGCTATCTTTACCGAAGCACGACCTCTCTAAGCTCTTCAAGCCTATCGAGCACCTGACCTGAGCCTACGACAACAGCGGAGAGCGGATCTTCGGCGACTCTCGTTGGAATCCCAACCTCCCGCGCTATTCGTATATCAAGGTTTTTAAGGAGAGCCCCTCCTCCCACCATCGTAATGCCGCGCTCCACGATGTCGCCGGAGAGCTCCGGTGGACATTTTTCAAGAGCTCGACGAACGACCTCAAGGATCTGATTGATGGGCTCCGTCAGCGCCTCGTGTACTTCACTCTCAGATATAACGATCGACTTCGGAAACCCATGAACGAGATCCCGTCCTTTCGCCTCAACGTATTCAGGGTCAGCACTCGGCATCGCGTTTCCAACCGCGATCTTAATCTGCTCGGCGGTGCGGTCTCCTATCATGACATTATGCCGACGACGCACATAACTTGCGACGGCTTCGTCCATCTTGTCTCCCCCGAGGCGAACCGATTCGGAGTACACAATTCCCTTCATTGAGATCACCCCGATCTCAGTTGTTCCCCCACCGATCGCGAGGATCATGTTGCCAAGGGGTTCCGCAACGGGCAGCCCCGCGCCAATAGCGGCGGCCATCGGCTCTCCGATCAAGAACACCTCTCGAGCTCCCGCGGACTCCGCGGACTCACGAACCGCTCGTCGCTCTACCTCAGTGATGCCGTGAGGAACACAGATAATAATGCGCGGACGGAAGAGTGAACGACCCCTCGTCGCTTTACGAATCAAAACGCGCAACATCTCCTCGGTCATCTCAAAATCCGCTATCACTCCATCCTTCATAGGGCGGATGGCAGTGATCGACTCAGGAGTACGCCCCAACATCTCTTTAGCTTCAGTTCCAACCGCGACAACTTTGCGCCGACCTCCAAACCCGCCCTTCTCGACGGCGACAACGGACGGCTCATTGCACACGACGCCACGGCCCTTTTTGTAGATAAGTGTGTTTGCTGTGCCGAGATCAATGGCAAGATCGTTGGAAAAGAAACCAAACAGTGAATCAAATACCATAATGCGCGCTCGAGGCTCGGAAGAGATCCAAACATCTCTCCGGTATTGATCATAATGGAGGCCTACGACTCGAATTTCAACCGTAGCCTCATAAAAAAAACCTACGCTGCTTCCTGAAGCGAACGTAGGTTTTAACAGCTGGAAGACGCGTATTTACGCTGGGCTCGCTACGAGTCCGGAAGGTACCAGATCAGCTTGGTCGACCTCACTCCATTTTGAATTCAGGAATGACACTTGGTCCTCCGGGCTCAATCGGCTGTCTACGAAAATGAAGTTTTGGGACAACGACCGACACGCGCCGCTCAGCACCCGCCAGCAGTGCCCCCTTTTAAGCTCCTCACGACGAACGAGATACCCTAACTGCTCAAGCTGATTAACTAACTCTTTATATTGAGTAGTCTGAGCTTCGGTCCACGTCGGACGAGAACTCTTCTTACGCTTGCCTTTTTTTATCATGGCCATACCAGCTTTCACAGAAAACTCCCGATAAAATCAATACGTTGCACAGCCTTCAGCGACGATCCCCTGCCTCCACAACCTTAAAAGGTGTGAAGCGGTTTGATTGAACTGCACGTGGGACTGTGATACAACCACCCCTCATTGTTTGAATTAAGTGTGGCTTTTTAGCAAGAGTCCAAGCTTCGTAAAGTCGGGAAAGAGTTCAAAAAACCTCCCGTCATCACCGTTCTACGGATTAACGGAAACCCGTTACCCTAGAATAGTCGCGCTTGGAATAGAAGTTTGAGTCACGACGTGCAGACGCGGAGAGCAGAATTATGACAACTGGTGAAGAGACCACAACCACAGCACAAGCCAACACCGTACCTGTGGTGCCACAGGTAAAAATGACCCTTGAAGGGGCAATCAAGAGCATCTCAAGCTCATTCGTTAAGTCGGACCTTCCTGACTTCAAGCCAGGCGACGTAGTTCGCGTTCACGCTAAGATCATCGAAGGAACGAAGGAGCGTGTTCAGATATTCGAGGGCATCGTTCTCAAGCGCAGCAAGGGAACTCATGCAGACGCCACTTTCACCGTGCGTAAGGTTTCTTACAACATCGGCGTAGAGAGGACCTTCCCGGTTCACAGCCCACGTATTGAGAAGATCGAAATCATGACGCGCGCTAAGGTTCGTCGTGCTCGCCTCTTCTACATCCGACCACTTCGAGGAAAGGCTTCTCGTATGAAGACCCTCTTCACGAACAGCGGAAAGCCTCAGGGCACCAAGGCGGCATAAGCGGCCTCAAGCATAAAAAAAGAAAGGGCGGCCGCGAGGTCGCCTTTTTTATTGGCTGCGGGCCTTACGGCCTTGGAGTTTGATTACCTGCGAGTTGAACTTTAGATTTGGCCCATCAGGAAACTTGGTCGATCAAGAAACTCTGAACGACCGATAATCGGGGGAAGTTTCGGCACACGGACAATCAAGGCATAGGCCCTTGAAGCATAGTCAACAAATGACCGCACAGCGGGGAGTCCACCTACCTAGCAGGGTGGTGAAAAATGGTTCCGTCGTGAGCATTTTGATCGTTGAGACGAAACGAGGCGGAGATTGCGAAAAAACCGGAGGCGTATCCTCTGAGATAC
>CAIXKI010000243.1 GCA_903920005.1 uncultured delta proteobacterium
AACCCCCGCCTCCTCTCAATAAGCCACGACAAGGAGAAAAATCTCTACTCGCTCTATATCACCGCAGAGAAAAACGGCATCCCGCGCGAAACTATCCTTGTGCTCAAGGGCGAAGAGGGGGTGACCAAAAGTGATGCTATTCACTCCTACACCCGCGACCTCAGCGACGATCTGCCGCTGGCTTTTCGTAAGCGGATCGAGGAGGGCCGCAAGTGCGCTCAGAAACTTGCAACCCGCGCGAGCCGAAAGGCTGGGGCGGCAGGGAGTATCGCCTACACCAAGGGGCAGTGCTTCGAGCAGCTGGTGGGGGTGCTCTTGGCGGCGCAGTACCCAACGGAGAGGGTGCTTCCTCAGTACTGCCTCAAGGTTGATGAAAGCATGGGCTACTACGGGATGCGAGTCGACTTTAAGGTCGCCTCGAAGCTCTTCTTTGAGGTGAAGTGGGGGCTTGCGACTCAGAATATTCACGATACCCACCGGTCGCACACAGGGACCCCAGGTGTAGATGAAAGCCACTACAACGTTATCACCCTATGTCAGAACGATGAGCTCTCGGTCCCCTACACCCTTTTTAGTGCGTTGGCTGAGACGCACCCCCTAAGGGATGAGCTTAACGAGGCGATGGCGAGGATAGCGAGTTTGGTCCGGCAGGGTGAAGAGGCAGGGAAGCAAGACAAAGAGGAGCGGCGCAGGTGCGTTCTTAACCTTGAGGCCGTTCGAGACTACCTCTACGACACGTTTCACCGGGTAGGCACGAACGAGGCGAGTCTCCTCAGTGGCCAACAGCGAATCGAGTTCCTGGGTTCTGCGCTGCGCTTTCTTAACGATACACCTGAAGAGGCTCTCGTCCGTGAACTGTACCCCAAGATCTCCCGCCCCTGGACATCCCTGGAGGCGTACTGGGAGATAGGCGAAAAGGTCGGCAGGAGTCTTATCCCCGTTCATCAGCTCGTTGAGGAGGAGCCTCACGAGTACGACCTTGGGTTTTGCTATCAACGGGAGTTCTACGAAGAGAGAGAGGAGTACGCCAGATTTGAGCCCTTTGCGACGTTCCGGGATATCGAAGACTTCAAGCTTCTATTCTGCCTCGATGACACGCGAACTGGGGACGAAAGATTTCTCTGCCACATCCCAGGTAGCATCGCCGTTACAGGCGAGAAGGACGAGCACGGCTGGTTCGTTAAGCCTGTGTTTGCGATCTCTGTCGGGGACACCAAGCTCTCGCTCTCGCGCTACCACTTGGGCGGCGATGTCACCCAGGTCACAACCCGCCAAGAGCTTGGCAACATCGCTCAAAAGAACGGGCTCATCCCACCACGGGATATGAGCGAGCTTGACCGGATTGTTGACGATGCGACGCCGTATCTTAGGAATAATGAATAATGGGGACGCTACTGCTCTGTAGAAAAGGGGTATCTAAAGGATAAGAGATACATCATAAGCTTGGGATGAGCATGACGAGCAAGTCCCCGGTAAAAGTATTGAAAGAGGCGTATGAGGTTGGTAAGGCGACCTTTACCGATTATAGTCACGAGTACAGTCCCCGGAAATTTACCCAGCCGCAGTTATTTGCCTGTTTAATACTGAAGGCGTTCTTCTGCATGGACTATCGAGGAATCTGCGAGGTTCTGAACGATTGCGGTGATTTTCGACGGGCTATTGAGCTTACCTCAGTGCCTCACTTTACTACCCTACAGAAACACTCTAAGGAGCTACTACGACTTCCAAATGCGCGGAATCTTTTGGAAAGCACTTTGGCGAGAGCAAAAAAAAAGGATTCGTAGAGTTAGGCTCGCAAGCATTGATTCCACTGGATTCGAGTCTCACCATGTGAGTCAACATTTTCTCCATCGCAAGAGCCAGTCCGGCTGCCCCGTATTTGCGCGGTTTCACGCAAAGCTCACGGTAACCTGCGATTGTAGCACTCACCTTATCTTGGCGATTGGAACGAGCAGGGGGCCGTTCCCCGACTCAGGAGGTATTCAGGCACTGATGAAAAATCAAATTACGAAGGTAGATACGTTGCTCGCAGATGCTGGATTCGATAGCGAAGATAATCATCAATTCCTCAGGACAACTTGCGGAGTTCGCTCGATTATCCCACCCCGGATCGGACGTCCGACACTCAAGCCACCAACCGGATATTATCGGAGACAAATGAGAGCTTATTTTAAGCGATACGGCTCAACAACGTATGGGCAACGATGGCAGGTTGAGACGGTCTTCAGCATGATAAAACGAAACTTCGGCTCTTCTCTCTCCGCACGCTCTACTCACGGTCGCTATCGGGAACTCGCTCTTCGAGCCATTTGTCACAATGTGGCTATCAATGCTTGAATTAGGGGTTTTCTACAGAGCAGGACGCTACCCTTTCCTGTGGTCAGGCTCTCGCATGACTATTCAAAGGCGCGGCCTCGAAAGCTTTCCACGGGATTCGGGGAAGGCCAGCGAGTCTTCGGAGAAAATAGCGTACGTGTATTATCATTATTGTTTTTGCCAAGCTCCCCTCGGAGAACATTTAGGGCTACTTGAGGCTGAAGATTTGCCTGAGCCAACAACGCTATAGAGCTTTCCTGAAGGATCTCTGCAGTTGCCTTTCCGGATACCTCCTCAGCAAAATCAGCATCAGTAATTCGAGATGCTGCTTCGGTGCTCTCGAGTTTGCTTTCCTGCAGGTTCCCAAGCTGCGATTCGAGACGGCTTTGAGAAGCACCGAGCATTCCCTGCTCGCGAGCAAGTCTCTGCACCTGGGTTCGGCACCAATCAAGTGCTGAGCGGGCGGTCGCAACAGACGTAAGGTCAAGTTGGTCTATTACGTTTTTGCGACGGCCGGAGCTATCGGCATTTCCGATGCGAACTCTCGATGCGGAGCTTCCAGTAAAAAGGGGATGCCGAGGGGTAGAAGCTATGGAATTTCGACTCAAAAGGCGCGGCCTGGAGAGCCTTCCACAGAGTTCCCGGAAGCCAGACGAGTATCCGGAGAAAGAAGCGTCGTCTCTATTAGAACACCGAATCCTCTGAATCCGCGTATCCCCCGTACCCGCCATACATGATGCCGTCACGAGAGTTAATACTCGTATCGAGATCATTAATTACAACGCCGAGGATACGAGCTTTGACTCGAAGCAGTCGCCGACGGGATTCTTGTGCCATCTCCCGATCGGTCGTTTGACTTCGGACCACTAACACAACGCTATCAACTACCCGTGACAGCGTTAGTCCGTCCGCCACGGGAAGGATAGGTGGCGAATCCATAAGTATGAAGTCGTACTCGCTTGCGAGGGTGGCGATAAGGTCCTGCATAGTAGAAGAGCTCAGGAGCTCCGCGGGGTTGGGAGATCTACTCCCGGCTGGAAGGATATCGAGGTTCTGCACTGGTGTGGGCTTAATTACCTGATCAAGTTGAGTCTGACCCGTAAGATAGTTGGTTAGCCCAATTCCGCCGGCGCCAGTGCTTCTACAAAATATTTTTGAGAGTCCGCGCTCCCGGAGGTCACCATCAATCATGAGCGTTCGGTGAGAGGCCTGTGCGAGGGTGGCTGCAAGATTAAATAGCACCGTGGTTTTGCCTTCTCCCTTCATAGCGCTCGTTATCATTATGACTCGTGGAGGGTGATCCGCTGATGAGAGAAGGATTCCCGCTCGGATAGTGCGTAATGCTTCCGAGACAACGTCATGAGGAGACGCTACAGAAACTATTTTTCTTGAGATCTCCCTCGTCTCCATCTCACTTGGACTCGTATCAGAGTTAGTTGCCTCGCTGTCTGCATGGGTCAATCGCTTGAGGGAGGAGGGCGCTCCGAGAGCCGCTTGGTCTTCGAATCGTGGAATGGCTCCCAGGACCGGAAGGTCGAGTGAGGAGCGAACATCCTCTGTAGATTTTAACGTATTGTCGAAGGCTTCTATGACGAGTGCGACAAGTAAACCAATCGCTATTCCGAGCAGTACGAAGAGCGTTACAATAAGATTGGTTTTCGGCGCGCTTGGTGAAGACGGACGAGTCGCGTAGTCGGTTACAAAGACATGGCTAGAGGCGCTCGCTGCGCTGACCTCGATCTCTTTTGCTTGTTTGAGCACGGCCTGGTAGAGCTCTCGTAGGGAATTCGCCTCCTTGGCGAGTACGTTATATTGAATAAGTCGCTGAGAGGTCTCTTGGGCCAATGCTTTTTCTTGCTCTATCTGCTG
>CAIXKI010000244.1 GCA_903920005.1 uncultured delta proteobacterium
CGGAGTCCCGACAAGCACTCACCGCACTCGTGACCGCAGGCACCCGGCTCTCCCTGAAGCCTGACCTGAATCCCTATCCGTACTTCTCACTAATTCCAACACACCCACTAGCCGCACCTCCCCGAACAAGCCTGTATGCTCAGGCGATACACGTGGGAGAAAGCCAGGGAGAAGCTCCAACACTATAGGAGAAGGAACCCCGAAGCCTCTCCCCTCTACCAGATCGTCTACCACTCTCGGGATGACCTACAATTCCAGTGGGAGGCACGGTTCCAGCATCAGTATGGGTGCTTGCGCGATGAGGTGTTGAAGACCCTCGACGAATACCTTAATTGCGGTAACCTCGCTCACGGTGCCGCAAGGGTATACTGCAATGGCTGCAAGCACTCGCTTCTTATCGCGTTCTCCTGTAAACGCCGAGGGGTATGTCCCTCTTGCGGAGCTAAGAGAGCGGTGAAGTTCGCAGAACACATTCACAGTGAGGTCATCGAAGACGTGCCTCATCGCCACACCGTCTTTACAATCCCGAAACGCTTGCGAGTCTTCTTTAAGTACGACCGCAAGCTCAACACCATCCTCTTTCGTGCCGCTTGGGGGGCGCTCTCTGAGGTGCTCGGAATTGAGGATCGCGAACTCGCTGCTATCTTCACCGTACAAACCGCTGGTGATGCGCTTAACTTTCATCCTCATCTTCACGGACTCCTCGCTGACGGATTCTGGAAGGACGGCGTCGTCACGAGGTTTGGGGTGGTAGACCTCAAAGCTATCGAGACAGCCTTCGCTGAACGAGTACTCTCGCAACTTCACAAGCGAGAGCTTATCTCTGACGAGGACGTAGCACAGATCCTCTCTCAGGATCACACTGGCTTTGGCGTCTGGATGGGTGACCCGTTCCACGACAAAGAGAGCGAACAGTTCGTTGCTCGCTACATAGAGCGTGCTCCCCTATCTCTTGAGAAGCTCTCAATACAGGATAACATCGTCACCTACACCACCAAAGACGGAGAAGCTCATGAGTTTGACGCTCTGGAGTTTCTCGCGGCGCTCTCGTGTCATGTACCGAAGACCTATGAGTCAATCACCAGGTACTACGGACGATACTCCTGTAGGCGACGAGGTGAACGCGCTAAGCTCGCCCCTCCTCCCCCTGAAGAACCGGAGAGCGACTATCGCCGTGAGTTCCGTAAGAGCAGTTGGGGCGCGTGCATAAAGCGCATCTATGAGATAGATCCCCTAGAGTGCCCCAAATGTAGAGCACAGATGCGCATCATCGCGTTCATCCAAGACAAGCACTCAATCAAAGACATCATGAAGGCTCAAGGAATCCCGGACTTCCAAGCCCCTCCTCCTATTCCTAAGTTCATCGATACCGTAGAGGCTATTGATGAACTCCCCTCTCACGACTCCTTCGAGCTGGCGCCTGATGACTTCTAAAATCCGATTCCTTGGTGACGGAGCGGGAGGCGCGTATCTGCAATGCTACTTTTCGCAACTTAGCAGTACATCTTCCGCACTACGTGGACCCTGGGAACCCTGCGTTGGAGCGAGAGAATACGAATTTCGCCCTTATCTCACTACTTCCAGTAGTGGCGCCCCCACTTCTCGCCACTGATCTGATACTTACAAAAATGCGATTGATTTAACTATCCTTCGATCCTGCTTCTCCGATACAGAGCGCGAGACCAGCGATCACGATTGCGCCGATGATAATCGCTTGAGCGGTAGGACCTTGTAGGCTTGCTAAGAGCTGACGAAGGGGGCTCTCCCACGGCATTGCTTGGGCGTGGGCATCTCTAGCGATCAGTGAACCTGCAAGAGCTAGAGCTGTAGTGACCGAGTGGCGATGCCTTGGTGCCGGATTTAGTGTCTGCATGTTGAATCTCTCCCTAGACTGTGGATGCGGAATGCATTCACAGTCCGGAGATTAACATGGGATAGCAGTGCGAATGGGGGGGCGTGGATGGGGGTAGCGGAGCGCAGCGCCGATTTGTCGGTCTGCCATCAACTACTAGTTGGACGCTCTATTCAAGGTCTCTCCGGTTTCCTTGATTATGACCATTTTATCGACCTCGTTTTTGACCATCAGGACAGAGTGGCTGACGCCAGAGATGCTTTTTTTATCGTTCTGCACCTGAAACGAACATTGAAACTCCACTTGTTTGACGTCGGGGTTATCGGAAGCACTGATTTTGATTGCTGATATGACTTTGTACTTTCTGACGGGCCAACGCCGCATATATGCAAGCTTATCGCGTCGGATAGCATTTTTGTCTACCAATCCACGATCATAGTAACGCACCTCATTCGCATATAGCTCAAGAATGGCTGACAGATTATCGCTCTCCGATAAGCTCATGAACTCTCGAATGAAGTCTTCAAAACGGGCGGCTTTGTCTAGGTCGTTTCGGGTTCCTCTCGCAGGTGAGGGAGCTCTCCTCGAAACCACCGCTGGTTCAGCGGTTCTCGAGCGAGGCAGCGGTGGCGATTCCTGATGATTGCCGAACTTCCTTAATATTTCGCTAGCCGTTCGACTCAAATGATCAGAGAGACCAAGTGGAGAGACTACAGTTGATAGAACCAGTAGACCTGCGAATACTACCAGTAATGTGACTCCAGCGAGTTTGAAAGTTCTCTTCCTATCGAGGAATCGCTCGAACCAAAAAAGGTTGCCTTTAGGATCAAAAAGGAAGGTTTTATTCTGATTGCCGTGGGAGAGGATAACTTCTGTAACCTCTACCTCTAGGAAGGACCATTCGGTATCAACACTAGTGATTTGCACGTCTCTTACATGCTCTGCTTGCAACTTTAGCTTCGCCGTTACTTCGCGAGCACAGGCCGTGTAGAGTTCCTTTTGGCACTCCTTGTAATCCTCGTGCGAGCGGGACTTGTTCGATGCTACTGCGAGCGAACCCAAGCTTTCGAAAAAGTGATCGGGGACTCTACTAAGCGCTTCCGGCTTCCTGATCTGCGAAGCGTCGATGCCATCGAGTCGTACCGAAAAGCTCTGGGAAGAGTATTTTATATAGTCTTGCTTATTAATACTTTTTGGCTTTGCGGCATGGAACGTAGGTGCACTCGCATACGAAGGCGACTGGGGTTGGAAGACAAGGCTCACATTATTGTTCTTTTTTTCATTATAATCATTCATTGCCATTTGATATTGCATTTTAAGTTCAGCATTTAGCTGATTGATTCGGGCGACATTTGCATCGTGTTGGCTCTTGCTAACTTGGTATTGTCGAAGAGCATTTTCGTAGTTCTGGGATGCAATTTGATAGCTGGTAAGATCAACTTCTCCAATGCTCGCTGTGCACGCTACGGTGACACTTTTGTTAGATCTTACAAACAAAATGGTGTGCGTACATAGCGCCGAAGCTACATTGCTTGGGAGCTTAAGACTCAGTCTCCCTTGGTTGTGCCTCTCGATTGCAACTTTGATGTGCTCCATGTGCTCCATGACACTTTTCCCTGAAAGATTGGAGGTGTTGTTTGATAGTCTCTACGTCTCTTTGTAACGAATCTATTTACGAAGCAGCTAACCTGGTTCCACCTAAGTATTGTCGGGTATATGAAGTCACCGCTGAAGGATTAGAGAGCGCCTTTGCCACGGTTTCATGTCAATCCTGGCAGAAGAGCTCCCGAATCAATTTATCGAGAGCTGCTGGTAGGTCTGCTCTCATCAGCCTCTATTCATAAGAAGCGCTGTGAAGTAAGCCAGTTGCAGAGTGCAGCTGCCTTCACACCTGGGACAATGGTCGACTCTGTGCCCGTTTGTGTTAGGTGGGTGGAATACTTCCCCTTCAAGGTGTTAAAGGAAATACTGATGTTTGAAAAATACTTGGCGTCCGGTGGGAGTGGGAGTTTAAGTGTGCGGGAGCCCTTCGGGAGCGATACTATCGTGGCTCCCACACAAAGATAATTTGCGCCGGCCAGGTCTGTAAACGAATACCGCAAGGAAACTGTCGCGGACGTGAATTCACCAATCGAAATTTTCAAGGTTGCGACACTGGCCGCTGGTATAACACTTGGATCCGCAAGCAGGTAGGCGCCTGCTGGTATCAGACTAGGTGTCGGTGTCGCAGTTGGAGTAGGGGTGCTGCTTGGTGTAGTGGCGGCCGTAGGAGTCAAGCTAGGCGTAATGAAAGGATCGGGCGTTGGGGTCGGCAAGGGAGTTCGAGAGGTACATGCGGCCGCAGCAGCTAATACTGCGCCTGCAGCATTTGCAATTGAGCCGGTGGAAAGTTTTGCTGCCAGAGCGTTAGTCTTGATACCATTTGCAAGAATGACCCCTTTACGCTGGGGCATAGTCGAGCTTGGACAGGCGGCATAGGTAAGTGCGGCGAGCCCAGCTATGTGCGGGCAGGCCATGGAGGTGCCGGAAAGCGCAGCATATTTGCCACTTAACACTGAGCTATAGATGTTTTTCCCTGGCGCTGCTATGTGAACCGAGTTCGGGCCGTAGTTCGAGAAGCTAGAGAGCACCCCAGTAGAGTCAACTGAGGCCACAGAAATGACATTTTCAACTCTGTAACTAGCTGGATAAGAGGGATTGGTGTCGTTGTTGCGAGAGCTGTTTCCTGCGGAGGCTATAAATAGAATTCCCTCTGCATTGGCGCTCTTGATGGCGTCAAGCAGTGGCTCACTGAATGCCGTTCCACCATAAGAATTGTTAATAGCGATAATGTTATGCCCCTTCTTCTTTGCCGCTACGATGTACCGAATAGCTTTTATAGCGTCAGCCGTGCTACCTGAGCCCACAGAGCTGAGAAACTTTGCTGACATCAGCTTAACCTTCCAGTTCAGACCAGCAATCCCCTCGTTGTTGTCACCAGTTGCTCCAATAACGCCCGCAATATGTGTGCCGTGCCGGTTATCGTCTGTTCCGCTTCCAATGCGTGTTATTGCGTTCATCCCATACACGTCATCGATGTATCCGTTGTAATCATCGTCTCTATTGTTGGATGGGATCTCTCGCGGATTGACCCAAAGATTTTGTCTCAGGTCTGGGTGAGAGTGAGAAATGCCAGTGTCCATAATCGCTACAATCGCATCGCTACTGCCGGTTGTGACGTCCCATGCCGCAGGTGCTGCCATCATTTGAGGTCCCCACTGATAAGATCCGTATGCAGAGTCGTTCGGCAGTTTCGATACGCTTAATTCATAGTTTCGCGCGCAGGCTACGCGTCCCCGTGCCAATCGCATAATACGTCGAACGCGCGCGGTACGGCATAAGTTCAGCCGACCCTCTATTGGCCCCCTTTCACCAGCCGAGAGTTTAGACTTTTTAAGGTGAAGGGCCCCCGACGCCAGCTTATCGACGTTTAGCCCAATAAAACGCACTCGTGCGGCTGCCTCTTCAACTGACGCCTTTTTCAATGAGGTGCTACGATTGCTGATAATAACCCCTGGATATGTAAGAGCAGGTTCGGCTCGCGCCTCTACCGCAGTGATAACAACGCCCAGAATGCTCGTGAGAGCTTTCGCAAAGGCTTGAGATGAGAATCGACGGAGATGATTTAGGGCGCGGTCGCAGTCTCGACACATACGAAAACCTCTTGGAGACTTACTCGTACCTGCTGAGAAGCATAGTATGTGCCGAGGTAAAGCGTCCTCTCAGGACAACAAGTTGCGCGGGAATTGGCGCACAAAGGTGTCATACCAGTTCTTTGGTATGCAAAAATGGACTGCGATTTTCCCTTATTCAGGATATTCGACATAGCCGAGCGTCGAAAAATACGAGCCCGTAAGTGGCGGGCTCGCTGCCCTCAGGGGCGCACGAAACGACGTTTAAAATAGTTTTCACTTAAGCATTCGATAATGCCACCCGAGATTAGGAATTATCATGAGCGAACCAGTCAAGCCAGCGGCAGTAGTTCATCCCGGATTAGCAGCGAGGGGTGCGCTACAGTTTCTACTGACTCAGGTGATGGGGTGCGCTTCAGCGGTCCCACTTCGGAGAGAGCTATCCTTATGAAGCGAATTATCTGCCTTGGGGTCGTGAGTTTCTCAGTCTTCTTTATATCAGGCTGTGCTCGGGTTCCCAAGGTCGGCGAACCCTTTTACAACGAGCGCTGGTCGGCAAGTGAATTCGCATTAATAGGGGAGGCAAAAGAGGGGCAGGTATGGCGAGCACGCGCGAGCGACGACGCGACACCCCATGGAATCATGGTTAAAGACGACGTCGTAGTAAAAGTCCTGAACTCCCCGGAATTTAGTAAGTATCGCGAAGAAGCGGAATTAAGAGAGAGGGAGCGTCGACGCCTAGACGCGGAGCAGAAGCGAAAGGCTGAGGAAGCTCGTGTGGCTGAGACAAAACAGGCAGAGCAAGAACAGCAGCGGAGGGAATCTGACGAAGCCAGGACTCTTGGGGAGCAACTCGCAGCTAAATCGCCTACTAAATTTCGATTGGTGTCATCTGACGATGCTTTATCGCAATCGAAAGTCGCATTTGCACTTCACGATACAGCGAGTTTCCAAGCCAAGGTTGCATGCAGCACCGATCCCCATTTAAAGTGGTTGGAGCTTGGAATTACGTTCTTTGACCAGCAAGTTCTTCCACCTGTTGTGGTAGAGGTAGACACCTCCTACAGGAAGCCGCAGGTTAGACGAGGACTGAAGACCAGGCTGCGGCGCAATCAGAGGACTTTTTCAGACATAATGCTGAGACAGAGTGACGCCTTCGCGAATGTGTTTGCGTTTGCACTGGGCGAATACAATCAAGATGGCAACCTCTTAACTATTTTCGGGACTCCGAAAGAGCTGATTTATGACTACGCGATCGAAATCCCGACCAATCGAGGGGCCGTATATCTTGAAATCAACCCTTATGACCCAGCAATAAGCAGCTTGATCGCCACATGCCAAAGTGAAAGGCAGGGCAAATAGAGCACTTTAGCGAGAATCCGACGAAGGCAATCGGGCACAAGCCCACATATTCCATTCAATATTCTAAGGTATGGATGGCATCAGGTTGGCCAACCTGAGCTGTCATGTACAGTCGCGCTGGAACAAGCAGGGTAGAGCGGTGCCCACAACCGCCCCTTAAAAGACGCCCCATACACCAGCGCTACTCCTAAAAGCCTAAACATCCCCTACCCGTCATTCAAATATAATCCGGAGTCCCGACAAGCACTCCCCGCACTCGTGACCGCAGGCACCCGGCTCTCCCTGAAGCCTGACCTGAATCCCTATCCGTACTTCTCACTAATTCCAACACACCCACTAGCCGCACCTCCCCGAACAAGCCTGTATGCTCAGGCGCTACCCGTGGGAAAAGGCAAAGGAGAAGCTCCAACACTACCGGAGACGGTCCCCCGACGCCTCGCCCCTCTACCAGATCGTCTACCACTCTCGGGATGACCTCTCCGTCCAGTGGGAGGCACAGTTCCAGCATCAGTATGGGTGCTTGCGCGATGAGGTGTTGAAGACCCTCGACGAATACCTTAATTGCGGCATCC
>CAIXKI010000245.1 GCA_903920005.1 uncultured delta proteobacterium
GTAAGAGTCCTTCAATTTTTCAATGTTCCATCTAAGAGCTTCGAAAAACCTCGGGTTCGCCAGATCGTAGGTCGGATCGGTCATGAAAACGCGGATATCTCGATAGGCCCCCTCAAAAGCGAGGGTCGAAGCACTCGCACCAACATCGAGCACCGGCTTGCCGAAACGGTCATGGTCGTTCTTGAGTTCTGTAAATGAGATCCCCATGTTGGACAAAATGGGCTCTGCCGCAGTGTACCCGCGGTACCCAAAAGGATTTCGCAATCGCTCTTCAGCGGGCGGTTCCCCACGATCTCCGAGATCTGGGCCAGTTGGCTTCTCACTGGAGGTACGCACCTCAGGCCCTGGGGGCAGTCCCAACAACCGCTTTCGTTCCTCAAGAAGATGATGAATCATAAAGCCCTAGATATTTTGCACGCTGACTATCGTGTAGGGGGTATTACGTAAAAAAGGGGCTATGTGCCGTAGCGCGAATAAGCCTTAAACAGGGCATGTTAGCGTGTCGTTTTTAGTATTTCGAGGGCCTCGCCGGCCTGCAACAACCCTCGAACGAGCCTGTAGAGCCCGTCCCCCCCCGCTCCAATTCCATCGCGCGTTACATGTGTACCCCAGGTGGGCGAGGCTCCGCCTCGGCTAACCTCCGGCGAGACGGGCCGCCGACCCTCCATTATTGTCGCGACAATCGCACCTGGAGGGCCGGCGGCCTCGCCGGCTTGCCACAACCCTCGAATTATCGGGAAGGACCCTTAATTTCCATCTAGGACGAAGCCATTCAACCGAGTATACCCTTAAAGGCATGTACCGTTTTAGGAGTATCCTATGCGACTATTAACAACCTCCCTCGTCGTCCTCTCGTTCACTCTCACCGCGTGCGCGAATCGTACGAACCATTCGCCTCGCCCTTCGATCTCTGATGAAGAGAAAGCAGCTATCGAGAAGCCGATCAATTGCTCTACCGCGAAGAAAGATATCGCGATCCTGGAAGACGAGAAGGCATCAGTCGGTCGTCAGGCCCTTGCCGGAGTTCGCTCGCTCGTGCCTTTTTCTGCCGCAGCCGGAATCCTTATGGGTGATTACCGAGACCGCGTAAAGGTGGCGACAGGAACTTATAATGACGATCTTGAGGCTAAAATCCAGCAGATCAAGGCGACCTGCGGCGTTTCCTAGGACCATTACGAAATTAGCCATTGGAGCGGGCCTCGAACAAGGCGCGCTCCAATGCTTGCGACAGATATTCTCTAGAACTTTTTACAAACGACACCAAGCGCTATAGCCGCGGCGCGTATCTCATCATCGGTAGCAGTCATACTGAATCGTAGGCACTGATGTTTATGAGCCCAATCTTCGTTGAGCCCGGGGAAGAACGATGAACCCGGTACGCAGATAAGCCCCTGCTCTTTCAACTTCTGATACATCTCAAGATCATTCATCTTAGGATGGTCTATCCACATCCACGCGAAGAGGGTCCCCTCCTCTCGATGGAGATACCACGGAAAATCCTTCGGCATCCGCTCGTGCAACGCGTTTCTAAACATCTCAAGTTTCTTTCGGTAAAACGGCTTAATAACCAACGAAGAGATCTCAGCGAGCCTTCCCGAACTGAGCGCCTTAGCCGCGAGAGCCTGTCCAAACCTTGACGAGTGAATCCCCACGTTCGACTGAAATGGCTCAAGCGCCTCGATGTACTTTGGATGCCCAATCGCGATACCGACGCGCTCTCCGGGCAATCCTGCCTTTGAAAGGCTCACACAGTGCAAAATGTGCTCATCGAAAAAGGGCGTCATCGGCACGAACGCGAGATCCGGAAACGGCGGAGAATATGCAGCGTCAACTATCAGCGGGATATCCCACTGCTTCGCGATCGCGTGAAGCTTCTTGAATTCATCGTCAGTGATGCAATTACCGGTTGGATTGGTCGGACGAGAGAGCATAATGGCGCCAATCGATTCATCAACGTGGATGCGACTGAAATCGACCTGATATTTAAATTCGTGTGCTCCCAGTATCTCAATGTGAGGGCGGACGCTTACCAAGATATCCTTATCTAATACTACCCCATCGTATCCGGTGTACTCGGGGCACATAGGAAGGAGGATCTTTTGCGTCCCCTTTCCATCATCACGCTCTCCGCCAAAGAGATTAGAGCAGAGAAAGTATAGGCTCTGACTTCCTGGAGTAATCAGCACATTCTCTCTCGATATGCCCCAGGTATAGTGTTTGTTGTAGGCAACGACGACCGCATCAATAAAGGGGTCGAAACCCTGCGTCATTCCGTACCGACCGATAACCGGCCCGAACTCAGAGGAGTTGACGAGCTCATTGGCGTACGTGCGCCACATCTCCAAGACTTCCGGGAGCACGATGGGATTACCGGGGCTTAAGTTGAGCCACTTCTTCGACGGATCGCTACGCAGCGTGGCGGCGATGTCCTTCATGATCTCACGGACCCCCGTGAGGTGGTTCATCTTCTTTCCGACTTTTGAGAGCTTTAGCTTGGGCATCCTAGGGTCTATAGTAACCAACCTATCGACCGGGTGGCTATCCCTAGGTTTTAAGGCCCGGGAAAAGTTCGGATCTTCTGGGCGTGGCGTGACCGCAACGCAGTCACTTCTCAAAAGCCTGCAAATAACCCCTACGCTCTAACAAGACGCCGCTCCACACGAGTATCGCTCTGCTTTTCCGACGTCGTCGCTCGCGGCCTCACCTGCGCAACGAAGCTCTGTTCTTCCGCCTTCTGACGCTTCTCGCGTTCTTTCAACTCCGCTGTTTGGCGCTCCTCTTTCTGAGCTGGCTGAAGGGCTTTCCTGAGCTCCTCAACATGAACCGCCGCAATCTGCCCGGCCTTGAGCATGATTTCGGATTGTATCTGATTGCGATACTCAGCGACCAGCGCACCGTCAAGCGGAACAGATACCTGCAACTGAGCCAACTTTCCATCAGCCACTCGCATCGAGCTTGCGGCGATCTCTGAGGCTGAAACGGCCGGAATGTCTGTAGTTTTAGCCTCCAATCCTTGCCCTGAGTAGTGGGTACCGGAGTGCTTTTTATCGACGAGAGAGCGCATGGTCTCCTTGCGAGCATCGTCGACGAGATTTTGAGTATTGGGACGCTCTGTAGGCTTTACCTGTTCTTCTACTTTCAAGGCTCTTTTTTCAGTGGACAACATACAACGCTCCCTGGGGACTCAAACGACCAGTCTGAGAGGGTTATGCAGAACACGGCGCTACGAGTGCTGCAAGCAATGATCCTCGGCCCCGGATCAAGCATTTACGCATGCCGTTCTGCGGCTATCTGTTGGAAATAGTAGTGGGCCTCGTCGGGCGTTTTATGACCGCGATCTGCGCGCCTGCGAAGACCACGTCAAGATCATCTGAGAAGATGTGCGTAAAGACATCTATAGCTAATTTAGGGCGATCAATATCGCGATGCATAAGACGCCAACAATAATCATCGAACACCAAAACCCCTCGCGGTTTTAGCATTCGAAATGCGAGTATCGCGTCCTCCAAAACCGAAGAAGCTTTGTGGTCGCCGTTCAGATAGATAAAATCAAAGTGATCTTTGAACGGCAGATCGCGGAGCACGTCGCGACTTTCGCCAACAAAATAATCAACTCGACGGCCGAATCCACGAATGTTGTGCTTGAAGCTCTCAAGGATATGAGAGCGCTCTTGAGTTGATGCTTCAACAGCCCCTTCGAATGTATCTATGCAGGTAAGGTGCGCTGTTTCATGGGTGAGAACATTGTTCAGCAACCACACTGATGCCCGTCCTTCATACGAGCCGATCTCAAGAAATCGCAAGTTCGCTCGACCTTTAAGGGGCGCTAGCAGCTTCAACCATACCGGAATATTTCCGCTAAAGCCGTCCGCCGTGAAGATATACTCATCGTTGCTTGTATTGGTCGGAGATTTCAACATGTCTTACCCCTTCTAAAATTCGCTTCGAAGCTTGGGAGTCCGGAGGACTCATATCGGGACCATCTACCGGAATAAAGAAAGAAACGGCAGAACGCGAGATTTTCTAAAGCTCCATTTCGCGTTGGTAAGGGTCCGATACACTTCGCCTTTCCACCGAGACCGGCGAATTTTATGGCGTACAAGGAAGGCCCCCTTAACACATTTCGATTAAGAGAGTGCCGATAGCTGACGACTTTTTCCGATTCAACTCATTCAATGAGTGCTCTACGGCGGGGATTCCGGCGCGCGCGAGTTACCACGGTAAGAGTCTAAAGATCCCCCGATCACTTACCTTGGCGAACTCGTCTCGATTAAGCCCCTCGACGATAATATCGGCCCAATCAGTCACGATCTCGTGAGCGGAACTTGAGAGAGTCACCTTATTGACATCAAGCAACCGAATGGGGGGAAATCGACGATCTCCGAGGGTCGCAAGTAATCGTCCGGTTTTTCCATCGTACACCCGTGCTGCGAAAGCTACGTGAGGGTCAGACACCGCCGAGAACGCGACACTCGCTCCAGGTACTGGGACAAGGAGCATGCCTGCCTTCGATACCGGGTGAGAGAATTCAAGCTCGGTAATAGCAAAATCAAACACAAGCCCGTGCTCTTCGGCCTTATCAGTGACCGAGAAGGTACCGTTTTTGTACTTCGTCGTTTTTTCGACCAATTTCTGCTTAAAATAATCGGCCAACGATTGAGCCAATTTTTCATAGCCGGCTTTTGAGGTGAGGAAGGTACTCATACTACCTCGCCAAGCGTCTTCCGGTAGCCGATCCACCGTTACCGACCTGTAGTAAACCTTCGTATAGTATCCATGCGGATGTTCAGGGTCGATCCAGGCATGGCTTAATGGGAGTGTGTCATCTTTAATCGTGGTGTCCCTATCCTCGAGAAACGTTGTCGGAAGCGGCTTGATGCGATCATTTGTAGCGCATCCAGCTGTAGCCACAAGCGCGCATCCCACCATTACATTCTTCACTATCGAGCCAAGCGTCATCATACGTACAGATCCAAAGAAATGTTCCATCGGGAGTCTACTTTTCCCGAGCGGATTACGGGAGGGGGAATCTCAGGGTACGTGGGGTCCTGCCCCCTTAGTCCCTGCCTTACCTACAGTCTGAATCTGTCTCGACAGGTTTGAAGCAATGGCTTTAACCGGGCCCAATCGGCCCTTTTTCGCTTAAGAGGGCGCCTCTGGTTATACTGGAACGTGGGTAGAAGAGGTCATTAGCCAGCGGAACACAGAGGAGCGTCCCCCTGTGTGCTCCGTTGGATGCAAGACAAGAAGGTTTTCTTGCAATCATCGAGCATAGAGCGCGCAAAAGCTTTCTATCTGATGGTTGTACCATCGGGGGTTTTTCCGCGCTGAGTGGTTTGACCATGAGGAGTATCTCTGATGAACGTTCGAAACAAAGCGGCCTGGAACATGATTTTGCAGTCATCTGTCAGTGGCGATAGAGTAAATGTACTTCGGTACGCAACTCGTTGGGCGAATATCATGGAAGAGCGCCTCAATGTCGGCGGCA
>CAIXKI010000246.1 GCA_903920005.1 uncultured delta proteobacterium
CAGGGGGGATCGGCGTTCAGGATGCTGACTTTGAGTACTCGCTCGACGACCTCCCCTCGATAGTGATGCCGATAGTGGAAGGAAAGGCGGATGTCGTCTTCGGCTCTCGCTTTAAAGCGAACGTGGTTCAGGTTCATCGCACGTTCCACTATCTTGTAAATCGATTCCTCACTACGTTTAGCAATTTGTTCTCAGGGCTTTACCTGACCGACATGGAGACCTGCTACAAGTTCTTCAAAGCTGACGTTATTAAAAATATTAATCTTGAGTCTAATCGATTCGGATTTGAGCCTGAGATTACGGCTAAGATCGCGCGTTTAAAGTTAAAGATTATCGAAGTTCCTATCTGGTACTTTCCTCGTAATTATTTAGAGGGAAAAAAGATTACCTGGAGAGATGGAGTCGCGGCGCTTCGCCATATCGTGTACTACAATTTCTGTCAGAAGCCGTCACAGTACATAAAGCCCACGATACCGAGCTGCTATATTCCCCAAGGGCGGCAATGGCTTTAGCCGCGCGTGACAGAGGTATTCGCCTTTAGCTGTGGCTGAACGGATCCGCCGCTAGGGAATCGTTTGGTGAGTGATTGAGGGAGCTTTGCGCCAAAGCCCAGAGTGCTTTTAACTCCGTCGTTCCCTTAAGAGCCGCTTTTGCGGCTACCCGTACCGGTTGGGATTGCGCAAAGCCTGACGCGGCGTCGTTGATTAGTCGGTGAGCTTCTTGAAAGAATGCTTTTTCACTTCTACTTGGTTCTTCGGGCTTCGATTGTAAGAGGGTCGCGAGAAGACTGATTGCTTGAACGCGCTCACGAGAGCGGTTGTTATTAAACGCGTCAACTTTTGCCGCGTGCCATAGGACGCGACCACCAATAATCACTGTTACCGCTAGGCCAATCGCCGTGGAGTTGGCAATTCGATTGTTCTGTCCCAAAAGTTTGCAAGCTTCACGAGCCAAAAGGCCAATAATCGAGGCAACAAAAGCGACCTCATGAGGGAGAAAAGGCAAGGTTGCTAGGCCGAAAAGCACCGCATGATCGTGGGGATTGTTGACGTTTCCCGTTAGAACGCTTTTAAGGAGCGAGAGTCCCTCCTTACTGCGATGATGCGCTAAGAGGTCGAGCCAGGGGTTCTCTCTGCCTCGATGTTCGGCATACCACACTCGCGCTTGATAGCTCGCGGTTGATTCTAGGCGTGTGGTCAGCGTTGCGTCTCTGAGAAGGAAAAACGCGATTCGCGCCGCCGGATCTCCTCGAGCTGTGCCATAACGTTTGGCGAGATCGATGAGCTCGTCTGTTATCGAGTCGGGCCGGCTAGAGGTCGCTTTGCCTAAAATCGCGGCGGCGGGAGCACATACGGCATACGAACGTTTGTATCCAGGCTCGCGAAGTCCTGCCATGGCGTACGCCAGCACAAGAGGCTCCTCTGCGTAGGGAATGAGGGCTTTCAAGAGTATTCCGCGTTGTGCTGGCTTCCAGAGGAGGTATTCGCGCTCACACAGGGCGCAGAGCACAACGTCTCGAACCTCCTTGTTGTGTATGCGTTCGCACAACAATTCCATCTGCGTAGAACTGCCCTTGTTGCACTCTTTAAGGATCGACCGTAGCTCCTTTCGTGCGGGCGCGGTGAGGGCCTCCAGCGGAGCGAACGCCGTATCGGGCATTCGAAGACGGCTCGGCGGCACAGCCTCGTAGGGTTTCGATTCAGCGATGGTACGAGCGTAGGCTTGAGGTGTCATGGCAACGTGCTCTCGCTACATGCCCTGGTCTGCGTGTGGGCGCAAGTTTTTGAGGGGCGTTTTTATTCGCAAAACCGATCCGAACTAATCCGGACAGCCTTTTTGTAAGAAACAAAAAAGCGCCTCGTTCGATACCTAGGGAATGAGTATTCAGACACCAATCCAATCTGGGGATGGCGCGATAACCGCTTCGTTGATCGGCGATGCGCTCTATACTGCTCAAGACCTTGCTCTCTGCTCGACGGAGGAGGCTCGAGCTCGGATATCCTATGAGAGCGCGCTTAAAATGTCGGCTTTGCCACTCGCGTTGGTGCGCTCTAAAACGGCAACAAAGATTCATTGCGCGGTGTATCAGGATTCTCCTGAGCTGCGCAGGGCGTTGAAATTTGTGAGCGGCCTAGAGCCTGAGTTCTCAGAGGTTCCCAAGGGGATTCTAGAGGATGCGATAACCCGAGCCTATCTTGGCTCAGACCGTCGGATCGAGAGATCGCTTGCGAAGCTGCGGCGTGAAATCTCTGATGTGGTTGAGCATCGAGGCTCTCCGGTTCTGAAAGCTCATGGCGATGCCGCACAGTTTCTCGCAACGTTAATGGAGTTTGCAGTTGCTCGAGGCGCCTCGGACTTACATCTCTGCCCGACTCCAAAGGGTGCTCTACTCCGTCTACGAGTGGACGGAGAGTTGTTAACGCAGGATGAGCACCTCTATCCACGTGCCCTGCACGAGCAGGTCGTCTCACGTATAAAAGTGCTTGCGGGACTGGACATCTCCTCAAGGCTTCTTCCCCAGGATGGGGCTTTTACGTTTTCATTCGGTACGGGCACTCGAAGTGTTCGCGTGAGCACGCTGCCCGTGCTCGAGGGGGAGAGTGTTGTGTTGCGGTTTCTGTACGCCCGAAAGCTTCCACAGCTATCCATGCTCGGCATCGAGCCTATCGCGACAGCGATTATTCGCCGAGCGATAGAGCGGACCCACGGAGTGCTGGTGCTTGCGGGCCCAACAGGGAGCGGAAAAACGACCACAATGTACGCAGTCGTTCTTGAGCTGCAATATCGGGGTCGAAACGTGGTAACAGTTGAAGACCCAGTCGAGTCACCTATACCCGGTATGGTGCAAGTCCAAGTGCGCGAGGCTCAGGGATTAGACTATCCGAGGGCGATACGATCTGTTCTGAGGCACGATCCCGATGTGATTATGATAGGCGAGGTTCGGGATAGTACGAGCGCGACGATAGCTCTCGGTGCTGCCTCGAGTGGCCACCTGACCATCTCCTCGGTACATATGCCATCGGCGTTGCATATCTTCGAAAGACTTCGATCCTTTTCAATAGACGCAGGAAGTGTCGCGAACTCGGTGTCTGTCGTATTAAACCAGCGCCTGCTGCCAAAGCTCTGCGAGCGGTGCAAGGAGATTGACCAACGCGGCCCGTGCGGTGTTACCCACAAGGCAAACGGATGTGGAGCGTGTGGCGATACAGGGTTTTCGGGAAGAGTTTTAGTGACCGAGCTTTTAGACCTCCAATCCCCCGAGGTAAAAGAGATCAGTGGAAGGACAGGGAGTATTAGGGAGCTCCTTGAGCGGATTCCGAGCGCCGCGTACGTGCCTTGGACTAGCGCGCTTCAATACCACCTTCTCGCAGGGCACATCTCGGCCGCTCAGGTAGATGCGTTTGTAGAGGAAGAGATGTAGGAGGGGGCACTGCCTCTTCAGGAGCGTTCGAGGAATCCGACAAGCCGGCGAGGCCGCCGGCCCCCCCGGGACGACGATCGAGGGATCGGGCGAATCACGTAATCACCGCGGGAACGATTGGAGGGCCGGCG
>CAIXKI010000247.1 GCA_903920005.1 uncultured delta proteobacterium
GAGGCCGCCGGCCCTCCATTCGTTCTTACGACAATGATTCGATTCGCACGAACCCGCAACGTGTGTACCTGGAGGGCCGGCGGCCTCGCCGGCTTGTCGCGACCCTTATAAGGTGACCTTCCCCGCATATCCGGTCATCTCAAGATATCCGATCACCGACTCATCCGATGACGCCACTGGCCCCTCCCAGTATCGGGGAGCCTCCCCTTCAGAACTTGCACCGATCTCACACTGCGGAGTTCGAGCGTGCACTACCGTGTCCACGCCATACTGCGGGACCGTTACGTGCCAGGACGCCGGATATCGCCCCCCGCTAGAAACCAACACCGATTCTTGACCCTGCATGATCGTGAGCTCCTTGTCCGTGAGTGGATGTGACCCACTCTTATCCTGGAGGGACCCTGACACGTACGAGGTCCTCCCATCCTTGGTACGGAGACGAAATACCATCAGGTTTCGACCATCTTTGAGCATCAGCCCCATCCAATCCCATCCCACCTGATCCTCAGAGAGAGAGTTCGTCATAAACTCATGGTCCATCCACCCCAGGCCACGAACAGACGTTACGCTCCCTCCTGTTTGCACCTCTCCTCGCAGTTCAAGGCGCGGCATCGAATAGTACTGCGAGGCGCAGCTTTCGCACGCTCCCTTGCGGCTGTAGCCAGCATCGCCTTGAAGCCATGGCGCGGAACCTTCGGCCCCTCGCAGCCGCACTTCAAGTGGCGCGGAGCGTCCCGGCACGTCGAATCGAACTACCGGAACTCCGGCTATGAGCTCCGCGGACCAATCACCCGCCCATACATCAAGAGCATTGTCGCGAGCACCAGCCACTCCCAGCAGCCCCCCACCTTTGCGGGTGGCGACATGAGTAACACCGGTGGCGAGATCGGTAAGCGCCGCATGGGCGAGAAAATCACTGGGGGAGGCTGCGTTATCACCTTGAGCCCGGCGAAAGAAAGTAAGCTGAAATCCATAGAGAGGCTTATCCCTGAACGGCTCAGCTTTCTCGTCAAACAGCTGCCCAGTGAAATACCACCACTCGGTTTGAAATGAGTAGTGGGGTCCATGGTCTCGCGGAAAGCTCCACGCATGACCAGGCTTGGCAAACTCCAGCGGGAGCTTTTGAGCAGGCTCACCCCACGCGGCTTGCCCAACGGTGAGCGCAATCGCACATAACAACGCATATACTTTCATAATTTCTTACTCATCAGAAAAGGTCGCTCCTCGCACCGTTTTTTTCAGGAGCAGAGCTGTCGCAATCCCAACAACACACGCTACCGCTAGAACGAAGAGGCATGAAACAAAAACTGGATAGAGCGAAAACGAAAACGCCAGAGACCATCCGAATGAGAGCGGATTAACGTAGTGAGTAAGCCCCCACCCCATCATCACACCGCCCAGGACTCCTACGCCGACCGGCAGCACGCACACGAGCGCCCCTTCATAGACGAAAGCGAGCACCATGCCCCACGAGGTCATCCCCAAAAGATAGAGCGTCTTGAGCTCACGTCGGCGTTCCCAGAGGTGTTGAAGGGTGGCCAGAAGAAGCCCCACAACTCCGAGCGTAAAGACGATCCACCGAATACTACTGGTGACCTGAAATGTTCTATCAAACAGGGTAAGCACAAGCGCTCGAAGCTCTCCGTTATCTCTCACTATGCCCCCAATCCCTACGATCTTCTCAACGCTATGACGGATGGCCTCTACTGAAGCGCCAGATTTTGCGTCGATCGTGAGGCTCTGCGGATTGTGTCTGGGATAGAGTTGCCGAAAAAGACGCTCGTCAATCTGAATAAGCGGAAGTTCGGTTCCAAACTCCTGGATTATCGCTCCGATGCGGAGCGTGCGACCCTCGACAAGGATACTATCGGCAGGTCGCAGGGAGAGCTTTCGCGCGCCCCCCTCACTAAGCAACACCTCCACCCCGTCATGCAGCGTAGCTCCGTCTACTTTACCACTTCGAACTATGAAAATCCCGCGCTCGGACTGCGCGAGGAGATCCGAAGCACCCACGACTAACTCCGATCCACGAAACGTTGTGCGGGCTTCATAATAGGGAACAACCCGCTCCACCCCAGAGATCCCCCGCACAGCCTCGACAACGTCCTGGGAAAGTCGACTCTCGTTTTCCTTCCCATCAAGCGCGGAGGAGACAAAGAGATCGCCTCGCAAACGCACCTTCGCCCACACCTCAAGAGTTTCTCGGAAGCTTCCAACCATCAGCGAGAGAGCGCAGATAAGCGCTATTGCCAGAGTTGCTCCGATAGCACCCAAAAGATACCCCCTCGCTCCTACCCGTATTCCACCCCGACCGATCCATGATGAAACTCCCCCAGGAAGGATCCGAGCGACTCGTGGGGTGAGTGTTACGATAAACGGAGTTACTCCGCCCACCACGAGGATACAGGCACCGATATAGAGATAGGAGAGAAACAATGTCGGCTTAAGTGCTACAGCCATCCATACCACTGCCATTACGAAGAGCGAGCAAAGAGCGAGTACCAAAGCCGCGCGTTGAGGAATAGGCCGCACGCTTGCCCCACCTGTGCGTGTACCAATCGAGGGAGAAACGGTCAGCGCGCCCAAAGCGCCGCAGAAGGCGCCAGTCACAACCACAGCGGTCATGACGAGCACCACACTTATCACATGCGACCACGATAGCTCCGCGCCACCAAGTTCAATGTTGTATATATCGTGAGCGGTAGAGAGAAAGAGCTCTGTAAGCGCGAGGATAATGGGAGACCCCAGACTGACTCCCAAAACGGCACCTATCAACCCAACTCCGAACGATTCCTTCACGATTGCCCAAAGACATGCCCATCGTCCAACCCCGAGCGTTCTGAGGATAGCGAGCTCACGCGAGAGGTTCCGCAGACTCACCTGAGTCGCCTGGGACACGAGCAACACGCACACCAGAACTGTCATCGCGGCCATGATGAGCACGTTAAACCTGTACGCGGCGAGAAGACGGTCCCCTCGCTCCACCGCGCTCTTTGCGGTGTCTACCCTTAACGGGGTCGATGATACGCTGCACGTTCCAAGCCATTCCTGAACCGCGCCACGCAACGCCCCTATATTTTCGGATACTGCTCGTGGACGAAGAAGGATCCCGTCAAGAACACCATCGGAGATACCAGCTCCAAGGTCGGGCAGCGCAACCATAAAAGAGTTCGAACGAATGCCGTCCTGGGTTTTTAGCTCAGAGACCGGCTTTGTCAGAACAAAGCTATCTCCACGAATCGTTACCGAACTGCCAGGGGTTAACCCGTTTTCGGCGATAAGAGTGCGAGACGCGTTGATCGTATCCGTCCCCACTCCTTCCCAATCGCCAGCTCCAACTCCGGTCACACCTGTGACACGAACTCCCCTGCGGCCTGACGCCCCCTCGACCTCACCAAACTCTCGTCGAAAGGCGACGATGTCGAATCGAGAAGAAAGCCTCGCAAAGCATCGACCGATTTCGGACAACGCGATCCTGCCGCCGACAGGGGAGATCGTGATCGGATACTCTTTGGGGGAGTACCCCAGGGAATCCTCGAAGGTTTGAATGCTCGAGAAGCTCACTCGAGCCACGGAAGATACAAGCGTCGTCGCGACGGCAACCGCCATTAGTAATAAGAGTATTCGCACCGGATTGCGCGCGCATCGACGCACAATAAAACGATAGAAGAGCCAACCAGGCATGAACCATCCTACTGCCCGTTGTTCGACACCTTGCAAGGTCATCGACCTCTCGCTCCGGCCAAACAGCCATCCTTCATGTGCTCAACCCGGGAGCACCGCGCGAGAGCCGTCTCGCTATGCGTCGCCATGACGACAGCTATCCCAAAATCAACCTGCTCCTTGAGCAGATCCAACACGACTTCGCCTGAATAAGAATCCAAACTACCGGTAGGCTCATCAGCAAGGACAACCTTCGGACGATGCACAACAGCCCGCGCTATCGCCACCCGCTGAGACTCCCCTCCAGAAAGAGAAAAAGGCATCGCGTCAAGTCGATGAGCGAGCTTAAGCTTGGTCAAAAGCTCTTCCGCCTGACGACTCGCCTCCTCTCGCCTTGCTCCGTTCAAAACCAGAGGAACCATAACGTTCTCAAGCACAGAGAGCGTGGAGAGTAGGTTGAAGTTTTGGAAGACGTACCCAAGCTCCGCGCGCCGCAGCTGTTGCAGGTGTCGATCACTACTTTCCTTAGTCGACCATCCACCAATAATGACGTCGCCATGGTCCTGCCGCTCCGCGAGGCCCATAATGTTAAGCAACGTGCTCTTGCCACACCCGGAGGGCCCAACAAGACCAACGAACTCTCCCTGACCGACCGTTAGAGAGACATCACGAAGCACCTGAACCGCCGGGGCTCCCGGAACCACAAAACTCTTTGAAACTGATACGACCTCAAGAACCTCTCTCATAACGTGAACGATACTCACCTCTTATTTAATCAAGCAACAACAACGGCCTAACGGAGCCCATCGTATTGACACCCCGCCCAAAAGACAGCACAACACCTGTGTGGCGTCTAGAGCGGAAAGACGCGAAACCTTTTGTCCGGCAGCAACTTTGCCGACCATAGAGAATACCCCGCAGAGGCCCCTTATGGAGTGCCCGTCAAAGTCTTATACTATAGTCTAATCCAGAATCTGGTAACTCTGTGAACAATCCCCCGCAAGACTGGCGCACATATGAAGAAGCACTCGCAACATTAACGCGAGAAGCCGAGACTCGCGATGTACCGAGCCTAATCTTGCGACTCCGAAAGATCTTCCCTAACGCTCTTCCCACCGAACTAAACCTTGCGGTCGAGACGTATGTAGCTCGTCACGAGGCGCATGAGAAGCTTGGGTCGTGGGCGAAAGAGGGCTACTTCTCAAATGCGCTTTTACAGCAGGCCTCACGTATCGCCATCGCCCAAGCCCGAGCCGAGCACTTTAAGGGGAGCAAACACATCCTTGAGATCGGCACCGGAACCGGCTCCGATACGGCGGCGCTTGCTCACGTCTGTGAGCATGTAACCTCTATCGATGGGGACCCTGTCGCTTTGGAACTGGCGCGCAGAAATCTAGAGCTTCAGGGGATCCAGAACGTGACCCTTCTAGTCGGTAACGCGCAGGAGATGATTCCAACTCTTCCAAGAAGCTTCGACGCTCTCTTCGCCGACCCCGCACGACGAACGCAGACCGGCTTCAGGGTTAAAGATGGCGATGACTACTCTCCCCCGCTGTCATGGATCCTCGGATTAGATATCGGTTCCAAACGAGCCATCAAGATCAGTCCGGGGCTCTTCGTTGAACCGTGCCCCCCGGGATGGGCTCGCCAGTTCATCGGTTACGGGGACGAATGTTTAGAGCAAACCCTCTGGTATGGCACTGAGGTAAAGGACTCAAGCATCCTACTCGCCGATCGCGGAATTGAATGGGCGGCCGATACGACAACGGAGCCGTGCGACGTCAGGGAGATCGGAGCGTACCTCGTGGAAGCCCATGCTACCTTGAATCGATGCAGGCACCTCGATTACTTTTTCTCCTCAATGGGGTTCTCACGATTTGAGCCTGATGTTGCCTACGGGACACTAGAAACCCCTCCTCCCCCTTCACCACTCTTCACACGATACAAGGTGCTTGAGCACCTCCCTTTCTCGGTAAAGAAACTTAAAGCGGCGGTTACTACCCGCGGCTGGAGTAGTCGAACGGAACTGAAAAAGCGGAGTTTCTCGGGCGATATCGAAAAGATCCGCCGGGATCTCGATCTTCCTAAACATACCCACGACGCGCCTTTTGGTGTTATCTTCTTCTTCACGTACAAAGGTAAGCCGTGGAGCCTTTTAGCCGAGAGAGTATATGAGTAGTGACACTGAGCGCCTCAAAGTGGGGATGAACGAGCTTGCGCTTGAGATAACCGACACACAGACGAATTCACTCATCGAGTATCTCAATACCCTCGAGGAAACAAATCGCTCGTTCAATCTTACCCGTATTCCGCGTGCGGACTATGTAACGCTCCACCTGCTCGATTCCCTGCTTGCGCTTAAAGCGCTCGACACATCCAAGCCCCTCACTATCTTGGATGTTGGAACGGGAGCCGGATTCCCCGGGGTCCCCCTCGCCGCGCTGTTACCTCACTGCTTCATCGCTCTTCTTGACTCAACCGGCAAAAAAGTACGCTTTGCGAGCGAGACCGCTCACGCATGCGGCTTCTCAAATGTCGTCGGTTTGCATGCGCGCGCCGAAGACCTTGCGAAAAAATCGGAGCATCGCGCCCGCTACGACGTTGTTGTGTCGCGAGCGGTGGCGTCTTTCCCAAAACTCATGGAATGGCTCCTGCCTCTTACCAAGAGAGGCGGAATCGCTCTCGCCATGAAAGGGAGTGGTTACGAAGAGGAGATGACCGGCTCGGAACCACTCCTCAGGCAGATGGGCGGCTATGTAGAGAAGGTATTCGAAATACCGTTACCCGGAACCGATATCACCCGCTACCTCATCGTGGTGCGAAAGAAAAATTAGAATACGTCGACAGGATGACCCGTGTAGCAAGACTGAGCAAACGCGCCAATGTAATGGCACGAGGCTCAAAAAGGCGTGCTGATGTATCCGGTGCAGCAAAGAGATTTTTCGTAACGCGCTCTGAAACTACTCGTGAGGGGCCACCTTACGATTCTGAGCAACCGGCATGACCGCAAGCGCAAGAAACTGACGCAATTAATCCTGCTCAAAGCGCTCGGCGCTCCACTCTCCCTTAAGATATGGCGTAATTTTTGGACCAGCTATATGGGTGTAGTCTGGATGGTGCAGGCCAACTTTCTTGGGATTTCTATGTGGTTGGTCTGGATGGTGTCTGGATGGTGCAGGCCAACTTTCTTGGTTTGAGAAGAAACCTTGGCTTGGATTTCTCGATGTACTAGTCACGATGCGCCGAGCAGGACACCCTTCAGTAGGAAGATGTACTATCTGTGTATAGTCCCTGAGGGGCATCCCGACCCCAGTTTATACTCTCACAACACTCCTGCTTGGAGGAACCCTCGAACGACTTGTCGACCCCAAGGCTATTATCGTTTGTGGCTATGTCCGAATGAGCAACTATCTACAATCACAGGCGCTCTCCTCTGGACTGTAATGAAGTTACTGATTCCACGGGCGTTCTGAGAGCGGGCAATGGGAGCGAGAAACACTGCCCGACCGAAAACGTAGGTCCGACGTTCTTGCTTGTCTCGTTGTAGCGAGTAATCTGGCAAACGCAGTCGAGAGCTTCGCATAGGGAACAAAAAGTTGGCCCATCCCAAAGAGGAGCGCTTCTTGTGTGGCGTACGCAGGTCAAATATTTAGGACCAACCGAAGGTAACAGAGAGATCGAAGAGAGCCGGAGGCTATGGAATGAAACTCCGAACGCCTTGTTAGGGAGTTGACGTCTGGGCAAAAATAAAAGGACACCACGAGGCTTGCAAGGTCGCCTCAAGCCGTCTGGTACCATTAACCGCTCCCCGAATTACCGAGGACACACCCGACTCCTTCGGCACTCGCGTAGAAGGTTACTCAACCCAGAACGGACGTTTGCAATCGTCCCAGAGATACCGTCCCTGCCGTTGACGATGCTATTTACAACTCCTAACTTGCGATAACACTGCCTCGTTCTCTTTGCCATTCGAGCGGCCTCCCTCTCAAGAATCTTGAATTGCGGGCTTAGACGAGTCACTTCATCTGAAAATGAAACCGTTACGCACGCTTCGCCACATACGAGCACCCCACGACGAAAGACCTCCCTGCCCTTGGCGGCAATTATCTCATACGCGTTACCTACAAGGGTATCCGGAACCGAGACATCACCCAGGCATCCCTTGCTGGAAAAACGCTTACTGTCGTCAATAAATCGCTGCTTTAGCGCATCCGCTTTCTTGAGCAGTTGCTTCTCAAAACCACGAATCTGCTTCGTTGGTGCCACACGAACACACCCATCAATCGATACATCGCATTTAGCCGTCCTATCCTTATACACATAAGAGGGCGGGCCGCTGAAACATGCCCCACAGATATCCTTCGCTCCCGAGGAAAAAGAGTAATTGGCCTCTCCCGGACACACCCCGCAATCATCCACGATCCGAGTCGTGATAGAGGAGGACCCCGAGGGGCCATAGTAACACGCTCCACACCGATCGAATCCCTTGTTCGCCTTCGGGTCGTCAAGGCACACAGAACACGAATCAAAGACCGTTCGAGCGGAGCTCGGAACAGCGGAGCAGGTGCCATTAGTCTTAAACGCGCTCAAAATAACATCTGGCGCCTTAGAATTTGTCATGCCGTTAAAGGACAAACTAACCGCCCCCACATTATGCATGTCGGCGGCACCACCAGCCCCCAGCGTCGTAGCCGTCCCAAAGGAGGCGCCTGCGGGGGCCGTTATGGTGCTCGAGCCGGCGGCGGACAAAAGGGCAAAGGGAACCTCCATCATGAAGACCCCGGGTCCGTCGAAGTAATGATCAATCGTGACGGTCACCTCGGAAAACTTAGAGCCATCCGGTCGAGCGGCATCATAGACCCTTAAGATCAATCTTATCGGACTATTGAACGGGAAATCAAAAAACTGCAACCCGATATGAAACGATGTACCGCCATCTTGATAGAGATCCAGCCCGCCCAAACCGTTCGGAGTGACGTTTAAAGGGTCACTGTTTCCATCCCAAGACACCTGCCCTAATCCAGCGTGCGCCCCCTGGGTATATCCCAGGGTTGAATCGACGACCTCTAAGCGGGAAACCCCGCTGCCTGCGCCCCCCTTTGTCGTCGTAAAGGACCGCCCCCCACCGATCGCGCTCGAAGAGACGAAATGCCCGGCACGCGTTGAGCCAGCAACTGATGAGGATGACTGAATACAATCGTCTTGAAATTTATCTATCGAGATCCCAAAAGCGGTTGAGGCGAGCGAAGTCAGGAGAAAGGCGATCAGAATACAGCTCTGGATAAAAAAGGGGCGGAATCGAATCATCCGTCAAAAAGTATCATCGAGCCCCCCATTTCAACAATCATCTTTATAGCGAGATTGAGGAGCGACTTTGCCACCTATCTGCCTCTGGTTTTGTCGCCTCCCGCCTCTGCCCCACCTCTGGTTTCACCTCTGGTTCACCTCTGGTGCAGGCCAACTTTTTTGCGTCGTAGAGGCAACATTAGCGGCGGTTTGTCGATGTATTGGTCACTATGCGCAAACGTCGAATGCCTCGAAGTAAGAAGATGTACGATCTGTGCTTTCGCTCTCTCAGGGGCCTACCGCTCCCAGCGCGCGCCCTGACAA
>CAIXKI010000248.1 GCA_903920005.1 uncultured delta proteobacterium
GCATCGAGTACTACAATTTGACGTAGGGGGGAGTTGTCATGACCACTGATCCAAAAGATCCCAGGGGGAATCGCGAAGAAGGGGAGAGTGATGCTTCCGCATCCACTTCTTCGATGACATTGATTGAAAAGATCAAGCACACGCTGACCAGTACGGCCCCTGAGCGATGGGAGCAGGGTGGGGAGCCTCTGGATACAAGCCGCAGATTTCAGCGAGCGCAGCAGACGTGGGAGGAGATATTCTCCACCGATACGAAGTCGGGAGTTTTAGTTTTAAGGTCGTCGACCCCCCTTGGATCTAATTTCTTCGCCGGTGGCTATAGTTTTAGTCCGTCTGGAACCGCCCGCTATCTGATAGAACTTCGCGGCCGCGGATGGTCTCCGAAGATGCTTCTTGATCCAGCGTTCCGAGGTTCTGGTGGAGCGGAGCGCACCTGTCAAATCCTTGCGGAGGGTGACATCGCGCAGCAATTATTCCGAGAGGTGGAGCAGATAATTAAAAATTATCGTGAAACCATGCGGCGTGATTTCAACGACTCTGTCGCAAGGTTGGTATCGAACCTGAAAGAAAATATCGGAGAGACTACGGCGGCTGATTGGAGCTCTGTAGAGGGCGACGTGGGATACAAGGGATACCGAACAGAGATTAATGGGATAGCGGTCACTATAGGAAGCATCTCCAGTGATTTAAGCACCGCGTACTCGATGACGCTCGGTCGATTGGGACTCGTATGGCAATGTCGGGACCCGTTTCTAATGCAGGAGATCTTCACGATAGTAGATGAGTCTGTACGAACTGCATCGCTTGAGCAGCTCGGAAAAGTTCTGGAGGATATGCTCTAGCTCGTTAAAGGTGATGGTGGTTATTACGTGCCGAGTTGTAGTTCTACCAGTTTAATGTACTCGTTTTCTAAGTCGGTATACTGTCCCTGAAGCGCCGCTAGACGCTCGTGCATATTTTGGTAGGCGACGATAACATCTCTCAACTGCGAGCTTGCTGTCGTCAAAGCGGTAGATAGTGCTTCGAACACGGCCTTCTGATCGGCCGTTAACGCAACCTCCGCGGACATCTTATCGATCGATTTTAAGGATTCGGCTAGGCGCCGCTCTAGAGAGACCGATTCCGTGGAGATGTCGTTGTAGTTTGATACTACTTCCTGGAGCGCCACCTCATCATCCCGTTTCGCTGTCTTTATGTCTTGGTGAGAAGCCTCTCTTTGCAGCACATCGGCCTGCGCTCCTTCGAGTTTTTTCTCAAGTGTTTCGCGCTCTGCGCGTTGCGAATCGAGAGTACCGCGGTAGCCGTCTATCTTCTTTTTAAGGACCGCAAGCTGGCCTTTTGATACCTGCGGAGCCTCCGTTCCCAGAGCTTCTACTATCTTAGCCTCAAGGACCCTGGACTCTTCTCTAATAAGGGTCAACTGCTCGTTAGACTCTTCACCACTAAGTTTTTTTCCGAGCAGTACGCCTACCGCTGGGAGGGTCGCTGCGGCCGCAAGGGCAAGTATTATAAAAGGGTCAGCCATAGCAAAATGGTATCATTCCGCCCGGCCTTCTGGGTAGCGGAAGATTCGCATCATGGGATGAACTTGTAATCAAGGCACCTAAGGCCAATCCGAATGCGAGGTTGGCCGATTCTGTCGTCGGAGCAGGGCTCCGTCGAGACCTTAACGCGGAAAGATTTTGATCCGTTTTCTACTGCGCCATTAGTCGCTAGGGAGAGCCATGGCCCGAACTTGCTTATCCCCTCGGATGAGAGTGCTATGCGAAAGGTTCCGTGAATATCCGGGACGTCGGATGTGACCCGGTTGATGGTGACATCTCCGGTGATAGCGGTAAGCGGGGATGCAACCGAGATCTTCTCGGCTATCACATCGTCTCCTGCGAGCGTCGCGCTCCCGGTGACCTCTATAGGCCCTAGCGACTCTATTCCCAGAAAGCTCTTAAGCTCAGGTATTTGCGGAGGATGAAGTTCGGAGAGTTGAACGTGTACGGTGCCCTGTGGCAGGCGGCTCGCTGGAGAGAGTGAGAGGGCGTCGGTTTGAGCGTGGAGGACCCCACCTCGAATGCCGGTTCCACCGAGGATGGGGTGATGATCGATGAGAAGAGATTCAAGAGTGGCTTTGATTGCAGGATTGTTATGAAACAGAGACGCTTCGCCTGACAGTGTCCCGCCGTAGAGGTCTGTTTTAAAGGCGAGTTTAGGTGAGAATGTGATGAGAGAGCTTGGGATGAGAATGATCTTTGGGCTCTCTATATCAAGCGGCAGCGGTAGCGTAAGCGTAGGAAGGTTTCTATTGCCGGTACGTACCGTCGGCCCTTGAAGGGTCGTGCTTACAGTCTCGAAGGAGACAGAATTCCAACCGGTTTTTAGCCCAGTCCAGGTGAGCTGAGCCCCTTTTGATCTCACTGCGCGAAGTTGATTCTCAATAACGAAGGCAAGAGCGGAAGGCCATGTGGCAACAGCTGTTACGAGTATACCAACGCTCACAAGTCCCACGACTTGTTTAATTCTACGTTTCATTTTGAATTCGAAATCGCCTCAAATCCGCTTACCTCAAGCTGTACGCTGAGGGCCTCCGCGCCCGATCGTTTATCTAAATTGATTTGCGAGATGAGCATCGGCTGGGCGCCGGTGGTAAGCTCCTTTAGGAACGCCGCTAAGTTCTCCATGCTCGCCGTTTGAAAATTGACCATGAAGACCTTGTGGGCGTACTTGCCACCCAGTTGAACTCCCTCGCGAGGGGTAACGTTGTAGGTCCCTGATGCTTTAGCCGTATCGCGTAGAAGCCTTTCAAGATAGGAGAGCGGATCGGCTGACAGGTCAACGCCACTGTAGAATTTTTCAAGCTCCTTTCGACGACCGAGGAGCTTACTGTAACGGTTCAGGATATCGGGGGCGACGGAGTAGGTGACAGACGCCTCGTGAAGTTCACGTGATTGCTCCAGAAAGGCCCCCTGAACAGGAGATATAACCATCGGCCATAGTGAGAGGATGAAAAGTGCGCCGGTCGCAAACACGAGTAAGCTCCGCTCTCGTGCCGTCCTCGCGTCCCAGAATGTTTTTAGCTGTGATTGCATCGATCTTCCTTCTATTGGGCGAGAACCAAGTCGACGGTGAAATTGAACCGCGACGCGCTTGAACTTCCGGGGATCGCGGTTACTTTGCTAAAGACGCCTTTGTTGGCGCGAAGGGCTTTTCCGATGTTCTCAATCGCGCTTAATTGCGGCGCCGTGCCTGTAATTTTGGCGGAGGTGCTGGTGATCTTGATGTTTGTTATGGCCAAGCCGTCTCCTTCGGGTAGAAGTCTTATGATCTCAAGAAGGGCGTCGAGTGGTGAAACCTTTGCTGGGGAAGCAAGAACGCCCAGCTCTTCAGTGAGCTTGGCCTCTGATTTCATCAGCGCGCCCCGTATGTCTGACGACTGAGGATCGAAGCCTGGTATGACGGCGCGAATCTGTTCAGTAAGAGATGATTGAATGCTGGAGAGGTTGTAGGCGCGAATGCCGTACACGATCAGGAGGCTAAGCGCGATAGACCCTATCGCGAGCTGAAGGTATTTTGAGGCTCCAAAGAAAGCGCGAAGGAACTCGGCGAACTTGGGGGTAAATGAGAATTCGCGAGTTCTGAAATTTGAAAGTGGCGCTACCGTTGTATCGTCAGTCGCGAAAGGAACGCCGAGTGCCGAGATCCCAACGGGGGAGTCCCCGACTTTTATGAAATCTTTCATCTGGAGCCCTTGAATAGGGCGACCCAAGAGCTGTTGCAGGTTAGAACCTTTTATCTCCCGGCCGAGGATGTATACGTTCTCAATACGGGTGCCGTAGCGCCTTTCGGATGCCGCAAGCATTAACTTGAGCGCTGTGAACACAGGGCGCAGTGGGTGCTCTCCTGGTTGGAGCGGGGTGCCTGCGAGGAGTCTTGAGGCGTACAACACCCGCTCGACGCGAACCTCTCCGTTTATAAATACAGCCATCGAGTATTCGTCTCCACGGTTGAAGATAACGGCGGAGTTCGTGGTAAAGAAATCCTTCCCGAGGTGATAGACACCTCCAAGGACAGATGATGGCACTGTAAGAATGTTTGGCTCTATCCCAGCGGCTTTGCAAATCTCTAAGATGTTCCGCACAAATGCTCGAGGCATTAATCCGACGTGAACATCATACGAGATGGCCGCGCTCTCTTTGATGTCTAGAGCGGCGGACCCCTGTGTAATCGGACCAAGGGGCGCATACTGAACGAGAAAGTCTTCGAGTTCGAAGGGGACCACGTCCTGCACTTCAAGGTCAACGATCCTGTTGAGGTTCTTTGCGTCGCCGAAGGGGAGATTCAGGTTAAGGGCGAGGTGGTCGTGGGGAGGGATGATCACGGAAACCGCCGTCCATTGGTGTTCAAGGCTGGCGATAGTCTCGCGAAGGTCTGCGATCGAGGAGTTTACAAGTTGTCCGGTTGGCTCAAGCGCCTCAGGGTGATTTTCGACATCCGTCGCATCATCTTCGTCAGGGGTTGAGGCTTCTTCCCTCTTCTTTTTAGGGGTGATTATAAGAGGTGTGATGTCTGTCTTTGATAAAAGAGTTCGGTCGTTGAGCAGGGGTAGATCGATCGTCTTATAGTTAACGATCTCAACGACACTACCCTCTACTTTAGAGAGGGTAAGCTCGCACGGTTGGGCGCTGAAATCGATGCCTAAGATCCACTGCATAACTCTCATTATTTACTGGTAAGATGCCTACATGGGCAAGACTACTTCGACAAGCGGAGCTAAAAGTACCCGTCGGGGGACAAATTTTACCCACCGAACAGAGAGCCCCAAAATCCGGATTCCCTCGAACGACGCTCCGAACTTGAACTCTGGGAGGTGCTGGCTTCCTCAGCGTCGCTTGGGTGAAGGGTGCACCGCTTGGTTGGCTGAGTGCCTTGGACAAAAACCTCGCTGAGGCGGTCTTGTTGAGGGCACGTCGCCGTAGCTATCTGCCCGTTTTTTGCATCGATCGTGATGGAGGTTACCCCGGGAGGAGTCACGAATTCACCGGGAGGGGTGAAGGGGGCGCTACACTTCATGAACTCGCCCCATATAGGAGCCGCAGCCGCTCCGCCGGTTACGCCAAGCGGCGAGTTGTCATCAAATCCGACCCAAACGCCCGCTACCAGGGTAGGGGTATACCCAACAAACCAAGCGTCTCGGGCATTGTCCGATGTCCCGGTCTTTCCAGCTGCGGGTCGAGAGAAGCCCTTTGACCGAGCGGCCTTTCCGGTCCCTTCGTCGAGGACCCCCTCAAGGATGTTGGTGAGGACATAGGTGGCCGCCTCGTCAGAAACGCGCTCTTCAACGAGCTCCGCGGACGCTAGTCGTTCGCCGGTCGAGTCTATCGCCGATGTAAATAAACGGGGCTGAATATAAATACCGCCATTTGCGAGCGCGCCGTATGCCGCGGTTAATCTGATAAGATTGCTGTCTAGGGCCCCTAAGGCGAGGGATGGTACCTCTTGTACGGAGTTCGCTAACTTGAATGCCCGCAAGGTTTTCTTAAGCGCGGACAAGCCTACCCGCTCGGCTATGTAGAGTGCCGGCATGTTAAGTGAGTGCTCAAGCGCGTATCTCAGTGTGACGTCACCTCGAAACTCGTGGTCGTAGTTTTCGGGGGTCCAGGTTGGTTGGTGGCTCACGTGAACCTCCATCGGCTTGTCTTCAAGGATACTCGCAGCCGTAGCGGTCTTGTAGGAATTGAGTGTTCCGTCCAGCGCGGTGAGATAGAGAAATGGTTTGATCGTTGATCCGATCTGACGGACTGCCAGGTTTACTCGGTTGAATTGGCTTTGTCCGAAATCTCGTCCTCCTACCCATGAGCGAACGAGACCCGAGTGCGGCTCGATCGCCACGAGAGCTGCTTCGATCCGTTTCTCTCCCTTTGTGAGTCGTGGATTGGCCGCTTCTACGGCAGCCAATCCACGCTCTACAGCGTTTTCGGCGCATCGTTGCATACCGAGGTCGATGCCAGTGTATACGGCAAGCCCGAGGGCGGGGGCATTTTCTAAATCGATGGACTCTGAGAGTTCGGACTCGAGAGTTGTAGCGAAAAACGGAGCGATTCGGCGATGTTCTTGCTGTTGAGTGATCTTCAAAGGTTTTTTGATCGCTATGCCATACTCGTGTGTCGTGAGGTATCCGAGTTCATGCATCTTGGTGAGGACGGTATCTCGTCGCTCTTTTGCCCTCTCTGGGTGGCGTCGCGGATTGTAGTAGGAGGGCGCTTTGATTATTCCCGCAAGGAGAGCTGCCTCGTCAGGAGAGATTGAAGAGATGTTCTTTCCGAAAAGGGTCGTCGCGGCCTGTGGCATTCCGTGAATTGATACGGACCCCTCTTGGCCTAGGTAGACCTCGTTCAGGTAGAGTTCAAGGAGCTGCTTTTTTGAGAGGTTTCTTTCAAGGCTGAGCGCTGTTGGGATTTCGAGTAGCTTTCGCGAGATCGTTCTCTTCGGAGAGAGGAATAGATTTTTGGCTAGCTGTTGTGTGAGCGTGCTTCCGCCCTGTACCAACCGACCGGCCATGATGTTTCGAACGAGAGCTCTTGCGATTCCGAATACGTCGATGCCGAAGTGTTTGTAGAAACGCTCGTCCTCGATCGCTATGACGGCGGTTTGTGCGACAAGTGGGATTTGATCTAGGGCGACAAAGCGACTTGCTCTAACGTCTTCAGCGCCGAGATATGAAATAATTTGAGGTTCGAGGAGCGTGCGACCGGGCGGAGGCGCCTCATTCCGTCCTTGAGGAATAAGCGGAAGGATCGCCTTTTGAGCGCGATACATCACGCCCGTCGCGGTGGTAAAGTCGCGAGGAAATATCGTGATGCTTTCGGGATTTAAAGAGTATTCTCCCTGACGAGTCGGGTTGTTGGCGACCTCAGAGTATCGACGATCGGTGAGGATTTCTCTCAAGAGCGTTCGCTTCGCCGCGCTGTCCGCGTCGGATCTATTGACCAAGCTCCGCAGGTCTAGTGGAGCTGAGTAGATAACCGGAATGGCGGGGGTTTCAAAGGAGGTAAGGCGGTGCGTTACCTTGGCGTCAATTCGCCTCCACAGCAACGCCAGGCCAGCAACTCCTAACAGGATGAAAGGCACAGAGAATCGGAACACTCGGGAGCGTCGAGGTGTTTTGGTAGCTACCTTCTGACGTGGACGCGGCAGAGACTTGGCGCGTCTGCTCTTTTTAGGCGGGAGCTTTTTAGGTTTTTTGACTGACATGATGTGGCCTGGTGGGTATAGTAACTCGAGTTCGGGTGTCCGCCTAGGGACGTTAGGTGTGTAAGGGGCTAGCGATGATTAGTAGATTGCACGGCGAGGTAGTAGAGGTTGAGGGGGACTGTGTCGTGATTGACGTGCAGGGTGTTGGATATGAAGTCGTATGCACCTCAGCGCTCCTTTCTCGGCTGACGGTCGGTGATAGGGCGACTCTCAGCGTGTACACCGACGTCAGAGAAGATGCGATTAGGTTGTTTGGGTTTGATAGCGTGGCGGAGCGTCATGTTTTTCTCCTTCTCAACAGGGTGTCCGGCATAGGACCTCGCTCGTCTCTTGACGTCGTTTCCAACGTTGCTATTCGAGATCTTTTACGCGCGATCGGTTCCGGGGATGTGAAATCCTTAATGTCGATCAAGGGGGTTGGCAAAAAGAAGGCAGAGCGCATCGTTGTTGAGCTGAAAGACCTTGTCGCGAACATGGCTGGGGAACGCGCAGACTCTTTAAGGTCCGCAGTTACCGTAGAGCGTGGTCCGATTGAAAGAGCGAATTGCATATCCGTTGATGCGGTATCCGCGCTCGAGGTTTTAGGTTTCGGGAAGAAGGACGCGGAATCCGCGGTTGGCCAGGCGATCGCTTCCAAAGGTGCTTTTGAAGCCGTGGGAGACCTCGTTCGGGAGGCTCTGCGATTCGTATAGTTAAATAGCTGAAATGTATCGAGTTTTTATCGCCTTGCGGTGCTCATGGGCTCTGTCCCGATAGGGGCACTTGCGTGTACAATTCAGGCGCAGGGCGTGAAAAGCCCCCTGTCGCGCACGTTGATAGTTTGGCTGGCATCTTCGCTAGAGCTCCCGCGGACTGAGGTCCGATTAGCTCCGTCTTTATCAATATGCCGACGACGGATTTTTTCACTGACCACGCAGGCTTTTTCCAGTAAGGACCTATGGCTGATTCGGATAATAAATCGGGGCGCTCAGAGGATCTCTCAGATGAGGTTGAGACGTGGGGTGGAGTGCCTGGCATTGAAGAGGACCGAGTTGTTCAACCGGCACCGTCAGATGACGAAGAGTTGTTGGTGGTTTCGCTCCGGCCTAGTCGATTTGATGAATACGTAGGTCAAGACCACGTTCGAAGTAATCTACAGATCTCTTGTAACGCGTCAAAGCGTCGCGGCGACCCACTGGATCATGTGCTACTTCACGGGCCTCCAGGGCTTGGAAAGACTTCGTTGGCGAGAATTCTTTCGGCGGAGCTTGGAGTCGGATTTAAAGGGACCTCAGGGCCCGCGATTGAGAAACCGGGGGATTTAGCTGCGATCCTCACATCCCTCGCGGATCGGGATGTGCTTTTCATTGACGAGATTCACCGCCTCCCGCGCGTTGTTGAAGAGGTTTTGTATCCGGCAATGGAGGACTTTGAACTCGACATTATTATTGGGCAGGGGCCGGCCGCGCGGTCCATCAAGATCCCGATTAGGCCATTTACATTAGTCGGAGCGACAACGAGGTCCGGAATGTTGACGTCGCCTTTACGGGATCGCTTCGGGATAGTCCACCGGCTCGATTTCTATTCCCGAGAGGATCTGGCTCGCATTGTAAAACGTTCCGCTTCGATTCTTGAGGTGGCGTGTGATGACACCGCCGCATCAGAGATCGCGGCTCGATCGCGGGGAACTCCTCGAATAGCTAACCGGCTCCTGAAGCGCGTGAGAGATTACGCTGAAGAGTGTTCTGGTGGTGAGATGACGGGTATTGTCGCGCGTAAGGCCCTAGAGCTCCTTGAGATAGATACTCAAGGACTCGATCGAACCGACAGGGCGTTCCTGTCACTGATTATTGATAAATTTGATGGCGGGCCAGTTGGTATAGAGACGGTCGCGGCGGCGCTCGGTGAAGATCGGGAAACACTTGAGGATGTTTTTGAGCCGTACCTCTTGCAGGAAGGGTTTCTTGCCCGCACGAAGCGGGGTCGTGAGGCGACTGAGCGGGCCTATAAGCATCTCTCCCGAGATCTTCCAGTCGGCCGAGCGCAGGGTCAATTGTTTGGAAAGGATTAGCTCGTGATCAACTTTTCGTTCTTGACGCTCGGCGCCCTCGTCCTGGCGGATACTTTTTTCAGAGTGAGTTGGACCGATGGGTCTCAGGCCGCGGTGTCGATAAAGGCGGAGGGGCTTCGCCCCGCAATAGAGGAGTGCCTCGATTCGGGTCGTGAGGCCAAAGTGCGAATGCAGATGCGGCTGTGTAGAAAACGCACGTCGTGGTTTGATTCCTGCGCCACTGAGCGTTCTGAGCACCACTCCATCAACTACGATATTATCACAGAGAGTTATCGGGTGATCTCCGACCGGCATGGTGACGAGAGTAACCCGGTTGTTGTAGGTGTGCCGGACCGTCGTCAGGCGGTGGACGCCACGATTGCCGCCGATAAAGTGGATCTGGAGTTCCTGGCGCGCGGAGACGCCGAGCTCGCCTCGCAAGAACAAAGTTATCTTCAAGCTCGGACGGTACTCCTGTGCAAGGGGAGCGTTAACAGAACTTTTGCGCAACTCTCCCAGATCGTCACGCTAGGACTCGTCAATGTGAAGGAGGAGGATTCCGGGTGGCTTGATTTCCCAATTAAGCCGGGCCGGTCCTCCTTGTCCGTGCGGTAGTAGTTCATGAATCTGTTGCGACATATCGAAGGGAGAATGGCGTGGGCGCTGGTAGCGAGTGGGGGATTCTTCGCGCTGCTTGTCGGCTATGTGCTGTTCGGTCGTCAGCCGGAGGATGAGTCGCTTTTTAATAATCTACTCGTTTTCCTCCTCGTTAACTTAAACATTATGGCGCTCCTTGTGCTCATCGTCATGGTGGGCAGGAACGTCGTTAAGTTGATGTTTGAGCGAAGGAAGGGAATTCTTGGGGCGAAACTTCGGTCCCGGCTCATGGGTGCGTTCGTGTTGATCGCGATTGTTCCTATGTCCCTCTCTTTCCTTGTAGCGAGCGGTCTGATTAACGAGGCGATGGAAGGGTGGTTTAGTACCCAGGTAGAGAGCGCGGTAAGTGGCTCCGTTTCGATAGCGCGGCAGCACGTCGCGGGGATTAAGAACGCCGTCAAAACCGC
>CAIXKI010000249.1 GCA_903920005.1 uncultured delta proteobacterium
ACGATACACCCACGATTTTATATTCCGAGCCAAGCACGGCCTACAAACGGTACCGAGAAAAATACCATGAGGATGAAAACCCACGTCTGGTTAAGAGCCGCCGCGCGACGGGCCCGTAACGCTCCAAGTTGGATGATGACTTGTATAGCGCTTGGGAGTCTTGTGTCACAGGCGTATGTACTATTTTTCTTTGTGATTAATCCTCAGAGAATGTCTGGCAATCAAAGGGTCCAAGCGAGTGTTCAAGCAAGCGAGGACGCCGCGCGTGAAGGAGCGCTCTCCCTCAAATTGTCAGTGATGCGCCAGGAGGTGCGGCGACGAGAGGCCGAGCTGCGACTGGGTGCTCTCGCTACCCCCGCCCAGATTGAAGCGATAGCGCGCTCCTTCGTTGTTGAATCGCTGCAAAAAAGAGGGGGGAGGCTTGTAGTCTTTGAGCGGCGGGCTGAGCCAAGGCTGAGTGCCAATATCGGACTCTTCTTTCGAGGCGAAGGAGATTTTAGAGCAATCCATCAACTTCTAACGGATCTATCGGCGAGTGCCCTACCGCTATCTCTCCATCAGGTAGTGGTGAGTAACGATGTTTCTAGCTCGCGAATTCTTTCATTCTCAATTCTTGCTTCACTAGCGGTTGGCTCAAAGGCCAGTGAGGAGTGCTTGCTGTAGCCGCGTTTGAAAAAAGCTCCACAATGCGGCTCCGCGCAAAACGCCGAACCGGAACCTTGTTTGAAAACGCACTGTTTATTGCAGAGCCTCTGCGCTCCAACGTTGTTGACATCGTCAGCGTAAAATTTAAGCGCCTTTTGAAAAGGGCTAACCATCTCATCTGGGAGAGTTCGAATCGTAGATCAAACTAACACTCGGGTGAGTGAAGATTGAATCAGTCGAGAGAAGTTGATTCGGAGATCTCACAAGAGCCCCCTCGAACGCGTCGATGGGGCCGTGGAAATGAGGATGCTACGTGATGCATAAAGCGCAAACTAGGCCGATGCTTTTGAGAGCCGATCGCTATCGAGGCGAGGCGCTCGTAATCCATGTAGTAGTCCAGATCTTCGGGGGTACGTCATGCTCAGTCTAGTTGACAGTCGACGCTTGGCCTTGTTTGGTCTCGTCTGCGCTTTCATCGCAGCGCCACTCGCCCATGGAGCCCCCTCCACTATCGATAGTTCTCTCTCTTCGGCGCGTCGTGCCTTGGGTGTTTCGTCGATGAATGGGGTTGGAGTCGAGGTGGCCAGAGGCCAGGGCGTAGAGCAAATTTATATCGCCGTTAAGAACCCGAATCCCAAATTCACGGTAAACAAACTTTCAAATCCTCCTCGCCTCGTAATCGATTTACAATCAGAGCGAGTTACAGGAAGCAAGCGATGGCCTATCGCCGATCTTGAGTCGGTGTCTAGCATTCGTCTAGGGGCTCAGGCATCGGCGGCTCGGGTGGTGCTCGACCTCTCTGATGGCTCAGATGTTTCACATGAAGTAACTACCATCAACGGTAATGTGGTTGTATCCTTGAGAACTGGCGGCGCCGCCCATGGACTTCAGGGAGTGGCTAGCGTGATTCAGCCTGTCACGCCTATCGCTTCGAAATCATCCACACAGCATAGGGAGAAAATTGAGGTTAAAGCTGAGCCGCGATTGCCGGAGATTGACGACTCTGAAGACCTTCACCAGGAAGAGAGTGTAGACATTATTGAGAAGCCGGCAGTTCCGCTGATTCTTCCCGTTAGCAAAAAGACGGAGGCAGCAAGTAAAGGCATCGCTGAAGTTCCCGCGCAACCTGAGTTGGAATTGGTTCACCAGGTAAGTCGAGCCATTTCGGCAGAAGTTCAACCGTCAATCGTGAAGGCCGCATTTCGAGAGGGAGGGATCTCCCATGTGAAGAGCGTGAAGCTTCAGGGGGCGAAAGGCTCTGGAAGCTCGGTATCAGTAGATCTTCTCGGCAAACCGGAGTTCTCTATCGCTCGCACCGCGCCGTCGGAATACGTACTGACCGTGAAAAACGCGACGGTATCGGAGGACGCGCTGAGCACGACACTCTTTTCAGAGTCTCAATCCGCGGCTATTCGGTCGGTTCGATCTGCGGCGTTGGGCAAAGATGCTCTCGTAAGGATTTTCGCGCAGCCTAATGTGTACCTGACCGCGCGTGTTGAAGGTGAAACTATCGTCGTAGAGGAGACGGAAGATCTAAAGAAAGTAGTCGATGATATGCGGGCCCAATTAGCTCCTGGCACGACGAATCCTGAAAAGCCGAAAGCCATGGATGGTAAGGACAATAAGGCTGTCGCTCCGAAAGTCGAAGAGGCTCCGAAGAAGGGGAACGTTGCCGCCAAAGCCGAGAAGGTAGATGCCAAGGAAGCTCCTGAAGAGATGAGTGACCTTGAGGTTCAACAGCTTCTCGGCGATACCGCTCGATACACTGGCAAGCTTATTTCCCTGGACCTACAGGATACGGATATCGATAACGCTCTTAGAATTATAGCAGAGGTCTCCAATCTAAATATCGTCGCGAGTGAGGATGTCGTCGGTAAGGTTACGCTTCGCTTGACCGATGTCCCATGGGATCAGGCGCTCGACGTGATTCTGAAGACTCATGGGCTCGATAAGGTTCGCGAGGGGAATGTGATGCGAATCGCCCCAATCGAGAAGCTTAGAACAGAGCGCGAACTCCTCAAGCAGGTCCAAGTTGCTGAAGCGGAGCTTGAGCCGCTAAGCGTTAAATATCTTCGTGTAAGTTACGGAAAAGCTTCTGAGTTGAAAGCGCTTGTTGAGACGGTCTTGTCTGAGCGTGGAACCGTTGCCTATGACGAGCGTTCTAATCAACTTATTGTGAAGGATATTGAATCGGGAATTAAGAACGTGACGGAGTTGGTCGCGAAGGTCGATTTAAGGACTCCTCAAGTTCTTCTGGAGACACAAATTGTAGAGGCCAGCCGAAATCTCTCTCGCGAGTTGGGTAGTGAGCTTGGGTTCCAGTATATCCAGTCGCCTTCGACGGGTAATGGAACGGGTCTTAACTTTCCATCCGCGATATCAGTGGGAGGCAGCGCGATTCCGGGTGCGGCAGGTATCACTGGTTCGGCGTTTCCTATCGCGTCTTCCGCGGTGGGTGGATCGGCCGTGACGATGCTCTTTGATAGCGCGGACGGCACGAAGTCGCTCGAATTGCGACTCTCTCAGCTTGAGCAAGAGGGACGTGTGCGAATCGTGAGCCGCCCGGCGGTCGCGACCACCAATAATAAGCCTGCCGAGATTAAGAGCGTTGAGAAATATCGAGTAAAACTTCCAAACGGGGGAACCTCAGTAGCTACTGGTTCTGGAGCGACCGCGGCTGGAAGTGGCAGCAACGCTACTGAAACGATTGAAGCGGGAATTATTTTGAACGTAACCCCACAGGCGTCGCCGGATTACTACATCTTGCTCGATATCAAAGCCAAGTCTAGTAGCTTCGGGTCTAAGTCTGTTGATGGAATTCCGAATGAGATTGAGCGTAGCGCTAGTTCGTCTGTTCTCGTATCGAGCGGCCAGACATTTGCGCTCGGCGGTATCTATAAGATCAATGAAGCGGATCGAGTGACCGGAGTTCCGTTCTTTAAAGACATTCCGTTTCTTGGAACGTTCTTCCGTCGTTCTCAGACTGACAATTCTGATGAAGAGTTGCTCTTCTTCATCACACCACGAATCGTTGAGGGCAGTTTTGACGATGCTACCATGAAGACAGCTTCTTAGGATCTGATAGGCGAAAGCGAGGATAGATATATGAAGAGAACATACATACTAGCAAGCGCTGTCTGCGCGACACTCGTCGCTCTCGGATGTGGAGGAAACGGGGCGTCAAACAACGATCAAGGAATGTCTGTGACATTTCTTGGGCTCTTTTCGTCTCTCCCCGCGACAAATAATAATAACGGAGGTGCTAATCTGGCGACCTCGGGACAGGGTGGATGCGCGCAGCTTCCGACTGCTATAACGGGTGGGTATTTGTCGCTTAGTCAGGTGACTATAGATCCGTCATCGACCCCGCTTCCTGGTTTTGTACCCTTGGCGGTTGACCCGAGCGGCGCCGTGAGCGCTATCGTGGGAGTTCAAAATAACTTGTATGGCCAGTTCTATCGCGCGGATCGGGTGCTGCTGGAGTACTATGTTGCTGGAGCGAGTATTCAGCCGCCGTCCACAAACATCGCGGTCAATTTCCTCGCGGGTCCCTCTGAGTCTGGTTCCCAGATAAACAACACCACTGCCGGAGGTACTGGCACTGGCGGGACAGGCGGGACGACCGGCTCAACCTCAGGCACCGGTCGAGGAATTAGACAGCCGATCGTAACCAGTTTGCCCCCATCCTTCGGGCAGGTCTGTAATCGCTCATTTGCTCAAATTCCCGTGATTCCGGCGCCTATTCGGGAGTGGCTTAACTTTAATCGCAATCAGCTACCAGCCCCTCCATACGATCTTGAGGTGGTTGTGAAGCTTTCGGGTCTCTCCTCGTCTGGAAATCGTTACGACACGAATACGGGCGTATTTTCATTTAATATTATTCCTGAGTACTCAATCGATCCCACTGGTGAAAGCGATGGAACTGACGACACAACGGTCGATCCAACGCCGACGCCATCTGCGCTCGTGGGCTCTCTTTCGACTGATGACGAGGCCGTTGATGCAAGTTCTGAGGGATTAGACGAGCTTGAAAAAGCGTTCGGGGTGCAGAGCTCGGTAGGTGGAGAGGTCGGAGCGTTAGAGTAAAGGACTATAGATCTAAGCTCATGGGCTCAAGCTGGAGGATGATTACTATGCAAAGCTACAACAGGCGATATGTCGTAGGGGTTCTTGTAGCGCTCAGCGTGATTGGCTGTATGGGCGGATCGGGAAGTACAGACGGAGGCTCCGCCAAAGACCCGGGGTATCGCGACGAGGTGTATGTTGGTGATGACGAGACGTTGGGCTCTATGCAGCTCACGCTTGATTCCGAGTCTCTTGCGGTTGGTGATACAACTGGATTTCAGGTTGTGGTGGTTGATTCCGCGGGACAGCCCGTTCCAAGCCTCACTGTTATCTGTGATTCTGAAGAGGGCGTGGCAATTATTGAACCGTCGACTGGATTCGAACTAACCAGCGCCAGTGGGGCCATGAGTGGCGTCATTGGGTGTGAACGCCCGGGGAGCTTCCAGTTGGTATGTCGTTTAAGTATCGGGGCCAATCGCCGGGAGTTCGCGTCGGTTCGCTGCACGGGAGAGGTTCCTTCCGGTTTCCAAGGGTTCCCTGGATCTGGCGGTGGAGGTCTTGGGGGCGGTGTGCAGAACAACGATAATGGAGAGGTTCAGATCGTCGAGGCGGGTTTCGAGGATGATGGAAGCCTAAGCTCCTCCGACGTGTCCTCAGATGCCTCGATTGATATGTTTCAGATCTCTGACTGTGAGCCGACGACAGCGACGCAAGAGCTGGAGCCTTTCTACACTACATACGTGAATCTTAAAGTGCAGAACAACCTCACAGAGCGGGTGACCTTTTCGTATCTCACCTATTCGGTGGATGTGAACAACACCGGAAGCGAGTTTGAGTCGAGTAATATCGCTCTGACTAGAGTCGCGGACTCAACGCTTAGTCAGAACGGCGAGACTGGGAATATCATCGTCCCAATCTTTACTGGCTATAACGGTGGCAAATGGGCGGGCGATCCTCTGGGACGGGGAGAGCAGTTTACGACCCCAGGTGCCAAAGCGGTTACCTTTACCTTAGTTGGGGAGACTGCGTCTGGCGATCTCGTTCGGATCTCGGCGGCGGTCACTGGTAACTTCAGCAACTACAATCGTTGCTCGTAAGACCAGTTCGCTGGTTGGTGACACCTGATTTATTGTCGCGCATATCGATATTTTGGCCGCAACTTCGCGTCCCTTCGCCAAAACTCTCAAAATGGTTACGGGGGAACTTTTTTTATCAGCGTGCTCGGCGACTAGAGGCGGAGATGGCCTGGCTAACTTACTGGACTTACGACCATAAGGCTGGAAAAAGTTCTTCCTCCTCTTGGCTTTCGTAGCGCTTCATGGCTAGGATACGGCCCCATGGACATCAAGGATATCGAAAACATCATCAAGATTCTCAAGCAGAACGAAGTAACTGAGTTCGAGCTTGAGCAAGAAGGGACGCGCGTCAAGTTGTCACGGACAACAGGCGGTGCCTATGTGGCGGCAGAAGCTCGATGGGACATGGTTCCAGCGGTCCAAGTTTCTGCTCCAATCGCGACCGGTGCGGCGGCATCCACCGCGGCTCCCCAGGAGGATCTTGGGCGCTACGTGAAGGTTGAATCGCCAATCGTTGGTACGTTTTACCGTCGAGCGTCTCCCGACGCGGAACTCTTCGTCAAAGAGGGTGATATAGTGAGCAAGGGCGATACGCTTTGCATCATTGAGGCTATGAAGTTGATGAACGAGATCGAGGCTACGACCTCGGGCCGGCTCGTTAAGATCCTTAGCTCTGACGGGCAGGTTGTTGAGTTCGGCGAGACTCTTTTCCTGATCGATCCATCGGCATAACCAGATGAGCGCCCCTTTATTTCAAAAAGTTCTGATCGCGAACCGAGGAGAGATCGCTCTCCGCATCATTCGAGCATGTCACGAGCTAGGCATTAAAACCGTAGCAGTACATTCAAAAGCTGACGAAGATGCTCTTCATGTAAAGTTGGCAACCGAGAGCGTGTGTATCGGGCCGGCACTTGCAAAGGAGAGCTATCTTAATATCGCTTCGATCATGTCCGCGGCGGTTGCGACTCGCGCCGATGCTATCCATCCAGGATACGGGTTCCTAAGCGAAAACTCCGCTTTTGCTGAAATTTGCGCAAGTTGTGGGATTACCTTTATCGGGCCTACCGTCCGAAGCATGAGGATCATGGGCGATAAGGCTCGTGCCCGTCGTGTCGCTGATAAGGTTGGCGTTCCAACAATTCCGGGCGACAGTAAGGGGCTCCTCGATCCTAAAGAAGGGCTTGTCATTGCTGAGAAAGCTGGCTTCCCGATCCTCCTCAAGGCGTGTGCTGGTGGTGGCGGACGTGGAATGAAGATCGTCAAGAACGCGGACGAGTTCGTCTCTACCTTCCAGACAGCTCAGCGTGAAGTTGAGGCTGCTTTCGGGGACGGACACCTCCTCGTTGAGAAATATCTCCCCAAGGTTCGACATATTGAAGTGCAGGTCGCGGGTGACGTTGCTCATAACGCGATTCACCTCGGTATTCGAGATTGTTCTATTCAACGCCGGTATCAGAAAGTGCTCGAGGAGTCTCCATCGATTGGACTTCCAGAGAAACTTCAAAATCAGATTCAGGATGCCGCGCTGGAGCTTGTTAAGTCGGTTAACTATACCAGTCTGGGAACCGTTGAGTTTCTTGCCGATCTTGAGGCCGAGAAGTTTTATTTCATCGAGATGAACACTCGCCTTCAGGTGGAGCATCCTGTTACCGAAATGGTAACGGATACCGATCTCGTTAAGGAGCAGATCCGACTTGCGGCTGGCATCGAGCTTTCGTGGCAGCAGAAGGATATTAAGATAGTGGGCCACGCTATTGAGGCCCGTATCAACGCGGAAGATCCTAGAACCCTTATTCCGTCACCGGGGCTTATCAAGAGTTACCACCCTCCAGGAGGGAACGGTGTACGAGTAGATTCAGCGATATATGCCGGGTACTCTGTTAAACCGTATTACGATTCTCTTATCTCCAAGCTCATCGTTAGGGATAAGGATAGAGCGTCATGCATAAAGAAGCTCTTAGTAGCTCTTGATGAGTACCTCATCGACGGCATCTCGACCAACATCGAGCTTCACCGAAGAATCTTGTCGCACCCTGACTTCCAGAGTGGTAACTTCTCCACGAAGTTCCTCGATCAAGTTCAACTCTTCGGATAGGAAATGATAACTACAATCGCTTGGCGCCCCGTTCGTTCGTCCTTTTTGCGAAGGGCAGTGTTTTCTGTCGGATTCGCGTCGGTTGTGATGTTGAGCGCTCCCTTAATTGCTGGAGCAGAGGAGCGGCCCGAGGTCGTTCTTTCGGAGACCTCGTTCGATTTCGGTTCGGTCGCTCAAGGCTCGAAAGTTGTTCGAGAGATCGACATTAAAAACACCGGAACAGCTGATCTTATCATCCAGAGGGTGTCTCCATCGTGTGGATGCACTACCACGGCAGTGAGCTCTCCAACCGTAAAGCCGGGAGCTTCGGAGAAGATTAGAATTACTTTTGACACGAGCGGATTCTTCGGTCCCAAGAAGAAGACAGTGTCTGTCCTGACCAATGATCCAGAGAATCCCGAACGAGTGTTTACCCTTACTGGTCATGTAGCGACCGGGCTTACTACAACTCCGACGAAGATTGAGTTCGGCGAGGTTTTTCCAACCTCCGCAAAGGGGGTTCGTGTTCAGGAGGTTTCTTTGGAGGTCGAGGACGGATCGAGCCTCGAGGTTGCGAACGTCGGATCTTTGTCTAAGTATCTCAAGCTATCTCCGGTCGTAAAACAGGGCCGTCGGGCGACGGTACAGGTAGAGCTTCTTCCCAATGCTCCCAAGGGAGATTTGCGAGATAGGATAGTCTTTGAGTTTGTTGACGATAGGCGGGCTCCGGTCAATGTTCCGGTAATTGCCTCCGTTAAAGGGGACCTAAGAGTTTCACCGGCCACGATTTCGTTCGGGGTCGTCGAGGGGCGTGAAGTTCTTGAGCGTCGAGTCCGATTTGAAAATAAATCCGCTCAGAGCGTATCGGTTCGTTCGATTAAGAGTTCTGATCCAGCGGTATCGGCGTCGCTCGTAGAGGTACAGCCAGGAAAGCAGGGTGTTGTCATCGTGAAGGTCGATCCGACCCGTGTCCGTGGGGATCTCAAAGCAACCGTGGAGCTAAACACGACTCACCCGGTAGAGAATCAGATCGTTCTGAATGTCTACGGAGTTCAGCCTCCAAAATAGCTTGACCCGTCGTTCTGGAAGGGCGGTAATGGAGGGATGGGAATTTACTCATCCGAGCCCAGTCGCGTCGTTTTGTTGATCCATCGTTCGATTCGCTTATTCTTCTCTCTGGTCTGCTTGAGCGTGGGTTCTTTCGCGTATGGCGATACCGTTGAGTTTCAAGGTGGGAGATTTCCGGTTGACTCGTTAACTCGCCAGGGTAATGGCGATGTTCTCGTTGAGGTGGATGGCCACTCCTGGTTGACGCCCCCTGACAAGGTGGGGTCTAGCGTGGCGGAGGTCTTCGTTCAGGCTCCCGAGTTGGGAAGAAAGATGCCTTGGTCTAATTACGTGGACTACCTTGTTCGCGTGGTGCCATCTGCATCAGGAGACGCCGTTGAGCTTGCCGTGCGTGCGGTTTTAACTTCAGAGGTGTTTAGGAACGGAGAGGTTGAGCTCCTTGCAAAGCGATTCTCCTCTTCCGAGGAAGGAGCCGAGATCCTTGAACGTTCTATTCGGTTTGTTGTCGTTGAGGGGCGCTACCGACCTACGGCTGTTTGTATCGCAAGCATACAGTTGGATAGACGGCGCAGAATGGCGTTGGGAGATGCGGGTATATTGCCGGACACGATGCGTCTCTCATGTGGGGTCTTCGCCGTTGAGTTGGCTCAACAAGCGTTTTTGAGTGGGGAGCTGTCCGCCAGCGAAGATGTACTACGCGCCGCTCTTGAACTATTTGGGGCCGAATCAAATCGTGAATCGGACTTGAGGATCGCGGCGGATCGGATGAGCAATTTTGCCTTGGCGTCCTCGGGTTCTGACGTCGGCAAGTATGTATCTGCTTTCCAAATATTGGCGGCGGACCCCTTAATGAGAGGAGCGATCTCTGCCGCCACTCCGGGTCTCGTGAGACAGTTCGCCGAAAAAGCACTCGAACAGGGCGATGGTGTAAGCGCCATTCGGGTACTTTTATTACTTCCAGTTGAACAACGAACCCCCTCCTCTCATGAACTTGTCATCGAAGCGCTTGGTTCCATAGCGCCGAGTCGTAGTGATCTTCTCCTCGATCCGAAGATTCAGCAGATGTTGTGGGCGTATTCCAACAAAGACGGGATTATGAAGGAGCGGTATCTTGACCTTCTGGAGCGTGCGACAGAGGAGCTGGGGCAGGGACACGATCTTTCAAGAGGTTCAGAGCTTATCGCCAACGTGCGAGAGCTTCGACCTGATCCATCTTCGGAGAATGATAGGCTCCGATTTATTCTCGCGGGAGTGGCTGCTGAAAAGGGTCAATTAACGTTAGCCCAAGGGATCATGGCTGGCGCGAAAACTAAGATTCCTTGGAGCCTCAAGCTATCCTTCTTCCTCAGACGAAATACCTTCTTTGTGATCACGCCAGTGATCTTGCTTTGTGGATTGATTTTTCTACGCTTGGAGCGAAGGAGAGGAGTAAAAAAGCTGGTCAAGAGACACCGGGATGCGCAATCTTCTTCCCGTAATGATGCAAACGACGATGAAGGCGACCAGATTGTTGACGACATTGATTTCGAGAGGCAGAAAAAAGAATCTCTTCATCGTATTGCAAAAGCCATGCAACAGGGGAGAGGGCTTGAGGAGTATGATCAGCTCTTACTCGTGTTTGGATTGCAGAAAGAAGCGACCCCGCACGCAATGAAATATGCATATCGCCAGGCAGTAAAAACATGCCATCCCGATCGTAATCCGAATGCCGATAAGACGATGAACGACCATTTTATAGAAATTACGAAGCAGTACGAGCGACTACTTGAACTGTATGAGGCGCGTCAGCGCGACTCTGCTTCGTGATTCGAATCGCGTCGTGAGATCGTCTCCTCTCTGTGCCGACCCGTGGAATCGGACGGCGACCTCTCTCCCGTCTCCGGGGACTGATGCTAGTGGCCCTATTCTCGGACTTTAGCAACTCTCGGCTGCCGATGAGCGCACGGAGGTCTGGTGAGAGGTCGGCGTAGCGAAATCCGCTCACGAGCTTCTCTACTAGTTTGTGGTTTGCGGTGCTGCCGAGTCGCATATGGAAGCGACGAATCAAGGCTCGATGAAGAGGGTTGGTGGTGCAAAGGTATTCGTTTGCCACAACGAGGCCCCACCAAGGATTACCATATACGACCTGTTGGGATAATTTTTGAAGGATGAGGTTGGTTATCTTCATACTTGAGAGGTTGAGCACATGACGTGCCACCCGCGAGGCATGGTAACTAGCTGAAACTGTGTGTTTTTGTGCCGCCTGCCGCGGTACGGTGCCGCACCCGTGTGGGATGGACCCGCAGCCCGCCTTAGCGAAGACATTTTTTGACGCTTATAAGGCGGAAACATTCCTGGTCCGTTTCAGTGACACGGATAAGAGGGGGCGGTATACTCTTCGACGCGGCGATTGGTGCGCGCGAGAGAGTGTACGAACCCGGCCAGGATCGGAAGATAGCAACCGTACTACATGTATCTGTGATGCGTTTCTGGTCGCCGTATTTAATCCCCTCATACGTTTTGTTCGCTGTTCTGACCTTTCATAGGATGAACTTAAGTGGTGCATCTAAAGGCCGGAGTGGCTATTCTGTAGAAATCCGTTTGGTACAGGAAAACGCTTGTGTCCTATCTCGTTCTCGCACGCAAATATCGGCCCTCAGTATTTAGTTCTGTCAGTGGCCAAGATCATGTAACCCGCACCCTCGCCAACGCGCTGCAGCGTGAAAAAGTTGTGCATGCGTATCTCTTCACTGGTCCTCGGGGAGTTGGAAAAACTTCGGTAGCGCGGATTCTCTCTAAGGCGATTAATTGCCAAGCGCCGAAAAACGCAGAGCCTTGTCTTGAATGTCAGACGTGTAAAGAGATCGGCGCCGGCACGAGCCTCGCGGTTCGTGAGATCGACGGAGCCTCTCACAATAGTGTCGAAAACGTTCGAGAGTTGATGGACTCTTTTAAGTCGCTTCCGCCGACAGGATATAAGCGAAAAGTATACATTATCGACGAGGTGCACATGCTCAGCATCTCGGCGTTCAATGCCCTTCTTAAGAGTTTAGAGGAGCCCCCTCCGCACACCGTTTTTATTCTTGCGACAACGGATGTTCACAAAATCCCTGAAACCGTTATCTCTCGATGTCAGCGACATGACTTTCGCGCGCTCAGTTTGGCGACTATTGAGGCCCGGCTTCAAGAGGTGTGCGCTGAAGAGAAGATTGACGCAGAGCCTGACGCTCTTAAGCTTGTAGCTCGAATGGCTGACGGCTCTATGCGCGACGCTCAGACGCTGCTCGATAGAGTTCAGAGTTTTTGCTCGGGAGTGATTACGGCCGTCGAGACGAGTAGGGCGCTCGGCACCGTTGAGCAAAGGGTTCTGTATGACATCGCGCACGGTATTGTGGCGCGAGATACAGGAGTTGTTCTGAAGCATGTTTCAGATATCTTCTCGACTGGGCTCGATCCGGCGATGTTATTGCGGGAGTTCGTCCATTTTTGGCGAGAAGTTTTTGTTGCGAAGGTTGGTGGAGAGGCTCAGTTGCAAGCGCTTGGATTGCGCGCCGACTCGACGACTGAATTGCTAAGGTTGGTCGCTCCACTTGAAGTGGTCGACGTTCAAGATCTTTGGGATGTCGCGCGTGATGGCGCGGATAGAGCTCTGCGCTCATCGTATCCGCGTTACGGTTTTGAAGCGCTTGTCACTCGTATGGCAACTCGACAACCAGTTGCTCAGGTTGGGGCTTTGTTAGGACAGCTTCTTAACTCGAAGGTGTCGGATAAGGCGGGTGCTCCTCGCGCCCCTGTGGGTACGTCCGTATCGCGGCGTGCGGAAGGTGAATCGAGACCCCAGGTGGCTGCGCCGGTAACAAACCCTTCAACGGCTGCCGCACAAGTCTCGACTCCGCAGGGTCCTCCATCAGGAGGGGTGTTTGGTTGGGACGAGGTCGTAAGCTTTGCTACTGCCAGCACAACAAAAGTTCTCTTAGAGAATCTCAGGAGGATTAAGCCTGTGCGTTGCGAAGTTGGCGTATTCGAGGGAACGGCGCCTGATTTTACGGCCACAAGCGTTATGCGGGAAAAAGAGAAGGTTTCCGCTCTTCTCGATGCCTTCTTGGAGAAGAGGGGAATTGCCGCACCAAGGGCGTGGAAGATAGTAATCCAAAAGGGACCTGGGGCTATCGACAGCTCGGCCAAGACCGCATCCCGAGTAGAGTCTGACAAAGAGATGCAAGGCCATCCGGCAGTTCAAAGCCTTCAAAAGTTCTTCCCTGGTAGCAAGGTTGAACAAGTTAAGGCAAAAGACTAAACAGAATACCTAAATTGTAATGCGGAGGTGTAGCAGTAATGGCACGAGGATTTGGTGGTCTTCCAGGCGGTGGAAATATGCAGGCGCTCCTTCAGCAGGCTCAAAAGATGCAGAAGGATATGCAAAAAGCGCAGGCTGAAGCTGAGGCTTTTGAAGCCGAGGGATCGGTTGGTGGCGGAGCGGTTAAGATCAAGATAAGTGGGAAATATGAGGTTCTGGCGGTTGAGATAAAGCCCGAGGCCGTTGACCCCTCTGATATCGAACTTTTTCAGGACATGGTTAAGTCCGCTGTAAATGACGCGCTAACGAAGATTCGTGAAAATACCGAGAGTAAGCTCTCTCGGGTGACAGGTGGTGTAACTCTGCCAGGAATGTAAGAGGAGTAGTTTAATGCTTGCTTTTCCGGTCGCATTGCAGCGTTTGATTAAGGAGCTCTCCAAGCTCCCATCTATTGGTGAAAAATCGGCTACTCGACTTGCCTATCACCTGATCGCGAACGATCGAGACCTCGCTCGCTCGCTGGGTGACGCATTGCATTTGGCGGCACAAGAAGTGCGGCTATGCGAGAGATGCTTCTTTCTTAGTGATGCATCGCTTTGTTCTATCTGCAAAAATCCTTCACGTGATTCGTCGTTGGTCTGTGTTGTTGAGAAGCCCGTAGATCTCGTCGCGATTGAGAGAGGTGGCGAGTTTAAGGGGAGCTATCACGTTCTGCATGGATTGTGGGCCCCGCTGCGTGGGCAGGGCCCGGAGAGCATGCGCCTCAAGGAGCTTATGGCACGGGTTCAGGACGGCTCGGTAAAAGAGGTGATCCTGGCTACCAGTGCAACGGTTGAGGGGGATGCGACAGCGCTGTACGTTGGTCGTATGCTTGCTGATTTAGGCATCAAAACGACTCGTCCAGCTCAGGGGATTCCCAAGGGGGGCGAGCTTGAGTATGCCGATGACGTAACGCTCTCAAGGGCCTTTGCTGCTCGCAATACTCTTCAGTTTTAAGTTTTTTTAGTGGTGTTTTTAGTATCTTAACGCTCTAAAGCTGTGTCGACGTGTCTTGACTTTAAGGACAGGTAGGCCATTATAGGGGCACCAATTTTCCCCGGTAGCTCAGTTGGTAGAGCAGGTGGCTGTTAACCACCGTGTCGGGGGTTCGAGTCCCTCCCGGGGAGCCATTGTCTTCAAAGATGTGGCTCCTTTTTTTTGCTCATGATGGATGGTTACCGGATCCAACACGGGCACCGAGGCCGGTGCCCATCCACCGTCATTGAGGATTGCGGCCGGCGGCTGCAGGTACAAATACAACGGAATCGATGCCCTAATGGGCTTTATCGAGAATGCGCTTAAGCGCGGAATTTTGACGCTGAAAGCGTACGAGCTGGCGCTGCATCTGTGAAGAGCTTAGCTGGTCATTAACGGGGTCTGAAGAGCTCTGCTCAAGCTCTTCCATCTGTTCTATCAGCTCTTGGAGCATTCGAAGGGGGTTGGATGCGCTCGACGAGTAAAGAAGACCCGTTCCAGAGTTTTGGGGATCTCGGATTATCTCAACCTCTATCTGACCAGATAGTCCTGTTCGTTTGCGTTCTTTGTCATCTGACGACATAGGTCCTCCCACAAAAGCTCAAGCGGTGTAGCTATCCACCAAGAGTGGAGAGCAAGAATCGTTCTCACTGACTTCTGGGTTTCCGAGGCGTTTGGGTTAATTCCATCCACCTAGAATCACAAAGGATCTCGCCTGGTCAGGCTGTGGACGAGGAGGTATTATCTGAGTCGAGCGCGGCATTTCTCCCTCTAGAAAAGGGGAAAAAAATGCCTCCCCCCAAATTAAATGGGAAAAAGTAGGAATATTTTACGAGTAGCTAATGTCTGATTTTATAGCAGTAGCCCTGATTTGGTACGTGGCGTTTTTATTCAGCACCGTGTGTCACGAGGCTGCGCATGCTTTGGTTGCAAAGTGGGGTGGGGATGCCACCGCGTACGCAGGGGGCCATACCACGCTTGATCCGATGCCCCATATTCGTAGAGAGCCATTCGGTCTTATCGTTATTCCTTGGCTCAGTCTTCTCGCGTCGGGGGGGACGAGTATGTTTGGTTGGGGAAGCGCCCCTTTCGATCCTTTTTGGCAGATTCGCTACCCTCGTCGCGCGGCTCTCATGGCGCTTGCGGGGCCAGTTTCCAACTTCCTTATAGCAGGTATCGCTGGGATCTTAATGCACGTTGGGATCTCGTACGGAGTCTTCGTTATTGATGGAAACCCACTTGTCACATCCAATGACGGGGCTTTTCTTGAGGGGGCGGGGATGTTTTTGAGCGTTCTTTTTATCCTCAACATCATCCTCGGAGTCTTTAATCTTCTGCCGATTCCTCCATTAGATGGATACTCGGTTCTCGGGCTTCTGGTACCCGAGCGAGCTTTCTTAAAGATGCTCGATTTCGCGCGAAGCCCTGGATTTTCTCTCCTCGGAATCATTTTGGCATACCAGATCTTTCCGCAGATCGTACGGCCCGTGCTGCATATCGCGTTTTATCTATTTATGCTTCCGCTTGCTGGCTGACCGCGCGCGGCGTTTCTTTTGGCACGTTGGGCAGAGATGAGTTCCTCGTTGACCGACAACGGTTCGTAGTATCGTGTCTCCGCAACGAGAACATGTTTTTCCTGCGCGGCCGTATACCTTCGGCCTGTACATACCTCCGTCGACAACCCCATCGCCAAAATCGGTTCCTAATTTCTCGATCGCTTCTCTGAGTGTTTCCTGAATGGCCCCATGAAGCGGCTCAATATCAGAGGGGGAGAGTCCTGTTGTTGGAGTAAGTGGATGAATCCTCGTTTTCCACAAAACTTCATCGACATATATGTTTCCTAGGCCCGCGATGAGCCCTTGGTCGAGGAGCATCGGTTTTATTCGACCTCTTTTGCCGAGGATCAAAGCTTCAAGAGCTTCGGGTGTGAACTCCGGGCCTAATGGTTCGAGTCCCAGGTTTCCAACTACTTCGTCCGGTTCTACGCACAGGCGCATCCGCCCAAATTTTCGGGTATCGTTGAAGCGAATGCTCTTACCGTTGTCCAGATCAAGGCACACTCGATCATGCTTCGCGACTTCAAAGGTTGTTGGTACTACGTCGAGAGAGCCGCTCATCCTAAGGTGAGTGAATAGGTACAGTGGCGTGATTCCGTTTAGCTTCATGCCAACGTACTTGCCACGTCTGAACAGGGTTTCGATTTTTGCGTTAAGGACCTGCTTCTCAAAGTCGGGCGCAGGTGTCGGCAAAACGCTTCGAGCCCATGTTACGGATGCGCTCACGATCGTGTGTCCCTCGACTCGTTCACGAAGGTATTCAACGGTTGCTTCTACTTCTGGTAGTTCGGGCATATCTCTAGTTTTACATTAGAGTAGGGGCGTTTTACAGATATCAGCCCCCCTAAGGACCAGTCCGCCGCGTATAAGCACCTTAAATCACTAGTAGAGCTCGCAGTCGATTTCGTATCCGTCACGTAACCCTTTCATTTTATCGGACAAAGTGACGATTCCCAAGGTAGGGGAGCTCTATACGCATGCGCGTCGCTCATCGTTTTCAAAATGATCGGATGCAGCTTGAATTGTCGGTATCGGACGACAAGTTGAAGCTCTTTGCGCGTATCGTTCCTCAGACTGACAGCGCCAACGCTGAAGTAAGTGACTTGCAAGAGCAGTTGCTCAAGGTAACCCAAGACTCGTTAATTGAAGAGGGAGTTGTTAAGGATATCATCGCGCAACTGCGACAGGGCAAAGGGTGCGAGGGGCGTCGCATCGCGAAGGGAGAGCCCTCGATCCAGGGTCGCGATGGAAAGCTCGTATGGCTTGTACGGCGATTTCGTCCTGGATCTGGCATAGATCCGAACAAGGAGCTTGCTGATTTTTATAACCTCGGACTCTTTGAAAATATTGAGGTGGGTAAAGAGGTAGCGCGAGTCTACAAGCCTACAGGAGGTACTGTGGGTGTTGATGTATTTGGAAAACCCCTCACCGCCAGGCCGGGAAAAGTATTGGCCTCACGTTTCGAAAAATCTCTTCAATTCAAGCCGAACGAAACTCATCCGGAATATCAAACTCTTGTAGCCACTGTCAGTGGATACGCTCATGAGGAGGGAGAAAAGGTAACCATCCGTGACACTCTCGTTATTGAAAATAATCTCGATTACGAGATGGGCCACATCGACTTTATCGGAAACGTTCGAATTGGTGGAGATGTCCAGAAAGGGTTCCACATTAAGGCTCGCGGTGACATTGAAGTTCTCGGATCTGTGTTAGGAGAGAATCAGCTTACCAGCCAAGCATCGATAACTGTGAAGGGTTTTCACCAAGGAGGTGGAGACGCGCACGTCAAAGCAGGGGCAAACTATACCGTGGGCATCGCGCACGGAGTCAATGTTGAGGCGGGTGGAATGATAACGATCAAGAAGGAGGCCCGAGACTGTAGCCTCCGGACAGTGTCTGCTGTGCTAGCACCTAGCGCCTCGATAATTGGAGGATCGATCTGGTGCGTAAAAGGGTTCGAGGGGCGAACACTTGGGAACGAGATGGGGGTTCGCACATCTATTGAGTTACGAAACGAGCTAGAGGTAACGGCAGAATACCGAGCGATTGAGGAAAAGCTTAAAAAGCATGAGACCGCTTTGGCGGCATTGGAGCTGCATATAGGCCCCTATTTGCAAAATCGTAAGAGAATCCCGCTTCTAAATGCCAAGTTTCGCGTGAAGATTACCGACCTGGTCGGTAAGTACGACTACGTACAGACGTCGCTCGAGAAGCTGAAAGATGCTGTCAAAAAGATGAAAGAAGCAAAGCCTGCTGAGGCAGACTCTCGTGTCAACGTAACGCAAGAGCTTCATGAAGGGGTCGTGTTGAGCACATCCTCGTGCTCCTTGGAAATAAAAGAGTTTCAGAAGGGCCCCGTCAGTTATCGACCGATGGAGTCATTAGGAAAGTGGGTCGTTGTGAGTTATCAACCTTTGTTGCGCGGGTAGGCTATGGATCAGAAAACTCTATTATCGACGATACACTCTGCATGCGCTCGAGGGGTGCAGTTGATTCCCTCCGACATATTGTGCGCCAGTATCGGCTCAATCGGCCTTAAAGATCCTTTGACCGTTGGTCTCGAGGCTACCTTGCGGGAGTGTCTTGATATCCTTCAAAAGAGGAGGGTCGGAAGTCTGCTCATCGTAGACTCTGATGGAAAGCTGGTCGGGATATTCACCGAGCGAGATTTTGTTATGAAGGTGATGGGGAAGGTGACTGACCTTGATGCCGCGTTCGTTCGGGATTTTATGACAAAAGATCCGGTGCGTGAACTTCCTGACGCCTCTCTCGCGTTCGCGTTGAGCGTCATGTCTCACGGAGGTTTTCGGCACGTTCCGATAGTCGATCAGGATGAGGTTCCTATTGGTATCGTGTCAGTAAAAGACGTGGTCGATTACTTTGTTCAGCGGATGCTCGATGGGATCTTCGAGTCCGTAGACATTGACATATAGTGGCTCACGGGCGGCGTTGCCGTGTAGCTCTTCGCGTACTTAAGCGGGCGATATAGGAGGCCAAAAAGAGTTTGTGAACTTTCCTCTGTTTGGACATTCCTTTGCGCGAATGTTCGGCTCTAAGGAGCCTCGGTCGTGAAGGTCGTCTTGTCTTTCTGCTTTTTGAGGTATGTTCACAAAAACTCTCTAGTGACCAAAGTCCAAGCACGCGCCGTCCGTTCGCATCCTCTTTGATCCGATCGATTCCGCGAAGAGCTCAAAAAAAAAGGCCACCCGAGGGCGGCCTTTTTAAGGGACGATTGTCGTCTCCGCTATCACACCAAGAGAGGCGCGATAAGGAGAGCGAGAATCGAAACCATTTTGATAAGGATGTTGAGAGATGGACCTGAGGTATCCTTGAATGGATCGCCTACAGTATCACCCACAACGGCTGCCTTGTGAGCATCCGAGCCCTTCTTCTCTCCCTCAACGAGGCCTTGCTCGATGTACTTCTTGGCATTGTCCCAAGCACCGCCTGTGTTTGCCATAAAGATACCGAGGACAACACCCACGACCGTTGTTCCAAGAAGGAGACCGGCAAGAGCCTCAGGTCCCATTATGAAGCCAACAAGGATAGGTGTCGCGAACGCGACAAGACCAGGAGCTCGCATCTCAGTGAGAGCTGCTTTGGTCGAGATCTCAACGCATCGAGAGACATCAGGTTTCACACCTTCGCGGCCCTCAAGGAGGCCTGCGATATCGCGGAACTGACGACGAATCTCAGTCACGATGAGAGCGGCTGCCTTACCTACCGATTGCATAGTGAATGCGACTACAAGTCCCGGGAGCATCGCGCCGATGAATACACCAACGAGGAGCTTTGGGTTCGTTATCGCAAGGTCAATCTTTGTAGACGAGTTCGCGAAGGTTTGAGTGAATGCTCCGAATACCGCAAGAGCCGTGAGGCCAGCGGAACCGATAGCAAAGCCCTTTCCGATCGCCGCTGTCGTGTTGCCGAGAGCGTCAAGCTTATCAGTGATAGCCCGCGTCTCTTTACCGAGTTGCGCCATCTCAGAGATTCCACCGGCATTGTCAGCGATCGGGCCGTAGGCGTCGATCGTCATGATAATTCCAGTAGTTGAGAGCATCGCGACACCAGCTATAGCGACTCCATACACACCACCGAACGCGTTCGATACAAGAACGGCCGCGACGATGATCATGAGAGGAAGAGCTACGCTGCGAAAGCCAACGGCGATGCCATTGATGACGCAGGTCGCGGGACCAGTTTTGGCCGCGTTTACGATCTCATATACTGGTTTAGCTGACGTATAATACTCAGTCGTTAAACCGATACCGATACCGCAAAGCGTTCCAAAGATTACAGGCATCCAGAGCGACACGTTCACCGGGGTGATCATGAAGAATCCGAGCGATGCGATCACGAAAATGATCGACGCGAGGAGGATGGTTGTTCGGAGCGCCTTAGCTGGATCGCCGTCTTTGAGGAACGACATCCATTTAATAGCGATGAACGACCCGATAGATCCAAGGAGGCCAAGGATAAGCGGTGTCGCCATGAGCCAAATCTTACCAGCCTCGACGTCCTCAGCTGAAGCGGTGAAGCTCGTCAGAGACGTGAGGTCTGTGGTGCTGATTGTCGCTGCTAGAGCCAAGCAACCGATGAGGCATGTTACATATGACTCAAAGATGTCAGCGCCCATTCCGGCTACGTCACCGACGTTGTCGCCAACGTTGTCAGCGATAACACCAGGGTTTCGAGGGTCATCTTCCGGGATTCCGGCTTCAACCTTACCAACGAGGTCAGAACCAACGTCGGCTGCCTTTGTGTATATACCTCCGCCTACGCGAGCAAAGAGCGCTACGGAAGACGCTCCCATCGCGAAGCCGATCATTGGCTCATGGTGAGCGGGAGTGCCGAAGATCATGAAGAGAACTCCAACGCCGATGAGTCCGAGAGCCGCTACGGCAAGGCCCATAACCGCGCCACCGTTGAAGGCGGTCATGAGAGCTTGTCCTGGCTTGTTCTCGGAAGCTGCCTGAGCTGTTCGAACGTTCGAAATGGTTGCGGACTTCATGCCGAGGTATCCGGCAAGGAGAGAGCTTCCAGCTCCGAATACGAAAGCCAGAGCTGTCGGGAACGAGAGTCCCCAATAGATAAGGCAGAATGCCACGGCGATGAAAGGCGAGAGGTATTGAGCTTGCTTACGTAGGTACGTAATAGCGCCTTCGCGAATCGCATCGCTTATTTCCAGCATACGCGCGTTGCCGGCTGGCAATGCTTGAATGCCGACGTACAGTTGGTACGCCAGAGCGAAACCTATGAGGCCGAAGATGGGAATGGCCCAGGTAAAAAGGGACAGTAAGGGTGCGTCCATAGCAAAAACTCACAGTATACACGTCATGTTTATGTAGCTTGCGACCGGTCCTACTTCCTTCCCACCACTCGACGTTGGAGCACGCGAAGGATGGAATTGACTCATTACCGGTTGTAAGTGCCTGAAAGTACAGGCGGAGCGATTCTAGCCGTATTGCTCCAAGAGTCAACCCAGAATACGGCTACCCATTTACTGGCTAACCATATGATTGTATGCGTTTTTTCGCTTTCTCGTTCTTAGGAGAGCGTTTTATAGCGGCCCGCTTCCACTGGGGGCATGTTTGGGGCAAGTCTCTGCCAAAACGATCCCCGCCGTGATTAAAGGGCTCCCGAGGGAGTTAGCGGGGCTCTCCGGCTCTCCGGCTCTTTGGTCGTGGCTACGGCCCTCCGCAACGGGCGTAGAGAGGCCAAGCTCTCCTTGCCGCTCGCCTTTACAGAAGGTGCCCTCTGCCTATTTTAGATAGAGCGGTTGTTGGAACTCTGCGGCGTTTGCGAAAAAAATCGCGGAGATCTGTCTCCGCGATTTTCGCATTCATATCGACAGGGGTGCTTACTCTTAATGAGTGAGCTTCTTGTACTTGATTCGATGAGGTGTCTCCGCGTCCGCGCCGAGGCGGCGACGTCGATCCTCTTCATAGTCTTGATGGTTACCCTCGAACCACACCACGTTGCTGTCACCCTCGAAGGCGAGGATGTGCGTGGCGATGCGGTCTAGGAACCAACGATCATGGCTTATGACCACCGCGCATCCCGCGAAGTGCACGAGAGCCTCCTCCAGAGCCCGCAGCGTGTTGACGTCGAGATCGTTTGTTGGCTCGTCGAGAAGTACGACGTTTCCGTGGGAGCGAAGCATCTTCGCCATGTGCACACGGTTTCGCTCTCCTCCAGAGAGTGTTCCCATGAGCTTTTGCTGGTCAGGGCCCGCAAAGTTAAATCGAGCGACATAGGCGCGTCCATTTATCTCGCGACTTCCGAGTTTGATAAGGTCGTCTCCTCCAGTGATCTCCTCAAAGACAGTATTCTTATCTTTGATAGCTTCGCGGCTCTGATCCATGTAGGCGAGGGCTACCGTTTCTCCGACTTTAAAGGTCCCGTTGTCTGGAGTCTCTTGGCCCGTAATAAGTTTGAAGAGCGTGGTCTTTCCCGCTCCGTTTGGTCCAATCACTCCAACGATTCCTCCGCGAGGAAGATTAAAACTCAAGTTCTCGAAGAGAACCTTGTCGCCGAAAGACTTCGTAATCCCGTCGGCTTTAATCACCACATCTCCAAGACGGGGTCCTGGTGGGATGTAAATCTCGAGATCTTCAACCTGGCCTGAATTATCCGCGCTGAGCAGCTCCTCGTAGGCCTTGATACGCGCTTTTGATTTTGCCTGTCGAGCGCGTGGGGATTGAGAGATCCACTCAAGCTCCCGAGCGAGGGTCTTCTGTCTCTTTGACTCAGCTTTTTCCTCAAGCTCAAGACGAGCCTTTTTCTGCTCTAGCCATCCAGAGTAGTTGCCTTCCCATGGAACTCCGTGACCTCGGTCGAGCTCAAGGATCCACTTAGCTACGTTGTCTAGAAAGTAACGATCGTGCGTTACGCAGATAACGGCGCCTGAATATTCGCTCAGATGTCGCTCAAGCCACGCCACCGATTCAGCATCAAGATGGTTGGTTGGCTCGTCAAGGAGCAACACCTCTGGCTTCTCCAATAGGAGCTTGCACAGAGCGACGCGACGCTTCTCTCCTCCGGAGAGGTTTTCAACGGCGGAGTCGCCTGGAGGACATCGAAGTGCGTCCATCGCTATATCCAGGGTGCGGTCGAGATCCCAGGCTCCGATGGCATCGATCTTATCTTGGAGGACTGACTGTTTGTCGATCAGCTTCTCCATCTCTTCGGGAGTAATGTCACCACCAAGTTTTGCGCTAATCGCCTCGAAGTCAGCAAGCAGGGTTGCGGCCTCTTTGCATCCCTCCATGACATTCTCTTTCACCGTCTTGTTAGGATCGAGTTTCGGCTCCTGAGGAAGATATCCGATGGTGAGGTTAGGTCGGTTGCTTACTTCGCCCGAATACTCAGTGTCGAGGCCAGCAATTATCTTCAGAAGGCTCGATTTACCGGAGCCGTTCAGTCCGACAACGCCTATTTTAGCGCCCTCGAAGAAGGAGAGAGAGATGTCTTTTAGAACCTGCTTTCCCGGTGGATGGGTGCGGCTCACTTTGTGCATGGAAAAGATAATTGGTGGCATAGGGAGAACATAGCCCCGCGAGCTTGGTAGGGGCAAGTAGAGGCAAGAGAGATTCCAGCACAAATTCCCGAAAACGGTGTGTATGGTTTTGACGAGACCGCTTCAGGTCTTGGGGGGCAGGGCAAAGGAGAGTCTTCTTGGCGATCCTTCTGTTTCGAGCCGATGAAAGAGCCTCCGTCTAGCTCGTTACCTCGGCGGGTGGCTGGCCGGTTTGATGGCGAGCCCCACCGTGCTTTGCCCAACCTGTTACAGTGGGAAACGTTTTTCACCGTCCCGTTACAATAGTCATGTCGTAATCTGTCAGGAAGAGCTTGCTTTAAAAAACACCCCCTTTGAACTCTCCTCGCCTCCCCCTAAGGTGTTCGCCCATCAACCGCGGTACTGGCTCACATTCAAAGGAGAGCTATGCGACGATGGGAGCGACGGGAGCGAGGGAGTTATATTCTTGAAGTGGCTGGTGTCGTTATCGGCGTCGCGGTCTTTATAGTCGGGGCCTCCGACGTCGTTCGTATCTTCCAAGCTCGTGGCGCTCTGCGAGCCGCTGTTCATGATGGTCTCCGTTGTCTCTATCCGACTGATGCTGGATGTGTTGAATCAGCGAGAATCTCACTCTCTCCCCCAACGAAGAGATACAACGTCTGGGTTTGGGGGTCGGGATATCGAATACCTCAAGAGGCATACCGTGTATCGGCGCAGTGGCAAACCGAGCCGGTGTATGAAGTACCGGTTGATTCAGGAGAGCTGGTATCGCTCGATCTTGAGCAGGACCCCTTTCAGTACACGACTCGAGAGGTTCTTTATCCGACTACTGCGCATGTTGGGTACATGGCGCAGACATCGCAGCTTCCTCACGTTAATGGAGGCACGCCCCTTGAGCCATACTTTGTAGATCCGATTACGCGCGGGAGAGCGATACCGCAGCAAACCCTATCTTTAAGTCGTGTTCAGGGGGTAACGAGTGATGGCACGGCTTATTGGGAGACAGGGGGATTTCAGGAGCGGTTCAAGATAGGCTCCGTATCTTTTTCGATGAAAGACGCCTGGCCGCTCGCTGCTCGAGATCGCGCGGAGATATCCGCCCTCGCTCAGCGCGGAGCTCTCTCTCTCCCATGTTTTAGTGGACCTCTCCAACGTTCTACAGCGGGGGCGTCTGTCGCATGGGGAACTGGATCGCTTGTCCAGTGCGCGTATCGAGGTGATTCCTCCGGGGTATGGAATAATAACGCGCTCTCCGTGCCACTTATGTTTCGAGTTTCGGGGAAGACCCAAGGAACTAATCGGCTTGGCGAGGGGCGAGTGCTTTTGTCGATGTCGTGGCGCAGTGCCGCTGGTTCGGGGACTCTCCCTCTAGGTGGTCGAGTGGTCAAGAGCGGAGGAAGTGGAAATTTCGTCCCGCGCGGCCTTGCGCTGGAGGATGTCCGAGACAACCTTGAACATCAGTACAAAGATTATGGAGAAGAGCTGGCGCTTTACGGAAAGCTCCCTCTGCTCCCTCAGGATGCGACAGTCACTCTTAGTATCTTCCTGTTGAGTGTCAATAAAAGACCGGTCGCATGGACGGGAGATTCTATTGAGATATTCCATCCCCGATATCAGTTCAATCATGAGCGATACGACTGTGGATATTCCGCGGACCCTCGAAGGTGTCTCTCGCCGCCACCAGCCCCGGTCGCGCTGATCGATGTTCCTATCGACGGTGCTCCACAGGTTGTACCGGTAGGTACGCCCGTTTGTTCCCTCACAAAGCGAGGCGAGGCAGAAAAGAACCCTCAGGATCTTCTTGCTCAGATTGTTCAAAAAATTCGGATAGGGGGATCTTTGGAGCCTCTTCGGTTTATTGAGCCGGCCGCTCTCGACAAAAGGGTGTGCCCGGCGCGTATTACGCGCTGGCCCTGTGCTCACAATGAACCGGTTCGATATGTAAGAGGGTGTGAAACACCGAATAGTTTTGCTCAAACGATGGAGAGGTGTGCCGTGCCATCTGAAGAGGTCTCGCGGTCCCGAATCGCGTTAGTTGAAACTCTCAAAAAAGATACGACAGAGCTTCAAAGCTTTAGGGGGTGTTCCGGAGATACGATTCCCGAGTGCGCAAAAAACAACGCACGCAAAGTAGCTGATCAGATCTGGTACCCTTCCACGGATACTTTGTCGCAGTGTGCTAACTCTGCCCTTCAAAAGGCTCCAGCCGTCACAATCGGGCCCCTCAATGAGAGTACGTGCGAGGACCGAGCCGCGCACGTCCGTGAGTTATACCGAAGGCGGGAGAAGATTCCCGCCGCAGTGCCTATTCATCTTACGCGGGTGCCCGCGCCGACCATGTTTAGCGCCTCGCCTCCCGCGGGCTCATGTACTCGTTTTGAGGGAGCTGAAGGGTCTGGGGAGAGGTTATTGTGTGGGAGTGCGGTGGGTGCGTTGACCGCGGAGCGGTGTTGCTCAGCTGCTCATGGGTTGTGTCATAGAGAGGAGGTGCCTACCGGTGGAGGCGCGAGTGCAAGCCAGATGCGGACGATCCTCGACGCGGCTACGCAGCGTGTCGTAGAGGGAATTCAGGCTGGGTATTCCGCCGCTCGCTATGGCGAGGCGTGTGGGGATGATTCGGCTCATTGCGCTACTGTGGATGCCCAGATCTCTCCCGATTCGATGACTGCAAAGGTGTCTGCCGGCCTAACCATTCCGCTGCGGTTGCTCAGCCTTGGGAAAGAGAGGGAGACCACCGTACGGTATTCAGCGGAGAGAGCGTTGGAGGGGAGGGTTTTTCACCGTTAAAGTGCGCATTTTTTGCGAGGGAGCCTACTAAATTCTCTCTTTGCTACGGACGGTATTACGACTAGAACAGTAGTTATATGAGCAGGTCCGCACCCAAAGTTTGCCCTTCGTCTCTCACTTTCATAGGCGCGCTTCTTGCGCTCGTGGTGAGTATTCCATTTTTTCATCGTGAAGCCGTTGGTCAAGAGCGTTGTGTTCAGTTCTCTCACGCATCCGCTGACTCGGTATTTAGCCAAGCGCTGTCAACGGTTCGAGTGATCACCATGGGCGCTCTCAAAGCAAAGCGAAGTGGCGGATGGAGACCGGATGGATCTTTCGCGGACCCGTTCTTCGAGCAAGCCGGTAGCTCGTTGCGAGACATTCGAACGCTTCTCAATGATGCGACCGCCTCTCAAAACCAAGTGTCTCGATCGGCATTACTTGAGGCTTTCGATAAGATATTTGATGTCACATTTCCTAGAGGTTTGCGTCATCTAGCCCGATTAAAGAGAAGTGAGCGACGGAAGTTCGTCGCTGAAATCGAGACCGTCTCATCTACCAACGTGAGTTGCAATTAGTTCAAATAGAGGCTCTTTCTAAGAGAGAGAGTTCTTGCGAGCCGCTGATAAGGTGGGGGATACTTCTGGAATGAATGCTATCAAAGGCTCCCAGATAACTTTAAAATTCTCACTACTCATAGTTTTTTCTGTCTGGGTTTCTCTTCCCTTGTTATCGTACGCGGCCCCGCCGCCTGATGAAAAAGCGGCGGAGATAGGGTCTAAAAGTGATCGGTATAGCAAGGTTGTTGATAGCGCCACGGAGGCTTTGATTCATGGGGACGCAAAGGCTTTTCGATCCTTTCTCAGTCCTGGGACCATTAAGCGAGAGCAGCGAGGGCCCGGTGCTGTTGATACAATCATTAATGATCGCTTCATCCCTTTCTTTAAAGATTTCAAGAAATTCAGCGCGAATGTAAACACTATTGCGACTCGCGATATCGATGGGAATAGGGGGCTTGCGCTTGCGCGGTCCTTTTATACTAACGGGGGAAGCGAGCGGTTCTTCGTGATATATGTTTTGGATGAGAACGGGACGCTTACAATTGGCAATCTTCTACTCGATACCACGATGGCGGATATTACCCGTGGACGCTAGCTCGCACAGTGCATGAAACTACGTCGCGAGAGCGTCGAGAATGCTTATTTTTCGAGCCGAAAGAGCGGCATTTTCGGCGGTCATCGTGGCAGGGTTTCATGCACTATGTGGGCTAGCAGCACGAATCGATAATGGTAGAAACTGTTTTTTCGGCTTCTACATATACCCGGTGTGGATCGGTTGGGTTAATCGAGAGCGCGATTTTTTCCGCGGATAGTTTGTCCCCGCGATTCAGGTGTTTGCGTATCATTGCGAACGCGAGGATGGGATTGTTTGGGATTCGCGCGTGAAATGCCGAGAGGAGCGTCTCTCCAACAGCTGTCTTGGTGAGGCAATCGAAGACAGAGCACGCGCCGATGAGGTATGAGGTTTGGGTTGGAGTAATCGGAGCGCCCGCCGTTAATCCAGCCTCGGCCGCTATCAAGGCGTATGATGCCGCATGAGGGCAAGCTACGCCGTTGGACTTTCGATTTATCTTGTTTGCCGCAACGTTATTCATCATCGCGATGTAGTGCCGGTCGCGATGTGGACGCCGTTTTTTAAGGCTCAAGCAGAGGGTTTCGATGGTTTTTGCTCTGTGACTAGCCGTATGGTTGTTGAGAACCATGTCGCGACCAGCTCGAGCGATCTCCCGCATGCGATCGGGATTCCGGAGTAGGTGTTGTACCTTTGATGCCGCTTCTTCGACATCGTCTGGAGTATAGGTTACAAGATGAGTCCCTTCATCAAAGAGATCGAAGAGCCCGTTTGGGGTCCTCTCTGTAAGGAGAAGGGGCCCGCACATCATAGCTTCAAATATTCGAAAGTTGAGATCCCCTTTGACCGTTTGGTTTACAACGATATCCGCGTAGGGAAAGATCTCCCAATAGTCACCGTGGGCGATGTGAATCGGGATCTTGTTTTGAAGTGCCTCGAAGAACGCCACGCGCCTCGGATTGAGCTGAGGGTTCAAGTTCCCGACGAATGTCGCTGGAAATCGTTTTTCACTTTGAGCCTCGACAAATCTCGGCGCCCACAAAGGGAACCAGCTTGAGGGAGTGTCGCTCTCTCGGAAGACTGGGAGGTAGTCCTTCTGAGCAACGAGGACATAGTCGAATAGTGGCGCGATAAATGAATGAATGTTGTGGTGATGGTGGGTATCAACCGAGTAGAAGATGGTTGGGATCTCGCACGTGTCGAACCCCGACATTAACAGAACCGGCATACTGTTGTCGTGCCAGATGAGAGCGTCTGGTCGAGGTCCTCCGATGTTGGCTAGGACATCGGCTATGTTGTTCATGTAACGGGGGATCTGGAATTCAAGGTGATGCTCAAAGCCGCACGTAATGACCTCGTGCCCCAATGATCGGAGCTCGGCAGCAAACCAGTCTTGATTGAAGATAACGATCTTCACGAGGATTTCTGTCCGTTTAGGCGGTTCGGATCGCGCGTAGAGGGGCACCCTCAGTGCACGCAGCACCACTGTAGATACGACAACTCAAGGGGTTAGGATGAGTTTCTGGCTTGAATGGTTGCTACTTGGCGAGCAAGAGTCGATAACCTACTGATTTATCCGATCAATGCACCTTAGGCAGCGACCTGATTATCAAGCGCCTCTTGGTAGATTCGAGCAGGGGGCTCTCGAAGGTCCCATACGAGACCGAGCCACGAGAGGGCCTTTAATGTGTAGTGTGAGATGTCGATCTCCCACCAGTAGAAGCCTTGCCGCTCGGATCCAGGATATCGGTGGTGGTTGTTATGCCATCCCTCGCCGAGCGTAATGAGCGCGAGCATAAGACTGTTCTTGCTATCATCTCCGGTCTTGAATCGAGCCTTGCCTACGATGTGCGCCATCGAGTTGATGCAGAAAGTTCCGTGATAGAGGAGGGTTGTGCTGATGCAGAAGCCCCATGTGAACATCTGAAGAGGTCCAGTACCGAGAGCTGGAAAGCTGGCTTCGAGATAATAGCCCAATCCCGTGAGAGCAACGCCGAGGAGAACGGGAGGGACGATGTGATGTTTGTCGAGAAGGCGAAGCTCCGGGAACTTCACGAGATCCTTTACGTTTTCCCAACGAGTTTCAACGAATTGAGTGCTAAGTACCCATCCCACGTGTGCCCACCAAAGGCCGTAAATTCGTGGAGGATGCACATCTTCTTCGGTGTCCGAGAATTGGTGGTGGTGGCGGTGATGAGATGCCCACCAGATCGGCCCTTTCTGAGCAGATGTCGCTCCGATGAATGCCAAAACGAACTGGAACCAACGACTGGTCTTGTAGCTTCGGTGCGAGAAGTACCGGTGATAGACACCCGTGATGCCGAACATACGTACCACATAGAGAGCCATGCACACGGCAAAAGCGGTCCAACTAAAGCCGGCCCAGAATACTAGGAGGCATCCGAGGTGAATAGCCCAGAAGGCGCCCTGCTTTATCAGGTTAACTGGGTGAAGTGGATTGCCGCTTGTGCTCATGTGTGGTGTCTCTCTTCGAACTGAAACGTAGCGCCGCAGGTGAGATACTCAAACGCCGCGCCAGGAGTCGTAATAGTAGTTTAATTGGGCGGGCAAGCAAAGGGGATAGACCGAACCGATTGATATAATTAACTAACGTGCCTTGGTTGAATCCTTAGGAAAGGCAGTTTTTACACAATCCAAAGAATTCCAAGACGTGTGAAGTGACTTTGAACTTGTGACTCTTGTTGATGCGACTTTCTAGAGCGTCGAGGTCGTGGTGGGGAACCTCAACACACTGAATCTCCTTACACCCTTCACATACGAGGTGATGATGGTGGTGATCTGATTCGTGTAGCTCGTAGCGCTTCATGCCGTCGAGGATGTCGATCTCCGTCACTATAGAATTCTTTACGAGGAATTCGAGCTCTCGATAAATAGTGGTCTTGTTCACTGTTGGATGCTCTTGCGCAATCGTAGCAAGCAATTGCTGAGCAGACTGCGGCTGGGTTGTTGCCACGAAGATTTCTAACATCGCCTGTCGAATTTTCGTGATTCGAAATCCTTGAGCCCTGAGTGTCTCAACAAGGTCTTGAGAGGATGTGTGCTTGTGAGAGTTATTGTGAGCGGTGCCCATGCGTTAAGCCCCCTGACGCTTTCCTATCTTTGTAACCAAAATTGGGGCACTCCGTGAGTGCATCCAAATTCCAGCTGCTCCTGAAGCGAGAATCGAGAGCGCGATGAAAGCCCACTCAAGTGTCACGGAGACTTCGAGCATGTGCTCCATAAGGTGGAGCATGGCGTAGCAGGAAATTGCCGTGAGTGTTGCGGTGACAATCCCAGGAAGCGCATCAAGTTTTTGGAGGATAAGGGCTCTCCGGGATTCCCCAACAAGGACAACAAGGGTGATAAGAGCTCCAAGGATGCAAGAGCTTCCAAGAAGAACCCCGGCCAGCGCAGTCCTATCTTCGATACCTGTGAGCTGTTGCACGATCGCTCCTGCGGCAAGGGAGTGCAGAGAAAGCGCGGCAGCGCTTGATACGATCTGCCACGAGCCAAGGCTCGGCGTGTTGTGGTGTTCGCAGCTGCAGTCGCCTTGCGCGCCGTGATGAAGACGGTGGTGAACGAAATGTTTGAGTAGCACGAGGGCGCCGATAAAGACGATTATTTCGCCCAGGGTTTCTGAATAGTGCGCGAGTTGCGATGTAAGGGCGATGCCGATTAAAGCGTACAGTGCATGAAAGAATGCAAAGGAGGCGCCGCATACGTACGGGTTCCCACCGGCGGTCGCCACAAGGGCTATTGCTATGAGAATGCAGCCATCCCCCGCCAGGATGAGCGGATATACGAGCATGCTGATAAGGAGCGAAAGGGTCGGCGACATATCAGGCGAGTGTAATCGTTTGAAGGGGCCTTTTGCAAATCAGTCGCAAGAAGGATTAGCCAGCCGCTACGGAGCCTGATCCGGAAGACTTAGTAAGTTCAATAAGTTCCGCGAGCATCTCTCGATTCGTGATAATTCGAGGCACTTTGTTTTGTCCGCCCAGTTTGCCTCGACTTTTCATCCAGTTTGCGAAGAAACCGGCCGGAACAGGAATTACCTTGGGGCCCTGGAGGCCGAAGCCTCCGGAGCGGTGAGCTTCATAATCCTCGTTACGAACGCACAGGCGCTTATCAAGGGACGTTTCAAAACGAGCTAATAGCTCTCCGGCCGGGAGTTGGTCGGCAAATTCGATGATGTAGACATGTCCGCCTAGCTCCCCGGCGCGCTCCGGGAACACGGGCCCTACGGTGAAGTCCGACAGCTCCGTTCGGATCTCTTGAGCCGCGGTGGATACGCCGTCTTCAATCTCCTCGGCGATAAGGTGCTCTCCAAACGCGGAGAGGTAGTAGGAGGTTCGGCCTGACACGAGAATTCGCGGAGTCTGGATGTCTACGAAACGCACCGTGTCACCGATGACATAAGACCAAAGTCCTGCGCACGTGGTCATTATCACGGCATAGTTTACATCTGGCTGAACATTACCAATCCAGTGGCGAGTTGGCTGTGCGCTTTCAAGCTCTTCAAGGGGCACGAATTCGTAGAAGATTCCATGGTCAAGGTTCATGCGAAGTCCGTCGCCGTATCCACGATCCGCGACAGCGATAAAGCCCTCGCTTGCTGGGTATACTTCGCGAAGCTCCGCGGAGCTTCCCTCTAGTAGCTCTCTGAATCGGTTCACGTATGGCGCGAAGTTGACCCCTCCGTGAACGATCATCTCAAGGTTCGGATATATTTTCTCGAGTTTTCCTTCGGACTCGGGACGAAGAGACGCAAGCTTGTCGAAGAATATCATCATCCATGCGGGAACGCCGGATATCATACGAATGTCTTCCGCAAGCGAAAGCTCGGCCAGGGTGTCTACTTTTTCTTCCCAGTTCTTTAGCAGCGCGAGATGCGCTGGTGGAAAATATCGCGCGCGTGCCCACCAGGGTAGCGTTTTGACGGCTATGCCGCTCAAGTCCCCAAAGAAGATGTCGGGAGCAGGAGATGTGAGGTCGGTGCTTCCCCCAAGCATGAAGCTCTTGCCCCCCATGAGGCGAGAGAGGGGGCGATTCGTTACGTGGTGAATGAGGAGATCGAGACCGGCTTTCGTATTTGAGCGGAGCATCTCTGGCGAGCATGGAATGTACTTGGTCGTACCTGACGATGTTCCTGAACTTACGGGAAAGTAGGGGATCTTTCCGGGCCATGTGCAGTTGTCGAGTGTTGGAAACTTCTCTTTCCAGAAGTCGTTCCAAAAGTTCTCATATTTCCGAAGAGGAACGCGCTTCTGATATTCCTCAACGCTTGAGATGGAGGAGAAGCCGTGCATCTTTCCAAACGTGGTGTTTTCGGCTGTTCTAATAAGCTCTAAGAGCTGCTTCTTCTGAGTTTTGGCCGGATTTAGAGCAGCTAGTTGTTGAGTACGCCATCGAGCGTAGAGCCTAAGGAACGGGGTAGCATCGAACATGAAATTTCCGAACTAGATATTTAGAAGCCGGGTGCGACACCAGATGCACGTTGCTCGGCGAGTACTGCGGGAAACGAGGGGCCTACAAAAAGGACAACGGCACCATCGATTCTGCCTGAGCGAGCGATCATCTTGAGTAGCTCTCGTCTGTTTGGGCTATGATTGCGGACGATGCCCGCGTTGGGATGGAGTTTCTCTGGCTTCCAGGAGTAGCGAACGAGTTCAACCCACTCGCCATCAAACGCTTCACGAATACGGTTCCACGGGACCTGTGCCATACGCTCCCTCACGAAAAACTACAGGCATAAATGTACAGGGATTCCGATTCTTTGGGAAGTTTTATGTCCGAACGTCTCAGAAGAGGAGGTGTTTGAGACGGTATTCTCCGGGTTTTCATAGTCATGGAAGGGGCCTTTAGTGTACTCTCTACAACCGTAGTAAGTAGAGGATTCTATGGCTAAACCGTCGAAGATATCAGGATTTCCCGAATGGCTCCCCGAGCAGAAGATAGCTGAAGATCGAGTTATCGCGCTTGTAAAGAATATCTATGAGAGCTTCGGGTTCGCCCCAATAGAGACACCCGCTGTGGAGTTGCTTTCAAGCCTCGGTTCAAAGGGGGTTATCGACAAGGAGATATTCACGGTACAGCGTCTCAAAGCCGAAGAGGGTGATAAGGCCGAGTTGGGCCTTCACTTTGACCTTACCGTGCCCCTTGCTCGCTATGTCGCTCAACATGACCACGAGTTGGTGTTCCCGTTTAAGCGGTATCAGCTCCAGAAGGTGTGGCGCGGAGATCGTCCGCAGAAGGGGCGTTTCAGAGAGTTCTATCAATTTGATATCGACATTATCTCACGTAATGACCTTCCGCTCTCGTGTGACGCGGAGGTAGTTACGGTTATTACCCTCGTGATGGAGGCGTTGCAATTCGGCGCGTACACTATACGGATAAATAATCGAAAGCTCCTCGCGGGTCTGTATGGAGCCCTTGGTCTCGATGAGGCCGCGCGTAAGGCCGCAATCATCGCCGTCGATAAGATCCTAAAGATCGGAAGAGATGGGGTGAGCAAGGAGCTTGCGAAGATTGAGGGTATCTCTGAGGCGGCAATCACGACCATCCTTCGCTCAACGGAGATCCAGTGCTCCGTTTCGGATTTGCCGCAGCGCGTCGCGGAGCTCTCTATCGCTAGTCCGCTCATCGATGAAGGGGTGCAAGAGTTGGTGACGATATGTGCGCTCATGCCCGAGAAGGCACGCGAAAAGATACGTATCGATGTGAGTCTCGCGCGAGGACTAGATTACTACACAGGCCTCATCGTTGAGACCACCTTAGATAAACACCCTGAGTTTGGAAGCGTTATTTCCGGTGGTCGCTACGACGATCTCGCATCGGAATTTACGGACCAAAAGCTGCCAGGAGTGGGTGTTTCCATCGGGTTAAGTAGGCTTATGGAGCTTGCGTTTACAGAAAAGCTCCTGTCGACAGCGAAGAAGACCCCAACGGTAGCGCTCATTACGGTGTATAATGAGGCGGAACGGCCGATGTTAAACGAGGTCGCTCAAGAGCTTCGCGAGAGTGGCGTCTCGACAGAGGTTTTTTACAAGTCTCCCAAGCTCGGAAAGCAGATCGAGTACGCGGAGGCAAAAGGGATTAGGTACGTCGTCTTCGTTGACGCGGCGACGCGTCAGATTCAGGTGAAGGATATCACCACGAAGGAGCAGGTTGCGGTGCCTTCGATTCGTGCTTGGGCCGACTCAATTCGGACGCGGTAGTATGGTTCGATCGTTCAATGTTCGCACGCCAGGCCAGGGGCTTCACGAGATTACAGAGCTCGTGTCCGCGTTAGTCAGGGAGTCGGATATTGATGAGGGGCTGTGCACGGTGTTTATTCGCCACACATCCGCGAGTTTAACTATTCAAGAGAATGCTGACCCTTCCGCTCGGCGAGATCTTGAAATGTGGCTCAATCGCCTCGTACCCGAAGGAGATCGTGACTTTACTCACACCGCTGAGGGGCCCGATGACATGCCGAGTCATATCAAATCGATCTTAACCAACGTTTCCCTTTCAATACCGGTGATAGAGGGGACTCTCGCTCTCGGCACCTGGCAGGGGATCTATATTTGGGAGCATAGGACGCGTCCCCACACCCGACAAATTGTAGTACATGTGGGGTGATCGCGCGAAGCAGGACACTATGACGGAACGTTGGACAAAAGTTAATGAATTTCTCCAAGACGTGTTCTTCGTGACAGGGAATCGTTTTAAGCTAGCCGAGGTCGAGGCTGTTCTTGGTAAGATGCGGCACATAGATCTCGATCTGCCCGAGGTTCAAGAGCTCGACTCTCGCAAGGTCGTTATCGCGAAAGCACAGGCGGCCTTGCAGCAGGGCTATTCGCCCGTTCTTATCGAAGATACATCCCTTCTTTTGCATTCTATGAACGGTCTTCCGGGGCCACTCGTGAAGTGGTTTTTAAAAGCAATCGGTGGGGAAGGTGTGTACCAGCTCGGAGCTGCCAAGAATAACTGCGCCGCGGAGGTTCGAACGATATTCGGTCTCGCGCTCGGTCCACAAACGCTTATCTACGGGGAGGGCGTTGTGCAGGGAACAGTCGTCGCTCCGCGTGGCCGCGGATTCGGATGGGACTCTATCTTCCGACCTCAAGGTAGTGAGAAAACGATGGGAGAGATGACTCCTGAGGAGAAATCTTCCTTCAGTATGCGAGTGCTCGCGCTTCAAGATTTACGCGAGCAGCTTGAGCGTTTTCATGGGTCTATCGGGCGCTAGATGTATCCCAAGTGAGTAATCGTGACACCGCACGCATCTCAGCCTGCTTTTTTACCTCCACATACCATGGCGCGTGTTGGAGCACGCAAACTCCGCCTGGCGTTTCGGAGAGTAACGCGGTGACATCATCCTTGGATGGCTCAAAGCTTGTCGCGATGGGATTAATACTTCTCTTTACCTCAACTGCTACATGATTCACTGCGCCAAAAGTCACCACCGCGGCGCACAAGGCCACCATGCCTATCCACTTCAGAGAACGACCGGCGGAGCTATACGCGATAAACGTCACCCCCGTTGCCGCTCCGATCCAGCATAACCGAATATCAAGTGGGATGTGCGCGTCAGGGCCCGACAGAAAAGCCCAGAAGAGTCCCGACAGTGCACCGAACATGGCTGCTAGTATTATCCGCATCGCCAGGGGTCTTCTTGGTGGTATTCGAAAGATCGGCGCGCATAGAGCTCCTAACACAAGAGCGAAGAGCACCGTTAAAATTAGAAATTGAATCCCCCCCCACTCCCAGGAGGCATACATCATAAGCAGAGGAGCTCCAGCCGTAAGGCTGATGAAAATGGTAAGACAGAATCCTTTGAAAAAGTTCATCGCTTTCGAGACTCGATGAGGCGGCGCACCTCGTTTAGCAGCTCAGGAATCCATTGCACCTCATCGAAGAGGACCCAGCCTGAGTAGCCATGTGGAATCCGCTCTCCGAGGCGAGTTGGATCCGCGAGGAGCTGGGAATAGGTTAGAGCCTCAAGGAGGTCAAAGTAGAGGTCGCTTGGAAAGGTGCGCTGAAGCCAGCCGGTTTTGCCCACCCCGCGGGGGCCAAAAAGGAAGAAGCCCTTGTTGTTATAGTAGGTTAGCGTTCTAGGAAACATAAGGTCTTTTTATGATACAAAAAAAGCCTTCGCGAGGCCTAAATCACAAGCCACTGAAAATACAGGGGATGTAGGCTCTTGAGCCGAGAGGAACACCTACTTGTGAGTAAAGCGCTACCCGTATTAACCCCACACTACTTCTGCGCCTGTAGCGACGTATCACTTTGGTACGAGGCTTATGATTTCAGTTCTCATTCTGAAGTTTGAGGCATTCGCGTGCTCACATTTTTGTTGTTCTATTACGTGCTCGACGCCTGGTCGCGAAGCGCTCTAGCCCCGCTCGTTGTCTCTTACCTGAAATTCACCGATCGCTCCGGGGCTTGTCGTCTCTCGTTCGAGCGAGTACTCGACGCTATTATTTCACGGTCCTCAAAGTCGCTCGTAGCACAGCAATCAACGCTATGCTTGTTTAGTCGGCGCTTGTTGGCGTTTACTCAACGCGAATGCAGATTGAGGAATCATTTCGTGACTTGAAGCGTCACCGTAACGGTCTCGACCTCTATTACAACGGAACCTACAAACTTTCTCGCATGAAGATGCTCGTGCTCATCGGCGCTATCGCAACCACATTCGCTTGGATACTTGGGCAGATTGCTCGCTTCAACGGAGTGTATAGGCAATTCCAAGCCAACACGACTACCTCCGTACCGGTGCTCTCGAATGTCCTTGTTGGAATTCATATCTTTAGGAACTTACAATTACTAATTCCATGGAAACTTTTAGAACTCTTTCATCGAGAGCCTCTTACATGTCAGGGTTTATAATGAGACGCTATTTTGTGGGGAACTCTCAGTGACTGACACGAATTTCCAGTATCTCGTCTCCGGCACCTACACCTGGATGAAATCACAAAAACAGGCGGAGGTTCCGATCCAGCTCGTGCAAGCAACCCCCTCAAAGACAGAAAGTCGAATAATCGTGGACGAGCCTATCAAACCATCCAGTAAAACTTTCCAGTTCGGAGATGTCTACGGTTCTTCAGGTTGGGCGAAGGCGACGCTGATCTTTACGGGGAAAGAGGGGTAGCCGCGATCCCTACATGGAAATTCGCGTGAGAATGTCGAAGGGAGGATACTTTCTCGTGATTGCCATGGAGGAACGCCGGCCTTTTTTCGACGGTCTTGGCAATGGCTCAGCACAAGCTGCCGGCCGCACGCACAAATGCCACACCAGGCGCGTTGCGCGAACTCGCAACATTCGTACCCATGACCAGCCGCTTGCCCGCCGTAGGTTTACCGAAGGCACACCCCTCAAATTACTGGCGTAGGGCTATTAAGCTATCTGTACGAACCAAAGCCCATTACTTTAACACCGCGTCTATCGGATGCGAGTAGTGCTGCTTAAGATCTTTATTGATCTGGGGATCATTTGGAACCGTAATCGTGACATAACCTGGATTTGCGCTCGGATCGAGCACTACGGGCGCTCGCTTGTCTGGCGTTGGCCCAAGCATCCACTCAATGAGGGTATCTCCTGGTCGGGGGGCAAGACTTCCCTCAACTGGAATTACGAAGTCGCCCTTATAGCCCCCCCTTTGCCATTCCTTGTACGCTTTAGCATAGGCGGCATATTGCTCTGGCGACAAAAATATATACACAGACGACATAGAGGCAGAACCATCTTCTCGGATTCGAATGATTCGAGGCCCATCACTAGTCATGATTATGTAGTAGTTCGAGCCTTGATTCGTCGTGAAGTGCCCCGTGATATATTGCTTGTTCTCTTCCAGATACCTCTTTAGTTGCTTGAGGTAATCCTCTGCTTTTTGTTGATTGATGGCGTTCAGGAGAGCGGAGAGTCTACCCTCCATAACGAGCTCAGTATCGCTCGGTCCCCATGTAAGGAGGGGGTGAAAGTCTGATGGGATATCAGACCCGCCGATCATTTGCTCCCAAGCTTGTTTGGGATCTTTGCCGTGGTTTGGGTTATCCAGAAATTCATCCATAAGGTCATCAAGTTTTTTCCTTTTTTCCGCTCCCGTTTGTATGATGCCGACGATAGGTTCTGCCGCTCCCGCGCCACTTGGGAGGCTGTGCGGTGGATTGATACTTCCAGAGTTTCCACCTCCAGAGCTGCCGGGATTAGTATTTGAGTTCGGCTCCGATGACTGTCCACCTGTAAGTCGTTTGTGCGCTGGGGGAGCGGCGATTGCCTCGGTAACCGAACATATGGACAGCAAACAAACCATGATAAAATAAATTCGTTTCATAAAACCTCCATCGCTTCTTGAAAGACAGTCGAGTTAGTTTGGCGCCTATCCAGATTTCCAGTTGCGATAACAGTTAGCCGGCATACTTGGGGGAGGGGCAACATATTTCTGTTGAATTTTATTTACGATCTCCTCCAAATACGGACGTTGGTGAATGCGATTCAGGTTAATTTCCTTAGCGATAACGAGCTCCTGAAAATGCAAGGCAAAGTCCGCAAACACCTTCAAATTCCGCAAGAAAATCTCCTTGGTCGTCGCGTTACGACACATCGCTTTTTTTGCCTCAAATAAACGATCGAGAGCTTCGCCATTTTGTCCTGTTGGTGGAGACTCGACAGTGGTTGTACAGGTCATCCTATCCGATCGCGTATACGATTTCTTTTCACACATAATCTCCCAGAGAAGATGAGGAACAGAGAATCCACAGGTGGAGGAGAAGGATTGGCCGATTTGAGCCGACCCTGAGCCCCCAGTAAAACTCCCTTGCTCTGATGAGTCGCACGAGGTTTCCGCTTTTTGGCTAAACTCCGCGTAATAATTCTTAAGGGAGTTTACGAATACCTGCGAGTTATTTGCGCACAAAACCGGAGGTGTTGTGTTTTCGTAGGCTCGCAAGGCAACGTGAATCTCCGCGGTAGTCGCGTTAGTTGTTCTATCAAGCTCGTAACTACCACCAATTATCGACCCAAGATTAACATTGACTGCAAGTCCGGCTCCTGACGATAGCGGTTTTTTCCAATGGTAGTCTGAAGGAGTTCCACACATCGTAGGCCCCGACCCGCCGAAGCTGTAGAACCCAGAGTTATTGGAGCCCCCAGAGCCAGCAGAACCATTGTATCCCCCACTTCCGCCGGAGTTCGGATTTGTCTGAGCAAACGCTAAGTGATTAAAAATTCCGCTGATAGCCACAGCGATGGAGAGGGCGATACCCCATAGAAAGTCGGCTGTTTTTTTCATCATTACCCCTTACGCCGTATGGTTAGCTTCTTGGGCGCTCTTACTAGTTGCTTCCCATAAGAGTGCTAGAGCAACAACTAACTCGGCTAAATAGGGGGTCGGTCGTTATTAGCGAACGCTTGATAATTGGGAGCCTTATCTACCAAACTGGTGCCAGGCTACTATTGCCACTGTCATAAGCACCTCACACGATTGCGCTCTTTCTTGGATCTCAAAGTAGCCTGGCACAGTTTGTAGTTGAGTTGTCCCTGAGTTGATCGCGATGGTCGCTACACGCGTTACCCTTGAGCAGGCCGCGTAGCCATCAAACGGGCGAACAGTTTACTTGTTTGCCTGATTGTCGTGTTGTGTCGACTTTGATTCTTTGAAGGCGATAACCCACATCACAGCAGCAGTTGATGCGCCATAAAGCGTTCCCCAGAGTACAGTCAAAAAACTCATGAGCCCTAATTGCTCATAACTTTTAATTGCCGTGGGAGAGAAGAGAAGTCCTCCGGCAAGACCTCCAAAACCAATGAGCACCCACGACCGCAACCAACGAAGGTACCAGAGAATACCGATGACAGGGAGCCCGAAACATAATTCGAAGAACCATGTTGTTGGAAAGATAAAGAGGGCCGAAGCAAAACCGCCGAAGACAATGCTATCTGCGCAAAAGCGGTTGCCTATGAGGCA
>CAIXKI010000250.1 GCA_903920005.1 uncultured delta proteobacterium
ACCCTATCGTTCCCCCACCCATGAATAACGTTGCTGTTTCTCCTTCCGAATTAGTATCCCCCATAGGCCTCGTTGCCGGTAACGGTCGATTTCCGGCGGAATTCGTCGAGAATGCCAAGGCTCGCGGGCTTGAGGTCGTTATCCTCGCCCTTAATGGAGAGGCGGATCCCGCTCTTGCGGCTCATGCCCGTTCTATTACCTGGGTTGGAGTTGGTCAGCTAGGAAAGATAATAAAAACCTTTAGGAAAGAGGGGTGTCGCCAGGTCGCGTTCGCGGGTGGTGTGCGCCGAGTCAATTTTGTTGACGGCTTCCGTATCGATTGGGTCGGCTTAAGGATGCTCTCGCGGTTGCGCTCCTTCAATGACGACTCCATCCTCCGAGGAATTATCCATTCCGTAGAATCAAAAGGTATCGAAGTTATCGCGGCGAGTCGGTTGCTTGAAAAGAGTATCGCGCAACCTGGTCTCTTGACGCATCGAGCCCTCACTGAAAGTGAGATAGCTGACGTAAAGATCGGATGGGAGGCTGCCCGCGCGATCGGAAACCTTGATATCGGTCAATCGGTTGTCGTGAGAAATAAGACCATCATCGCGGTCGAGGCGGTAGAGGGGACTGACGCGACGATTAAACGGGCGGCGCTCGTGAAAGGTAATGGCGGCGCTCTCATTAAACTCGCAAAGACTATTCAGGATCTTCGGATCGATCTCCCCGCGATCGGTGTCCAGACTATTGAGCAGATGAAGGCGAGTAGGCTTACGGCGATAGTTGTAGAGGCCAAGAAGACTTTAATCATGGATCCACAGGCGGTTGTGAAGGCCGCCGCTGAGAATGATATCGCGATCTTTGCCGCAGACCGGATTGAGGACCTGTAGGGGAGCTCCCGAGTGGCAAGGCGCGTATCGCCCTTTACGCCGGTCGCGTTCGGTACACGTTGCATCCGCTTTGGGCTGGTTCTTGGGTTCGCGGAGGGGGAGGAGATTCACCCGAGTAGGGGAGCAGGAATATCGCCAAGGCTCCAACCCCCGCGAGAGCGCATTCCCACTTTTTAATTTCAGGTGTGTATTTGCTTAGTTTTATCAGTGAGTTATGGATTGTTTTGGCAGGCTCCCCCAAAGTATCCCTTAACTTTTTCAACGTTAAATTAACAAAAAATGCTCCCATTCGTTAAAAGAGGGGCGTTTTGGGTCGTTTCACATCCCTGAGAGGAATGTTTCCTTTCAGCGGCACCTGCCGTGTATTTCACAAGGATGTGTATGTTTCTGTGGACTGACCCATTTAGTAGAGACTTGGAGAAGGAACGGGGCCCAGACCAGCAAGGTCAAAGCGCTGCCGGGCTTGTGTCCGCGCGTTGGCTCGCACTCGATGCTATTCTGCGCTCGTTGATACTCGACCCTGAGGGCCCGGAGATGCGAGCTATGATGCGTCGCGATTTGCACGTCATGAAGGCGGCGGGTCGCATAGCTGATAAAGCTCCTGATTACGTTGAGCCGTACATAGAGGCGGCTTCCGTACTGGGAGAGCTCAAGAAAACTTTATCGTAGATAAAGTAGCAAAGCTCTCCAGGGACGGAGGGTTGTAGATCAGGGACGATCGAAATTGTTTCTTCACCACAAAAAGAAGAGGCGTCGTTAGTGTTTCATGCTAACGGCGCCTCTTCTTTTATAGCGTTACCCCAGAGAGGGATGCGATGAAGAAACTGCGATCCCGTGCGTACGACATCTTCGCCGGGTGTTTTTGATACCTATCGCACCGCCAACATTCGATCGAGCGCTGTTTTCGCCCGTATTCGAATATCTTCTGGAACCTCAATAACCGTCTCATTCTTGAGCAAGCAGTTCAGCGTATCCTCAAGGGTGATCTCGTTCATATGAGGGCATCTGATACTGCAAAGACGAAGGACATCCCGATCCGGATTTTCCGCGATGATATTGTCCGCCATGCTGCACTCAGTGAGGAGTAAGAAGTGTGGCGCGTTGGATCTCTTCACGAAATCAACCATTCGAGAGGTGCTCTGGGAATAGTCTGAGGCGGCGACTACCTCGGGACTACATTCAGGATGCGCCAATACCTGCACCTCAGGGAACTGCTGGCGCACGTTTTTGATATCGTCGACGGTGAATTGCTCGTGCACTTCACAACGCCCCCGCCATCCGATCATGACCTGGCCTTGTGGAATCTCCTCTCCTTTTTTCGGGAAGAGGATCTTCTTGCCGGTTTCCTTGGCCACGTTACTCGCGAGGAACTCATCGGGAAGGAAGATGATAGTATCTGAGTTTATACTCTGAACGAGGCGAGCAGCGTTTCCGGAAGTGCAGATGTAATCCGACTCAGCCTTAACATCAGCGTAGGTATTGATGTACGAGACAACCGGAACCCCCGGATATCGACGCTTTAAATCACGAACGTCCTCAGCCGTAATGCTCGACGCGAGTGAGCATCCCGCGACCTTCGCTGGAAGGAGGACTGTCTTGTTCGGGTTCAGTATCTTCGCGGTCTCGGCCATGAATCGAACACCGCAAAAGATGATCGGATCGCAGTCAGTCTCCGCCGCCTTTCTCGACAACTCAAGGGAGTCTCCGACCACATCGGCCACCGTGTGGTAGAGCGCCGCTTCCATGTAGTTGTGACCTAAAATAATAGCCCCGCGCTCCTTCTTGAGGCGGTTTATCTCATACACAAGCTCGGCCTTGATCCTAAGCTCAACATCGGGGACGAGCTTAGAGAGCTTAGCCTGCATGAGTCGGAACGTTTCTTGGACGGATGATGCTTCGATTGCCATAGGCTCTATCGTATATCGGGAGGCGAGGGCGGTCAAAAAAGGATGATTTTAGCGGCTGTGTCTGCGGCTTATGCTCACCGCAACATGCAAAACAGGACTCGGGCGAGGGTATCCCCGCCCACTCTAGCGACGCCACTGCATTAAGATCATCCCCAAACGCTCTTTCAGTGAGGAGATGTCCTGGGATGGAGTATGTGAGTTGCTTCCGTAATTCAAGAGTTCGATATCATCCAGGACTGAGGAGAGCGCGAGGGCGACCGTTTGGTCCGGTACGGCGGTCGCGACGCGCGCTCGTAATTCATCCATGCTAGAGGTTTCAGAGACTCTCGAAACTCTAGTTGATATGAGATCGCGGAGGAACTCCTCAAGCCCCTTGAGATCTCGGATTTCGTTTAACGAGGAGAGTGATGAGGTAATCGCTCCAGAGATCGCGGATCGTTGTCTAGCGGAGAGAGCGATCGCCCCAACTCCGATAACTCCAGCGAGGATCAGGATGGCTAATTGCACGCTTACGTGCGACGAGACCTGTTCGGCCAACGAGGCTTCTTGATACGCGAGTGGCGGGGCGACTGGAATTGGGGGAAGGGTAGGGATCCCCGCCGTCTGTGTTGTGTCAGCTGAGGCAGCCGCGGAGTTCTGCTCGTTGTTCTGATTGGTCGTCGAGGTGAGCTCTCGTCCCTGAACGGGGAACGCTACGTCAGATGACATCGCGGAAGCGTACTTGCCCGTTGTGGGATCGAAGTAGGCGACCTTCACGGCAGGGATACGAGCGAGTCCAGGGGAGAGGGGAACAACCGAGAACGTAAAGCTCTTTTTGGTTATAAGCTTCCCGTGGATACGTTCGAAGCGCGTTTCTGGGCGCTCCTCGTATATTTTGAAGGAGCTCGCGGCGGTGAGCGCCACAGTCTTGAGTGGGTTAAGATTTCCTTCACTCGTCACCTCAACAGTGACGGTCTTCGTTTCTCCGGTATTTGTCGCCTCGGGCGGATAAAAGACCCGAACGGATGTCGGTCCGACAATAGGAACCGCCCCGATCATCGGTTGGAGCTCCGTCGGCGCGGGCGGCAGTGGTTTCACCTCTACGGTGAGCGCATTTGATGAGACGGTGACAGGCCTCAAATCAACGTGGTTAAAGAACTGATTAAAGAAGTCGTCGCTGAAGGGATCGAATGAGAAAGGGTTTGCGTTATTTTGAGTGAAGGGGGCCTTCGCTTGAAGTTTGCGAGCGGGGAGCGACAGAGTTCCCGACCTGAGCGGGAAGAGGGCGTTTACCATCTCCACAGCGGTGTACTGCTGATTATCGACTTCACGGAGCGAGCGATCGTTGCTCGTGATCGTCTCTTGCCAAAATCCATCATTAGTAAGGTCTTCCATGTTCAGGTCGCTTAAGTCAACTCGTGTATACACGGTGATTGCTTGCCGGATCTGCTGACCTTGATAGACATGCAACGGAGTCGCTGTCTGTTTTAAGAAGATTGCGTTACCAGCCGGAGCTGACGAGTCCTTGTGGTCGTGTGCGGTTCCGCGTGCGACGGGAACCTCGACCGATGGAGCTGAGAACGCCTTTCCGTCGATCCTTACTTCGGCCCTCGGCGTTGAGAGGTTTCCTTCATGTTTCGGAGTGAGGTGATACACGTATGAGACGCGAGAGTGCATCGTGCCGTTGATGATAGAGATCGTGGAGCGCGGTCCCAAGAGTCTTAGATCAAAATCATCTCCTCCTGACAGGAGTGGAGGTGAGGCGGCTTGAGACCCTTCAACGACGACCGTGAAGAGAAAAAGATCATCGACGCTCCCTGAGGTTGGTGAGATCTCGGTGCGTACCGACACCTGTGCTTCGACTCCGTGCACGAAAGACCCAATCGCGCACAGGAGCGCCAAAAGGAGGGTCTTTACCCAAGAGTGAGGAGTACTAACGGCGATTCTCATGGTTTACACGACGTTGCGAGTACTATTCCTATTCTATGTTTCGCGCTGCTAGCGCCTAGCTCGTCCACTATAAGATGCTAAAGCAGCGAACTCGGTGTACCAGTCGTTACAGGCATTTACCATGTCTGCCCACCTTGTTTAGCCCTTCCACGCTCCCGTCGGATGAGTAGGGGGGAATCTGGAAGGGATTCTAGCCACGCCTCTGCCTCGGGGGCTGATGGGGCTTCGGCGTTTAAAGTTGGTTCAGCGGATGGGCTCCCCTCAGGTGGGGCTTGTGAGGCATCCTCCGGCTGATTTTCCTTTAAGCGGGTCTCCTGTGGCTCAGGGGTTTTGTTCGGCTCAGGTGATGGCGAGCTAGACGGGGTCTCCTGTGATGGTGAGGGCGAGCTGTTCGGGTTCGGAGTTTGAGGTGATGGTGAATCCTTTGATGGGCTCGTTTCCTTTGGTGATGCAGAAGGCTGCGGTGTCTGTTGTTTATCGGGAGCTGAGCTCTGCTGCGGGGAGGGGCTCGCTGAAGGGGAACCTTCAGGC
>CAIXKI010000251.1 GCA_903920005.1 uncultured delta proteobacterium
CCTCACCTTATTCTCAATCTGCCTTACTCGCTCCTTGCTTATGGAGAGTTCGTCCGACAAATCCTGAAGAGTCCGCTTCTCCTCCTCAAGCACTCGACCCTGAAATATCCTCTCCTCGTTCGGCTTTAAGGTGCCACCGAATTCGTGAAGCAACTCCTTGAGCGCCCCATGAAGCTGCTTCTTCGCTAAAGATTCCTCAAGAGACTCATCGCCACTTGGGAGTACAGACAGGAGGCTAGCGTCAGACTCTTCCCCCATGGGCGCGTCGACGCTCACATCTGGCCCCCCGAGGCGCTGAGACATCTCAATGACATCACCCTCGCGAACGTTGAGCCTGTCAGCGAGCAGCTTCGTCGAAGGGAAGATTCCCTCACGTTCGAGCCGTTCGCTCTCCTTCTTTAAATTAAAAAAGAGCTTTCTCTGCGCCTGAGTGGTGCCGATTTTCACCAAGCGCCAATTCGCTATTATGTACCGAATAATATAGGCGCGAATCCACCACACCGCGTACGACGGGAAGCGAACTCCTCTATACGGATCGAAGTTCTGCACGGCCTCCATTAAGCCGATATTGCCCTCTTGAATCAGGTCTAAAACATTACGAGCGACTCGTTCATAATCCCGCGCAATCTTCACCACAAGCCAGAGCGAACCGAATACGAGGGTTCGGGCAGCGTCAGGATTCTTCGTTTTGTGATAATCGACAGCCACCTCGTACTCGCGTTCGCGTGTAAGCGGCTCAAGCCTTCGAATCTCTGAGAGATACGCATCGAGAGCGTTGTAAGGGACGAGAGACTTCCGATCGTCAGCGTCAAGATCGACACTCTCTACATCGCCGCTCTCGGAGCCTTCGTCGGAGATCTCGATAACGTCATCGAGACCACTAGCCTCAGCCGATGACGAGGTCTCATCGTCAGAAACCGACTCGGCAGGCATAACTTCACCTTCCAGGACCTCAACGGCATCACCTTCCCCGGCCGGAGTCACCACTGTTTTCTTCTGTTTTTTGGAGCGTGTTTTCGACAATGTACCACTACCTAACAGGTGCCTGGCTCCCTATGGGAGCCCTCAATACGCCGCCTCAGGGCGAGCCATTCGAAATGTAAGCGGGTGCAAACAGAGCGTCCCTGAAAACCAGAGACTTTTCCTCTCCAACACGGGGAGTATCATTTCGTGACTCGTGACACGGATGCCGTCCGAAGAGCGACTCGACGTGAAGGGCTTGTTCAATTTTTCCCTAAGCAGTCTACCCTATTCACTCTTTCCAGATCCACCAACCGGGAACGCCGCGATCTCCTCAGGTGAGCGCACGGAGGATAAGAACGGAGGGAAAATGAGCCATGTACTTCCAATAGGTTAGCAGGACAACACCTCTCCCTGCGACCTTGCCTCTACGCCCAAAGATACCGAGCGAGCCCACCGATCCAAAAAAGCGTTCTAGAAAGCTTGTTTTTAGTTCCGCGCTTTGGATACACTAGGCGGTCCCGCCGGAGGCATCGGGAAGAGTTTATATGAGCACTAGCGTTAAATCATCGTCGTCCCCCGCTAAAAGAAGTGCGACTCCCCCTACCTCATGCCCAGTCTCTATTATTAAAACTGTTGCCCCAACCTTCGAGAAGCTTGAGGCGAGCATCTCTAAGAACATCAACACCACCTCACCGTTCGAGATAAATCGCCAGCTGATGGACTTTCAAGCGATGCTTGCCTCTGCGCGCAAGGCTCTAGAGCCGGTAAAAAACCGCTCAGTACCACCAACGGCGGTCTCTGAATTTACCACTCAGCGATGGGTCGAGGGCACGCTCGAACTAACCGGCCTCCTGGAAGAGAAGACCCGCACCATGTACCGCAAAGATCCGTACGGCTGCGCAAAGCTTCGAGAAGAGCTCCTACATGGCGACACCAATATTCCGCTTCTCGTTCGCAGGGTATGCGAATATCACGACCGACTCGTCGTGGAAGCTCAAACTCTTACGATGAAAGACCTAGCCCCACCGAAACGCGCAGTATCCGCGCTCTCCGCGTAAGGAATCCCTCAACGCGCAACTTCTAGGTGTATTTTTCGAAACAGAACAAGCCTTCTTGCGACGGATCGGTCTTGCCCCGGTTCCCTAAGTTCAATTTCTCTTCAAAGGAGATCTATGGCGGCAGCGCGCCTAGAACGGATCAATGCAACGAATCATGAGCACGAGAGCGAAAAGCCCCCTCGACAGTCGGTCAACCGCCGCGCGACGAAGAGATTGGTTCACGTTCGCTTTTTCACGACACCCCGTGAGCTAGCTCGACTCACCAAACAGCTCGCCATTCTTCTAGAAACCGGCATTCCAGTTCTACACGCGCTCACGATTCTTAAAAGGCAATTACGGACAGGAGTATTATCCGAGGCGCTCGATCTTCTTATCGAATCGATAGAGCGAGGCGAGACGGTCGCCGACGGGCTTAAGAAATCTCCCGCTGTCTTCGATTCTTTAACCGTTAGCCTGATCACATCAGGAGAGATGAGCGGAAAGCTCCCCGAAGCGCTGCGAAGACTAACGCTACACCTGGAACGAAATGTGAAGGTCCAAAGAGACACTCTGAACGCGATGATCTATCCGTGCTCTGTATTATGCGTGGCGGCGCTCGTAAGCAGCTTTTTGCTCGTCTTTGTTATTCCCGTTTTCCGTGAGCTTTTTGTAGACCTCGGCGCGGAGCTTCCCTGGCCAACGCGCGTTGTGCTTACTATCTCTGAGTTTGTGCAAGGAAACGCGCTAACGCTCTGCTCCACGCTCGTGGTTGTTGCCATCGTTCTCTTCCGGGCGCTTCTCTCCACACGAGGAAAGCAGATTATTATAGCCATTTGTTTCTCGCTCCCGTTTTTCAAAGATAGCATGACCTTCGGAGCGCTAGCCCGAGTAACACGCACTCTAGGCACCGCCCTTCAATCAGGGATTCCTATTATTACAGCTTTGGAGATTAGTACTAAGACCGCAGGACACAGCTCAATCGAACGAACACTCGAAGGAGCAATAAGAGAGATCGCCGAGGGGCATTCGCTCACTCACGCCCTCCAAACCTCTTCGGTCGTTCCTTCGATGATGATAGAGATGCTCGACGTGGGGGAAAGAACCGGGCAGCTCGACACAATTCTACTTATCCTGGCAGAAAGTTTTGAGGGCGACGCGGAACGCTCACTAACCACAATAAAGCAGGTTATGGAGCCCCTTATCCTTGCGATACTCGGCACGGTCGTCGGGGGCTTTGTACTCTCGATGTACCTACCAGTTTTCTCTTTGGGAGCGTTTGCCCGCTAAGTGGCCCCCATGGGCTTACTCCCCCTGGGCTCTCGTTTTTTCTGAAACTTCAAACGCCCCCCCTTTTCCCTCTCTGAACACACACGGGCAGGAACCTTTCGGCACTCCTGACAGAGACAGCGCGAACGGGACCCCCGCGGGCTGTTGTAGAGCGTTGGCGAAACGACCCGAGCGAGCGGCCAACGCAGAGGTATACACCCTGATATATTGGGTATTTTGTCTGCGCCTGCGGTCAAGCTCTCGCCGAACTATCGAAAGGAACAAAAAAAGTCATTCTTCACGCCCCTAGCAAACTGTGGCACTTGGCTTGCACACGCAGTGGCCAGGGAGACTCAGGGGGCAAATTTTGCTTGTTGGTATTAGTCCCGAATTCCCAATTTTCACATGAAAGTTGTGTCGAGGTGGACACGATTACGACCGAACGAGCATCACAACTACAGAGACACCATGAGATACCCACGCGGATTTACCATTGTTGAATTGACGGTCGTTTTAGCGATATTTGGGATCCTCGCGGCCATCGCGATCCCTCAATATTCAAGCTATCGCGAGCGGGCGTACAGCGCCGCCGCTATCGGAGAGCTGCGCAACATAGCAGCAGCACAGGAATCGTTCTTCGCGACGAACCAGGCGTATAGACCGATAGCTGAGTGCTCGAAGGTGGAATCGGGCACACGCTGCTCAGTTTCGGGGCTCCCCGGTGTCACCCAGCTCGGAAAAGGGATCTCGCTTACCGTAACGGCTTCACAAACAGGTTTTGTTGCACAGGCGAAACACTACCGCGCCGCGAAAACCTGCTCATGGGATAGCACCAAGGGCGGACTGCTCGGCTGCTCGTAAGTTTAACCCCATCGCGGTCACATACGGGGGGTTCACCAACGTTCGGTTTGCGCTAGTATGTCGCCCGAGCGCCTCGTTCAAAGAGTTTTTTCAACGCACTACTAGCGCTCCGTCCAAACAGCTCTGTCATCTACCGATGCAGCTCGATTGAGACGGCCTCTAGTAGGTGAAGACAACTATATGGACGCCGCACTAGCACTCTCGAATCTCGGATGACCTATGAAGAAGCTCCTCTCTCTTATTCCCGTCGTAGCACTGACACTCTTAAGCGGGTGCTCTCTCTTTTCAAAGGAGGCTTCAAACGAAGCGGGGTCTCTTCCGACCTCGCAGGCTGAAATCAAAGAGTCGACTACGGTAACCTCCCCTCCCATCGCGGGACAGGGAATAGAGGTAGCGTGGAAGATCCCAAGCGATCCAGTAGACGGCTACATCATTCGATACGGCGCGACCCCCGACTCTCTGCCGAATGAGGTAAAAGTTTCAATCATCGAGATACGAGAGGAACAAGATCCTGAACTCGGTCCAGTCTTCCGATACCTTATAAAAGGCATCCCCGACACGCGGCGAATCTATGTCTCGATCGCAGCGTTCAAAGGTGATGTCATTTCAAACTTTAGTGAAGTACTCGAAGCTGATTAGAAAGCGCGCAAGGTTTATCCTGCCGGCCTATTCCACAACCGTATCTTCCCATCCAAGCTCGGCGTTTAGGGTTTCCTTAAACCAACCCTCTTGAGCTTCAATCAATCGCAGATTGTATTCAAGCTCCTCATGCGTCAACGTCGAGCCGCTCAAACTGGAACTCAAAACTAAGTAGTGCCCTACCAAGCTGACCTTAATTCCAACGAGGCCATCGGCTATCTCCAACGCCGCTGTCAGCATATCGTAGGCGCCCCTAATAGGAACGGTCACGATATTAAGCCCCATATAAAGCGTCGTCTCTGAAGGTTTTCGAATGCCCTCTATTAGGATCTCAAGCTCTTCGTCATCTTTAAACTGCACCATCCAGCGGACGAGCTCTGAGGTTTTCTCTTTTTGACACTCTTCAGGATTGAAACCTCGGCGAGTAAGAAACTCTTCAACAACGCGTACCGGATCTTTTCCGCCGGTAATCTTACGAATATTTAATTCAGCGAACTTTCGAATTTTGCCCATTCAGGAGCACCACACACTCGGAATTACTTATGGTAGCTCACCCCTTTTTGCAGGGTGTGAGCTCGATAAAGCTGCTCAACTAAAACTAGGCGAGCGAGCTGATGAGGAAACGTTAGCGTCGACAACGATAGGATGGAGTCAGCCTCCTGTCTAATCTTTTCAGAGACTCCGTAAGCCCCTCCAATAATCAAACAGACCGACTTAACTCCAGAGTTCATTCTCGTTTGTACGAAGTCGCTAAACTGCTTTGACGAGAGCGTCTTGCCACGCTCGTCAAGAACAACAAGATACTCGTATCCCTTGGAGCGTTTGAGAATCTCCTCCGCCTCACGATTCTGAACCTCCGTAGGGCTCATCGACTCAGGAGATTCCATACCAAGCTCAACAAGCTCAACTTGAAAACTTCCTCTAATTCGCTGGAGGTACTCAGCCTCCCCCTGAAGCACAAAGGGCTGGCGCACTCGGCCAACACTCATCACTACTATCTTCATCTCTTCACCATTTCTATTCGCGCCGTATCAGTCGACAGGGCGAAGTCTGCATTTAGGCACTATACTATCTTACAAATTGCGGGACCTACGATGGATGGACTTTTTAAATCGCTCCCTTCCCCATAGCGATACCCATCTAACTATCTCATTCTTTTCAGCATATTGGCGTCGTGCCTTCGCCCAAAAACACAGCGAATAATTCTCGGCGAAATAAGTCCCAATCGTAAAGGTGTCGTAACTACCCTCCGATACTCATTTGTACGGAAAGGACGCTGTTTCTTCTCCAGCCACGGATGGCGAATCAAGGATTGAGGTGCGATGGGACGCACGTCACTACTCGTAATCGTTTGTCGTAGTTGTCAGGGAAGAGAACCATGAGCATTTCAAAAATAGGCAGTCTATTTGCTGCTAACGTCGATGCGGTACCGGCGACCTCGCCGAGCTCACCGGTCGCTCCACAAGCCAATACTCCGCAAGTGCCGTCAACTGACGCGGTTGTGTTGGCGACAAATCTTCAGAACACCAATAGAACTCCACTGAGCGAGGCTGATTCCGGCAGGGCCTCGAAGGTCCAAGACTTAAAAGCGAAAGTGAGAAGCGGTGCGTACAAACCAGACTCCGAGAAGGTCGCGGTTGCCGTCATTCGCGACCTGGCCTAGCAGGAGACGCACGGGCACCGGGGCCGGTGCCCCTTCACAATCGTCGCGGGTCGCGACAAGCCGGCGAGGCCGCCGGCCCTCCAGGATCGATCGTCGTGGGATCCTGCGAATCACATAATCATCGCGGAAACGATTGGAGG
>CAIXKI010000252.1 GCA_903920005.1 uncultured delta proteobacterium
AGTCAGTAAAGGTTCAGGTGGCACCCAACAACGTCATGTATCTCTACTTTCCGCTCGTTGTGCGCCGAGTGCGACAAGGGGAGTTTGAGGATCTGTAAAACGTCTACTTTAAGTGGAATAATCAACCTCCTTTGTAGCGCTCACTGAGCACTTTATGGGCCGCTCATCCGTCAAGCTCTGAAAGAGCCTGTATCTCTTTGAATTCGCCGTTGTTGTTTGAGTGATAGGAGGCCGTTCACGTCGTCACAGGCACACTTTTTTCGCCGGCATCTCTGTTCGGATGAGTTTGATTCAGTTGGAGCTGTTTGTTGAATCCCGCTCGGGGTGCTCTTTGAGTTTACGTTTTTTCTCCGCTCGCTATAACAAGAGTGTGCTCCTAGAGACGGTCAGACCCTGCGTCGACGTAGAGTGGGTAGGGGCAGAGAGAGCTGAGTTTCCCTCTGGGGAGGTACGCTCAGTGAGGTAGTGAATCGGAGGATGTATGGCTGTAATGGAGTTGGGGAGTAAGGGGCTGACTATGGATGGGGTGCTTCGGTCTTCGTGCCCTACGGGGCCGGAGATAATACGAGTGTTTTAATGCGAGCGGCCGAATGTTCAGATAATGAAGGCCAACGCCGGCATTTTTGAGGCAGTACTTCCGAAAGCGAGGATATCCCGAGAGGATCTGCAGGTGATCGCGACATGGGCGGCGGAGGGCCTCGCCCTGTGTGCGCAAGGTGGTGTTCCAATCCAAGCAGAGCACTTTGAGAAGATTCTTACCCTGTGCAAAAAGCGGTTATCCACCCTAGGTCAACCCCCCAAAACTCCGGGTGTCAACGACCTCTCGGGGTGGCGGTTCTAGAAAAAGTAAGTTCCTCTACCCTCCCACTTTGGTGGGAAGGTGTATCGAGTAGCAAGAATCTTACTTTTGTCCGAGGACGAGAGAGAAGAAGTCTTTCATCGAGCTTGCAAGTGATTGATGAGCTGAAGCCGTCAGGCGATCGAGCTCACGAGCATCGAGCCAAATCCCTCCAGTCTCTTCGCAACAGGCCACCGAGATGCCCAGAATCTTTTCTACTTTCATCGGCTTTCCGTTGTCCGGGCTCGGAAGGTTGTCGCTAACTACGCCTTCTGAAGCCTTTCGAGTAGGAAGCGATCCAATAAAATCCTTAAGAGTCGCGGATCCCTGTTTGGCGGCTTCCAATATGTGCTCAAGCTCTCCCTTATCGAGGAAGACACCGCCAGAGGTCGTGCAGTGATCGATTACCGCACCGAACGCAACTATATGCTCCATGGGCTTTCCCGTAATTGGACTTTTACGGGCCCCACCTTCCTGTTTGCGGGCTAGCCTAGCGAGTGATTCCTGGTTTGCTCTTTGAAAGTAGCTCTCTTCTTGAGCTTGTCGTCGCTCATCCCATGAGTCGGTCATAGTGGTTCCTATTCATGCGTAATTCATACACTTAATACGGTGTATCCTGCCTAAATTATAGGAGGAATGCCAGCAATGATCGCCCTTTGCCACCTGCTTTTCTAGACGGCCCCACCCGTTGACTTTTATTAGGGGGTACAGTATTCCTTCTTGCCTCGATGCGGGTGTAGCTCAGTTGGCTAGAGCGCTTCCTTGCCAAGGAAGAGGTCGAGAGTTCGAATCTCTTCACCCGCTCCATATTCTCCTGTTCAAACTTGGGTTCCCCAAGATTTGAACGACGGGTAGGGATGTTTCCCTACGATCCTCTCCATATATTTTCCTGTTCAAACTTGGGTTCCCCAAGATTTGAACGACGGGTAGGGATGTTTCCCGACGACCCTCTCCATACATTTTCCTGTTCAAACTTGGGTTCCCCAAGATTTGAACGACGGATAGGGAGGTTTCCCTACGACCCTCTCCATACATTTTCCTGTTCAAACTTGGGTTCCCCAAGATTTGAACGACGGGTAGGGATGTTTCCCTACGACCCTCTCCATATATTTTCCTATTCAAACTTGTGTTCCCCAAGATTTGAATGACGGGTAGGGAGGTTTCCCTACAACCCTCTCCATACATTTTCCTATTCAAAGTTCGGTTCCTATTCACATTGGGTGCACGATTTGCGCCTATTCAAACTGGTAAGTAGGGGAGTCGCCTTGAATGAAGAGTTTCTCCAAGGTAGAGGCGCGCGAGCCTGAATATCGGGCCCATGGGTTTTGCCGATCCGGTTATGAGGGAGACTTTGTAGGGCGCCATGGGTTCCGACAGCAGACTGCCTAAGAGGAGATTCTGGAACTGCCTTGAAATTTGAATCCACCACGTCTAACCAAAGTTCTGGCGAATCGTTCAGCGTTGAGTGGTGGAGGGCTCTCTACGTAGATTGGTTAATAACCTAAAAAGTGAGCCCGTGTTACTAATGCTTCCTCCTTGACGCTTCACTGAAGGCCCTGGCGATCCATACGAATGGAAGACCCAGGGCGAAGAAGAGCGAGCACGAAAGGGCGGAAGCCAAACACTGATCGCGTCCCCTACGAACCAGTTTATTGGCGTATTCAAGGTCCTGAAACATCGCCACAGTGCATACGAGAGGTATCACAGTGACCACGAATGTAGGGAACCAAAACGATTCCATTCCCGGGGACCCGAGCACCATAAACCAAATGGGGACTAGTTCTGCGAAAAAAATGCCCAGCGACAAGTTTATCGCGAGGAGTCCGCAGGCGGAAACAAAGCTGTTCAATCTGCCTGTGCACAGCTCTAGGGCAATGCTGGATAATCCTCCGACTAAGGCGCAGATCAGCAGATCTAGATTCAGTCCAGGGCTTAGTAGATAACTAATTACCCCGGCTGGTAACTGGACCAGCGCGACAAACAACAGCGTGTAATCAATATCAGCTTCGCTGTTGTCTTTTCGATTTCGCAACCCAGCGCGATTTCGCAAGCTTGCGATTCTGACTAACCTTAGCAGTGGGTTAGCACTGCGAAAGATTCGACGATATTCGGCCCTCATTGTACTTCCTTTCATAAAACGACCGCGCATAAGAGGTCTTACACGCCGAAAAAAACGCTACAAACTACGTAAAGATACCCGGATGAAAGGACACTGCGTGTCGCTTTAAGAAAGAGCTTGGAAGGATTTACGGTACCATCCGACATAACACTAAGAAAGAGAATTGGGAGCCTCCTGCGGTTCGATACAGAAAGCTGATAATTTGCTGGGGCGCGATGCACTAGTGCTCTCAACCCCGCGCCATCATTCCTCTTCGGGTCTTGAGCAGTGTCGGTGACAGATGCCCCGTAGCCCCTGGTACAACCTCACGGCCATTAAGTTAAGAGAGGTGGGCACCATAGCCGCACTCTAATCATGCTTAATTTCAGCTTGATGGCGGAGGAACGAAATAGACTTGTGGGCGAATTAGTCCTTAACTTAATGGCCGTGGGTACAGCCTACTTTTCAAAAGCAGCTGAAGCAGTTGATATTGCAGGACGGCTGAAACCATTTCCGAATTCCGTTGCGGCTCTGAAGAGTTCGGGCGGTCTTGATAAAGTAGGGTGTACGAGGGTGTGGGGCACTACAAGGTGGGGTATCCGAAATGCGAAGGGCCTTTATGCTGATGGAGGCGGCGGAAGTAGCCCCCCTACAGAGAAAAAAAACATGCGCTTCTCACCCGAGAGAGATTGGAGGGAGCGGTTCCCCAACGGATAGCGGCCCCTTTGTTCGGACTACTTCCGCCGAGCCGTTCTGTACCCAGTTTCAATGAGACCCATAATTTTCTGAATATCTCGACTCTCCACGTATAGTAGCTGTTCACCAACGCATGTGACTGTCTCAACCACCAGGACATCATGCTGGGCGAGCGTGCCGAGAAGTCGCGCGAGCACACCCGGGGTCTTAGCCACATCAACCGAGTGTTTCAAACATACCTGCGCAAGCGAAGAGACCGAACGCTCAGCTTGAATACTCCGCGGGAGATCGTGGATGGCATCAGAGCCGCACACCACTATGGATCGGGTTTCGCACTCATAGGCGTGGATATGGCCACTCTTGCGACCGTCATGGAGTGTGCGCCGTTCGGTATCGCTCAGGACTCGCTCAAGCTGGTAGAGCGTCACGTTTGTGCGGATAACGACCTCCACCTTCTGAAGAACCCGCGCGAGTCGATCTTCTACACTACGCTCTCGCTTCAATCGTCCTCTATACCGTCGCAATGCCTGTACCAGCGCATCCCGAGCTGACGGAGGCCCGATCTCTCGGGCAAGCGCTGAGTAGTTCACGATCCCAAGGCGTAAACATTCAACGATAGAAGGTCGTGCTGCGAGATAATCTTTTACTTTGGAGGGAGCTGATAACATGTCCTAAATGTGACAGATATGTTTCATTTGTCAATGAAGGCACAAGGGGTATCCTCAACTGGGGTGCCGAACGATTGGTTTTATGGGATAGCTACATCGCAATATACATTATTAAAACCAACAGGTATGAAGATGCAACGAATCCTAGAACCAGAGATCATGGAAGATGTCGAACAGGCGAAGGCGTACGATGCGGCTGATTTCAGTCGTGCTCACGACCGGCGAGTCGAGGTATTCTCCGAACTAGCGCCACCCCAGGCTATCAACGGCCTCGTTCTCGATCTTGGGTGTGGATCAGGAGACCTCGACTTTCGACTCCTCTCAGAGCTGCCGAGCATCTCTCTTATCGGTATAGATGGCTCACGGGAAATGATTAAGCTCGCGATGAGTTCAGTCGCTCAACGACCAGATTTTCAGGAGCGGGCAACATTTATCGAGAGTTATATCCCGAGCGAAAAGCTTCCGAGGGGCCCGTACGTCACCATTATGAGCAACAGCTTTTTGCACCACCTGCACAACCCGCAGGTCTTATGGGATACCATTAAGCAGCTAGCAACATCCGACACCTTCATCTTCGTATCTGACCTTCGCAGACCCGAAACCCTGGTGGAGGCTGCAACGATTATGGAAAACCTCGCCGGATCCGAACCCGAGGTTCTCAAGCGGGACTTTTTCAACTCCTTGTGCGCCGCCTTTGAGGTGAGCGAGGTGGAAGCTCAGATTCGCACCGCGGGTCTAGCCGGATTAGAGGCTCGCCCCCTCGATGATATACACCTCGTGGTTTCTGGATTTGTGAGGTGTTGAAGCCCTCCCAAGCTCTCGGCGCAACGCCCAATTTTTATTGCTAGGAACATCGATCGCTTTTTTGTAAGTAGTTGAACTATGGTAG
>CAIXKI010000253.1 GCA_903920005.1 uncultured delta proteobacterium
GATTCCTCAGAAAAAGCTCTCTCAAGAAGAGATCCAACAACGACTTATATATCACCTCGTTAATGAGGCGATGAAATGCCTAAACGATGGCGTTGCCGGCGATGACAGAGAGCTCGCTAAGAAGCAGATCGATCTAGGCACCGTGATGGGAATCGGATTCCCGCCATTTAGAGGTGGAGTCATTTACTACGCGGAGAAAGAGGGGCTCGATACGATCCGCGAGCGCCTTGTGAAGCTCGAACAACAGCACGGCGCGCGCTACACGCCGTTCTGAGCGGTCTTTTTCTCAGAGACCGCGCGGCCGATAGGGGGTCGCCGCGCCGCCCTAAAATCAACATTCCCGCCGAGGTCCTCGGTGCGTTAATGTTTGACAAAGCCTAACCGGTAAAAAGGTAAAAAAACACTGGTGGGCGCTGCTGTGACTGTAGAAGCAGCGCCTCTCGATGGTCGAGTTACGCAATACCACCGCAGAAGGCGACGGTGAAGAGAGGAGGTTTGTAGGTGCCTCGAGGGAATTCAACAGAGAGGTTTCCTTCTCGGTACTGTTTCGAGCACCTACGATATTCAAAATAAGTGCTAAAGTACCAAGCGTTAGCCGCAGAGCGGCGCTCGGGATTCTTTGAAAGCACTCGTGGACGGTGCTCTCTGGGCCCACTTGTCTTGGTTTGCTTGGGGCGAGAGCCGGGCTCAATCTTTTGGAGCCTTTGAGGACCGAGGGAGGACTTGCACCGTCGCTGTTGAAGAACCTCTGCGGTTCGTTCCTTCAATTTCACCCGCATCATAGTCTCGTATTCTGATTGGGAGAGCTTTTCGTATCCAGGAATCCGTTCGTATTTAAGGGTACATGTCTCTGTAAATTCCTCAATCGAAACTGAAGCATTCCATCGTCTTGCGTCATGATACTGCTTCCACTTAACCACCTTGCATTGCCTGATTCTGCCCCGAATTGCATCCTCGAAGCAGTTGTAGCCCGGATAGTCGGAAATATCGTCGACAAGCCCATCATTTACTGGCTGCAGAACTGTGTAAAAGAATCTATCCTCGATATCAGCGTCTCCCGGAAGATACTCAGAGGAATATCGGCGAGCCCAGAACGGTCCGCCTGGATACTTGGTCTGATATCGGGGAACGGCACGAGCTACCGCAGAATTAAAGTCCCGCATGAAGTGAGCTCTATTAGCTTTCGGAAATTGGGCTACCTTTTGAATGTGATTGCCCTCTATCGCCAAGGCATACATCTTTACCACATACCGAGTGGAGTACCGAGCAGCATAGCCAAGGATAGCTTCCTCAAGCTCTCGACTTTTTATAAACCAGAGCTCTGAGTTACGCGCTCTAGTGGTCTGAAACGAAGCGACGTCCTGACATTCGATACGAGGATGATAACACATAGAGTTTGCTCACGTTCCGTTTTTCTAGGCATTGGCTGACTGCCTACTATCGGAATCAAGAACAAAAAGTTGCGGCTCGCAGTCTCTGAAAGAATATTGGAAAACAGCGCGCGGTCTCTGAGAGAAAACACGGAGGAAAAGACGCAAGAAAACAGCGCGCGGTCTCTGAGAGAAAAGACGCAAAAAAAGCGCCCCTCCTCTCGAAGGGGCGCCTCTCTATCAAAAGAAACGAAACCTAGTTATCGCTTCACACATCCAAGACCACTCGGAAGGCGCATATCCTTGCATCCACGACGACGCTCCTCAACGGAGCACTTCTGCTCACTAGGACGAAATCCCGACGGGCACTGATCCTGCCTGGCGGCATTATTACCTAAAACGCTCGCCTGAGCCTTCGCCAACTCAAGCCCCTTCTGGGTCAGATCAAGGCAGCACACACCTCGAGTATCGCTAACGACACTACAATCTTTTTTTCCAAGACCCAGATCAGAGCATGAATACGGGCATGGACGGCAGTCGGGGGTCGCAGACGCGACGTTAGCCACAAACATAGAAGCAACAGCTACAAGAATTGCCACAAATCGCATAGAGGAATCTCCATAAAAAAAGAAGCACCGTAGAGGTGCTCACCATGTGCTGTGCAGGGTTGTACTTCAATTCAGGGCTTTTGGGATACAAAAAAGTGACGACAAGGCCTGGATATAGACGTATCGTATGCTATGCCGCTTCTTTTTGCCCTATTTGCCAACGCTTGTAAAAAGTCTCAAGCGCGCCAGGATACTTCTGCTCAACTTTATCAATAACCATACCGAGGACACACTGTTGGTCCTCATGAAGGTTAGCGGGATTAGGGAGCTGAGCCATAATCGCAAACGCTATCTCATGCTCATGCACAAGACAGCGAGCCGCGTTAGAAAACTTGTTTGCCAAGTCGAGAATATCGAAAACAACATTGTGCTCAATCGCGGCCTGGAACGAGGAGGCTAACTCGCGAACGATTCGATGAACGATCTGCGCAGACACCTCTCCGGGATAGTTGGTAATACCAAAGCACCATCCATCCATCTCTATCTGAAACACTTCATCGTATCGGTTAATAATGGACAACATACATTCCTTACGCCGCCGACCTCAGAACTTCCGCCGGGTCGAACTCGATCGGTCGGATTCCCTCATACGGACTAATCACTGATCGAGGGAAGTCGATCCTCTGCTTCTTGTTTTTACTTCCGGACCCATCATCATTCTCATCCGCAATCTCCGTAGGAGACGCCACATCCATCATCTTTCTCGCCACATAGACGAGAGCCATCGTGCGAATATCGTCTACTTTTTTGCACTCGTGCGCTTCATGTAATGAATCGGGAAGTCTCGTGAGAAGTCCGAGTTTCTCGTACGTAGCGGCGATCTGCCTAATCATATCGACTTGAAGATCCATACGCTCGGAGGGCTCGATACCGAGCCGTTCAAGGTCGATGACGCGCTTCTGATTCGTCACGATAAATTGCCAGAGAACGTCCACCCAACGGGAGCCGATGAGCATCTCCTGATTGAGCGATTGAACCTGAGGATTCACGCGCTCTACACGGGCAGCACCCGCGAACCGAAGCGCGTTCGTGTCAGAGGAACCCGTACCAAGAGAGGCAGTCCCTACGATTAAACCATTGTCGGTATTGAGCGCGACGGGGTCAGTCACCCCTACAGCAAGAGCGTTTTGAGCACCCGTAACAGAGCCATCACCCTCACGCCTCTGCTCATTTGCGGTACCATCGCTCCTCTGTTCACCGCTGGGCGCCAGACGCTCTTTTACACGCGACGAATCACCAGTAACGAGCTCCTCATTGAGACGAGCGAGCTGTTGTTCTAGGATTTTCAAGGTCTGAGAACGTGGTTGAGATAGCTTATTCGCAGCGAGGTTTGTGATGTACTGCGTCCACTGCATATCGTCACGGCGCGCGTGATCACGATTATCGTGCGCGTCATGCTGGTGGGCCTGGTTATGGGTTTTTGACTGCTCCATGCCGTTACATCTACAGTCCGCAAAAACAGAGGGGGCACAAACACCCTCTCAGGCGGAACTAATCGGGTTATGGGCGAACTGATTCAGCCTGTTGCATAATGATTGAGACTCTCAAGGGCCCCCTCAAGGAATCCTTGCAAGAACCCGATAATACCAATATGTTCCTAATAGTTAACGGGGTGTAGCTCAGCCCGGCTAGAGCGCACGGTTCGGGACCGTGAGGTCGAAGGTTCAAATCCTTTCACCCCGATTTGTCAGTCGGATTCTCCCTTTCCTTACCCTCCCCTCATCATGATAACCTCCCCAAAAGAGGTAACAATTTCGTTTCCTTCATAGCAGGACGCTTGTGAAGATCCTTAAATTTGGCGGCTCGTCTGTAGGGACTGCCGAACGCATTCAGACCGTAATCTCTCTCGTAACAGATCAGAACAGATACCAACCCGGGGAGGTCCGGGCTGTAGTCGTGTCCGCCTTCCAAGAGGTAACCGATACCCTCATCGCCCTTGCCCGAGAAGCCGTCACCGGACGCGCCGCATACAAAGAGGGCCTAACCGCTCTTGAGGAGCGGCACCTGACGGCGGTCGAAACGCTCATCCCCGTTACCCGACGAAGCAGCTCGCTCGCGTCGACGAAGGTCTTAGTGAACGAACTCGCGGATCTCCTTCACGGGATTACCCTCGTGAGCGAGTGCAGTCCACGGACCCTGGACCTCATTATGAGCTTCGGCGAACGCCTCTCCGCGTTCATCGTCTCCGAAAGTTTTCTCGCTCGCGGCTTCGACGTTGAAGCTCTCGACGCGAGAGAGATCATCTGGACGAACGAATTATTTGGAAACGCTCGCCCGGTAAAAGAAAAAACGGAGCAAGCGGTCCGCGCATATTTCGACGCCCATCCCAAACTTCAGATCGTCACCGGTTTTATCGCTAGCTCACTGTCGGAATTAACAACAACCCTCGGACGAGGCGGCTCAGACTACACGGCGTCCCTTATAGGCGCCGCGCTCGATGCCGATGAGATTGAGATCTGGACCGATGTGGACGGAATGCTCACCGCCGATCCACGCAAAGTTCCAAAAGCTTTTCCAATTCCAGAAGTAACCTTCGAAGAGGCGATGGAGCTGTGCCACTTCGGAGCCAAGGTAATTTATCCGCCGACGATGCAACCCGCGATAGATGCCCGCATACCGCTCGTAATCAAAAACACCTTCCGACCCGACTCGATGGGGACACGGATCGTGGAGCACGCGCCATCTCTGCCACACCCAATTACCGGAATCTCCTCCATCAGCAACCTCGCCCTGATCCGACTAGAGGGAAGTGGAATGGTAGGAGTAGCGGGAAGCGCGGCACGACTCTTTAAAGCGCTCGCCACAGCAAAGATTAATATTATCCTCATCACCCAGGCATCATCGGAACACACCATCTGTTGCGCTATAGATCCTCACTCCGTCGAGTCAGCTCGCGCCGCTGTCGGCGAGGAGTTCGCCCTTGAACTTCAAGCGGGGCTTATCTCACCACTCGTTGTGGAAGAAGACCTCGCTATTATCTCTGTCGTTGGAGAGCGGATGCGCCATACGCCCGGAATGTCGGGCCGAGTCTTCACAGCGCTCGGCTCAAATGGCATCAATGTGGTGGCCGTAGCCCAGGGGTCCTCAGAGCTTAACATCTCAGCGGTCATCTCGAACGATGAGGAGACAAAAGCGCTCAACGCGTTACACGACGAGTTCTTCTCAAATCGCTCAAAGACCATCAACCTTTGGATAATCGGCACCGGACTCATCGGATCAACATTGCTTAAACAACTTGAGGCGCAACGCGAAACCCTTCGAGCAACACTCGGACTCGATCTGCAGCTTCGCGGTGTCGCCAACAGCCGAAAGATGATCCTGGCTAAAGAAGACGACGACTCGCTTGAGTATACCGTCACACTCTCAGATTCATCCCCCACGTTCGCTATCGGCGATTTCATCTCTCACCTACTCACCGCGAATCTTTCGAACTGCGTGTTCGTTGATTGCACCGCGAGTGATGACATACCCGCGTATTACACCAAGCTCTTAAAACGGAACGTGGCCGTGGTAACTCCAAACAAGCGCGGAGTCTCTGGGCCAATGCCACTCTTTGACGAGATCGTGAAGACCGCTCACGAGCGACGCACACCCTTTCTCCATGAGACGTGCGTCGGAGCAGCACTTCCAGTGTTAAGCACCCTTCGGGATCTCGTGCGAAGCGGAGATAAGGTATACCGCATTGAAGCCGTCCTGTCGGGAACCTTAAGTTTTATTTTCAACTCAATGGCAGAGGGACGAGCCTTTAGCGACGCGGTGCGAGAAGCGAAACAGCTCGGATATACCGAACCAGATCCTAGAGATGACCTCTCCGGAGCGGATGTAGCCCGTAAGGTTCTCATCCTCGCTCGAAACACGGGACTCCCTTTCGACATCGCGCAGGTAACGATCAGCCCCCTCTTACCGCCCGAGGCAGCTTCGTGGTCGGTAGATGAATTTATGGAGCGACTTCCCTCGCTCGATCCTCACTTTGAGGCGCAGGTTCAACAAGCGAAGGAGCACGGGAAGCGGCTCTTCTTTGGAGCTCTCATCGATTGTCAGGAGCGCCGCGCGGAGATAAGCCTCCGATCGGTTCCCCTGAATCATCCGTTCTGCGCGCTCTCAGGAAGCGACAACATCGTCGCGTTCTCGACCCGCCGCTACTCACCGAATCCACTCGTCGTGAAGGGTCCGGGAGCCGGAGCCGAAGTCACCGCCGCAGGTGTGTTTGCCGACATAATCCGAATAGCAAGTTAAGGTTTACGATGCGTTCAGTCACAGTATTCGCCCCCGCAACAGTCGCGAATGTAGGATCCGCGTTCGACGTGCTTGGATTCGCTATCGCGAAACCAGGGGATACAGTTACAGCGAGCACGACTCAGATCCCCGGCATTCAGATTAAAGAGATATCCGGGGATGACGGGAGGCTCCCCCTTGATCCTCACACAAACACCGCGGGCGTTTCAGTTCTGGCGCTCCTCAAACACCTCCGAACCACGGACCCATCTCAGTTCGGTTCGGTAGGAATTGAACTCTCAATTGAAAAGGGTCTCCCGATCGGAAGCGGACTCGGTTCCAGCTCCGCAAGCACGGTCGCTGCCGTGGTTGCGGCAAACGAACTTCTCGGGGCCCCTCTTACACGCGCGGACCTACTACCCTTTGCGATGGAGGGTGAACGAGTCGCTTGCGGCGCGGCTCACGCCGATAACGTAGCTCCGGCTCTCTTTGGTGGCTTTGTCCTTATTCGAAGCTATGCCCCACTCGATGTCGTACATCTTCCCACCCCATCAAACCTTTGGATAAGTGTGGTCTCTCCGGAACTCGAGCTGCGCACCCAAGATGCGCGCAAAGTTCTCAAGAAAACCGTAGCCCTTGAATCAGCGATCTCCCAGTGGGGAAACGCGGCGGCGCTCGTCGCCGGCATCTACACGGACGATGTGGTTCTCATGGGAAGAGCGCTCGAAGACAAAATTATCGAGCCGGAGCGCGCGCAGCTTATCCCGGGTTATGCCGCCGCCAAAGTGGCGGCCCTCCGCGAGGGAGCAACCGGATGTTCGATATCGGGATCGGGCCCCTCACTATTCGCGTTTTCAAGCTCGGAGAGCTCGGCCCTACAGATAGCGGAAGCGATGAAGGGAGCCTTCACCCTTCTCAGCGTCGGCGCGCGCAGCTATGTGTCTCAGGTGAACGCGCAAGGGGCAGTAGTAATACATAAGAAGTAGGTCATATGCCTCTCTGTTCGACGAAGGATCTCTCATTAAGACACCCATGGAGCGAAGGCGTACTGAAGGGGCTCGCACCTGACGGGGGGCTCTACATGCCTGTTCAGCTACCGACAGTATCGCGGCAACAACTTGAATCGCTCCGTGGCGCGCCCTTCACAGAACTCGCCTTCCACATCGCTCACGCGTTCCTCGAGAACGAAGTGCCCGAAGACCTCCTGAAGGAGATCTGCTCAGCGGCGTTCAACTTTGACGCTCCTCTTAAGGAGATAGCACCGAACACGCACATCCTTGAACTCTTTCACGGACCAACCTGCGCTTTTAAAGATTTCGGGGCGCGCTTCATGGCTCGCCTTTTTCGATACTTTCTTGGAGATAGCACAGAGCCTCTCACCGTTCTTGTCGCAACCTCAGGGGACACCGGAAGCGCCGTTGCGAACGCGTTTTTCGACCACACGCCCCTCCCAGCTATACGGGTCTCTATACTGTTCCCTAAGGGGAAGGTAACACCCGTGCAAGAAAAGCAGATGACGACCCTTGGGCATAACGTTACCGCGTTCGAGGTGGAGGGAACATTCGATGATTGTCAGGCGATCGTAAAGCGAGCGCTCTCAGACCACGCCGTGACGGGCAAAAAGCGCCTTACCTCCGCAAACTCTATTAACATCGCTCGCCTTCTCCCGCAGATCTTCTACTACGTATACGCGGTGCTCCAGCTTCCACCAAATACGAAACCGATCATCTCTGTCCCAAGCGGAAATCTCGGTAATCTTACGGGCGGACTCATAGCCCATCAGCTAGGAGCGACGGTCGAACGTTTTATCGCCGCATGCAACAGAAACGCCCCGTTTCCAACCTACCTCCGCAGTGGCTTATTCGCGCCTCACCCCTCCTACGAGACGATCTCAAACGCCATGGATGTTGGAAATCCAAGCAACTTCGCCCGCATCCTTCCGCTCTTTAACGACGAAATAAGCGCCATTCGGGATCGTATTACTGGAGAGACCGTGTCAGACGAAGAGACCCGAGCGGAGATCCGACGGTGTTTCCAGGAGACCGGCTATGTCGTTTGTCCGCACACCGCGGTCGGACTCGTAGCATCCAATAGATACGTACGACGCGCGACCCACACAAATCCGCACATCATTCTTGCGACCGCTCACCCTGCGAAATTTGCCAAAACCGTAGAACCGGAGATCGGCAGAAACGTGGAGTATCCTCGGCAGCTAACTGAAGCGATGAATCAGGAAAGCAAAAAGGTGTCGATCACAAACTCCTATCAGGAATTTGTCCGACACCTCCTTGCATAGCGCGATCAACGATCGCTATTGAATAATAAACTCAGTAAAGAAAATGCGGTTAACGGCTGGATCTTCAAGCCCGACAGCCTCATTCACTCCCTCAACGAGTTCCTCCTTAAGGCGCTCTTTACCTTCACCCGTGAGCATCTCATCGGTGTGCTTTGAGGAAAGGATTCGAATTACGGCATCCTTAATTTGGGTCTCTTTGTGAGCCATAAACTCAGGCATCGGAGCGGCTCCACCAGCTTTTTCTCCCCCTCCGTGCTCACCACCCCCCTCTTCAGCGGCAGCCTCCTCACCTTCGGGTTTCTTAGTTTGGCGGTCGACGATCTCCGGGTCGAATTCCACCGTCATCTTCGTTTTAAGGAACGAGGTAGTTTCCGAAAGATTCACAATGAAGATCCCGAGCTCCGCGGTTTCCAGGTGCTTCTCATGAGGCTTCTCCTCTTCCTCATGCACCGCGGCTTCTTCCGCAGGGGGTTCTCCACCCATAAGGAACATCGGAACACCCGCTCCCAGGGCAAGGACGACGACCCCAAGCCCGATAAAGAGCCCCTTCTTGCTCTTCTTCGGCTTATCGCCACCTTCAGCCGCGTGCTCTTCTGGTTTTGCTCCATGATCAGACATAGCTATTCCCGTAGTTTTCCTACTCACCTTGAATATCGTCGCATTGAGGTGAAAACATTATCGATATTTCGAAGCCCCTAACCCCTTGATTCAGGCATTATTATCCGTTTGAGGGGGGGCTCGATCCTCCATGTA
>CAIXKI010000254.1 GCA_903920005.1 uncultured delta proteobacterium
ACGAAACGAGGCGGAGATTGCGAAAAAACCGGAGGCGTATCCTCTGAGATACGCTGAGGATTTTTTCGTGGGCTCCAACGAAGTTGCAGTCCAACGAGCGAAATGCGCAACAGGAAATCATTTTTCACCACCCTGCTAGTGGGTTCCGTAGTGTTTTTTCTCCGCCATAAACGGCGAAAACGAACAGGCCTCGTGCTACGACAAGCTCTGTTAAGGTGAAAGAACTTTTGTACGCAGCACTAGTCGCTGTGAGGAGATTCTCGTGAAAGCACTGCTGATAGCCGATAGCCCTGAATTTGATCTCGACACCGCGGTTCGCCTTGCCGCTCGTAGCGATTTTATTGTTGTTACCGACGGGGCAGTCCACAAGATTACTCCTAGGATCACTCCGCATGTGGTGTGTGGAGATTTCGACTCGATTGATCGCGAAGAGGCATTGCGGTCGTATCCTCACGCGCAGTTTCTTTTATTTCCCGATCAAAATATGAACGACCTTGAGAAGGCGGTCCTCTTCCTTCTCGAAAAAGGCGCTTCTGAGATATCTGTTGTATGCGCGGTAGGTGGAAGGATTGATACCGCGACCGCGAATCTCGGTGTAGTGATACGGTATCATGAAAGAGTCCCTATTACCCTTCATCAGGGCGCGATGGCGATGCGGGTAGTTTCAAGTCGCACACCAGGTACGAGCGCGTATAGCTTCTATGCCGCGAAAGATTCCGTGGTTTCAACGATAGCGCTGGAGCGAACGGCGAAGGTGTCGCTCGCCAATGTGGCATGGCCTCTTCACAACGCGCCTCTTGAACCTGGTTCAATGGGAGTGAGCAATAAAGGATTGGGATTAATCGCGAGCATCACGGCGCACGATGGGATAGTGCTCGTTTTTCACACGGATGGCAGCAATAGTTAGCGGCAGGGCATGCGCCCAGGTAGAGTTAGCTACTTCCGAGTGCCCGCGACTGGGCGCTTCTTCGCAGGGAGCGTCCGAGCTTGATCGAGAGTCTTACAGTATGTCGCGCGAGAGTGATTAATACACTCCTCGGCATAGTGGGCCGTGTCTGATGGGTGTTTTAAGTCGAGGGTGCGTCCGGAAAAGGGATCCTGCACCTCACCATCAATGCTCATCTTTAAGTAAAAGTCCCGAAGAGGAAGATTAAGCAGGTCTTCACTGCCAAAAAGTGGCGTGAACTCCTGTGCTACGGTTCCCGCGTCATCTGAGCCAACTCTGAACGACAGAAAGTTCGCTATGTTTCCGAATACCGTCTTCCGAATCGATGAGGGGAGTTGGCCGAGATACTGATTAGCGAAGGTAAGGCAGAGCTTGTACTTCCTCGACTCGCTCAATATCTCAGCGAATGAATCGGTCGCAAAGTTTTGAAACTCGTCAACGTACAGGAAGAAATCTTGGCGAGCTTCTGCCGGAATATCCGCGCGGGACATCGCCGCCTCGTAGATCTTCCAGATAAGAAGTGTGCCGAGTAGGGTGGCGTTCTCTGAACCGAGTACTCCTTTCGAAATCTTCATGAGTACTATCTTGCGGGAGTCCATGAATGAGCGGAAATCGAAGAGGTTTTCCGGTTGTCCGAGGATGTTTCGGATGCTCTCGGTCGCGAGAAGTTCATCAAGTCTGTTCAGGAGACGGGAGATGGGACCTTCCTCAAACTCCTGTCGGCGACTCGGGAAGTCCCTTAACCAGAATCGTTTTACGGATTCATCGGAAGCTCGGCGCACGATCTCTCCGCGGAACTGTTCATCTGACAGCATTCGACGGAGGCTAAGTATATTTGAGCCAGGTACCGCAAGGAGCCCTAACATGGCATATCGGAGCACATGATCCATTCGCTCTGACCAGTCGCTCGCGAAGACTCGTTTGAACGCGTCGAGGAAGCTTAACGCGACGCGAACCCGGAGCTCCGGTCGCACCGGGTCCATCGGATTGAAGCTCGCTGGGAAGTTCACGTCGGACGGATCAAAGATAACTACATCTTTAATGCGGTGCTTCGGGATCAGTTTGATGATGTCGTCTATCAGATCTCCATGCGGATCGATGACGGCGCATCCAAATCCTTTCTCGATGTCATTTCGTACAAGGAGTTGAAGGAGACATGACTTGCCGCTTCCTGATTTTCCAACGACGTAGAGGTGGCGGCGTCTGTCAAAACGCTTGATACCGAACTTGGTTGAAAAATCCCGGTAGTTCACCTTTCCAAAAATACAGGTGTCTGGATCGGTGTCTTCTGAGGGGAGTCCGCGTGGTGGAACTGTCTTTTTGGAGAGAACTTGCGCGGTGTTTGGAAGAGTTCCGAGTGTTGGAGGGTGGAAAAGAGTAGACACCTCAGTGGTCGAGGCGAGGAAGGGCTTCACAAAGCGACGGTCTTGAAGTTTTGAGATAAGGGCCTTGCCCGATTCTACTCGACCGAAGAGAATTCGATTCTCGTCCACCGTGTTGTAAGCCTTCGTTGTATTGATAAACGCTTGAAGGTGTCCTGTTAGACGCTGGTAGGTATGTTGTCGTTCCGCCTTCGATATGTTCGGGGCGATGTCGGTAAACGCGGCGATTCGATAGTTGATAGAGAAGAGGTTGTGGGTACACTTCTCTTTGATTAGGTCCAATGTTTTCGACGGAAGTCCTTTCTTTAAGAGTGTTCGGGCGCGGAATCGACGCACGAAGTTTTCCGTCCACCGTTTCTGGAGCAAGTTGAGGTGCAGGAGAGGGGTATCCTTCAGCGGTTTGACGACGACCTGTACAAGCATCCTATCTGAATCGGGAAGCTGCGAGAGGGGCACGAGGATCGGCGCCAATGAGTCGGTTACCATCATCTTATATGAATGGAACGGATAGATTTCAGGAAGCCATAGCTTCATCTCCGATCCGACGATCATCGTTTGCGCGCCGAGATTTTGAGTGTAGTCCTCTACGTCTCGGATCTCTCCGCCCGGCATCCACGTGTAGACACCGGTGGAGAGGATATCGATCATCTGATCGGAGGCCGCCATGCAGCAGTAGGTCATCTTATTGGCGGTGAATAGCTCCAGAGAGAATGGATCCCAGATACTCTCCACCAGGTCGTCAAGCTGATGTAAGAAGTACCTCGAATTAAAGAGACCCCATTCGGTTTCGTATACCGCGCTGGCGTCGCCCCCGCCTCCGCGGGGTAGATGTATGCAAACAACTCTCATCGATTAGGCTATTCCTATCGGGCTCAATCTGCTTCCACTATTGTATCCGGAGGGGCATTCTTACTGAAGGGGGTACATACGTAGTTTCGGCCTCCGAATCTCGCATCAGGCCCCCATGGTAGCTTGGAAGTGGTGGTTATGCTTGGGGGGCTTTTAAGGCCGGAGGAAAAACGGTATCTCCCCAGTGAGTTA
>CAIXKI010000255.1 GCA_903920005.1 uncultured delta proteobacterium
ACGAAACGAGGCGGAGATTGCGAAAAAACCGGAGGCGTATCCTCTGAGATACGCTGAGGATTTTTTCGTGGGCTCCAACGAAGTTGCAGTCCAACGAGCGAAATGCGCAACAGGAAATCATTTTTCACCACCCTGCTAGTGCTTGGAAGCGTGCTGGGCGGGCACCTTCTGCCTAAATTGAAGCATAAACATGACGGCTATGGAGAAGGCGAAGGCAACGACGATGACAAGGTGATTCGTGGGGCGCTCCATGCTGAGGGAGAGCCGAAGAAGTACCGTCGAGATGATAAAGCTCGCGTTACGCGTAACCGTGTAAAAAGAGGAATCGTAGAGAAACGAGATGATTAACAGTAGAACGTCGGCGTAAATCATCACACCAAAGAAATCGATATAGAAAAAGGAATTCGGATTTGGAAATTCCGTGTGATTAACAAGAGCGGGGATGGCGTGGGAGAGCCAGCTCTGAAGATTGTAGAAGCTTGTAATCGCGAGAACCAGGAGGAGGCACACAGACATTGATTTCTTAAGGTTTATAAATCGCTCAAGCGGCTCCTTACTGTCGTGTTCTCGATGTCGGGAGTGCAGTCGATGAAACGTAACCGTCAATCCAAACATTAGGAGGGACGCGATCAGATCGTAGCCAAGCGATATAACGACGGGGTCAGATAGCCGCAGAGTGGTGTGCATATGCACATCCGCGACATCATGAAAAAAGCTTCGAAGGGTTATAAGGGTAATAATTTCAAACTGCTTTCCAATAAACTCGGTCATCGATTCTGGTAGGATAATAACCAGAAGAAACACCTCATAGACGAGAATAAAGCTGAAGGGAGTATAGATCGCCTTGAGGTAATTGTAGGACTCACCCCTGTAGAACGCGGGAATATTGTTCAAGAGGAATATGAGCGCGAGGTGGCCGATAAAGAAGACCACCGCGAGCCTGATGATAAACACCTCGAAAGCGCGAACATTTTGTGGGGTGACCTGGCGTGTGAATATGCCGGCAAGGGAGCGAGCCCCCGTTTCCATGATTGTCATGTGCTAAACCTCCAACTTTACCGCCACGCGAGCCTACCGCCACCCTCGCACAACTCACTTGGTTCGGCATCCCTCTATTCTACCGCTCGATTGAGGCGGTTACCAAGGAAGCGGTATCGCGGCAACTCTCACATTTTCGCCAATTATCCCAATACCTAAAGGAGCGCGCACAGGGAGCTTAACCCTCCACCTCTTACAACTCCCCCACCTCGAGACACCACACGCCTTACGAGTAGCCACACCGTCGCGCTTGTCATGCCTTCTCTATCGAGCGATAGATCGCTCTAGCCCTCGCCCATAGCTTCACGACATCTACCAAGGCTGGAAGAGACTCTCGCTCGCGCACGAGTACCGCCACGACGACCAGCAAGTTTCGCCATAGAATCCCTACCATCAGGGACCGTCCACCGTGAGAGAGATCCCAATTATTGAGCTGTAAGAGGAAGCGATTACGCACCCCCAAACGATTCAAGTGCGCAGGAAGAATAGACCGTCTCTCTGGAGTAACAACCCTGACATGGAAAGCGTAAGCGTGCGGCTCATACGCGCATCTCCAACCAAGTCGCAACGAACGCCACGCCAGGTCCGCGTCTTCTCGATACGCAAAGAACGCCTCGTCAAAGAGCTGTAGCCGATCCTGGGAGTCCCGACGAAGTTGGGGATACATTCCCCACACCGCCGCATCCGAGATCCGCTTTGGAATAGCAACTGACTTGATACACTCAGTCGCGATCAAAAGACACGCGCCCGTTCCACCAAACACGACCTCGGGAGTCTCAAACTGCCCCCGATCTACCTCGCCACTTCCCCGATCAAAATGTCGCAATGCCGATGTCAGAATCATTCCGGCCGCATCAAGCACTGGCGGAATAATAGGGCCAAGGTCGCTCCTCGCGCGCAACAGTTTCGGGGACACCATCCCTATACCATCTTGAGGAGAGAGCTCCTGAGCCATAGTCCTAAGACACTGCTGCGAGAGTCCGACATCAGGGTTCAACACAAGCATCGCGTCGAACCCGCCTTCCACACAGAGCGCGGCTCCTTGATTGTGAGCACCGCTAAACCCGAGGTTATTCTCGTTAACGCAAAGGCTAACTCCCTCCCGATTACACAGGCGTTCAACTATCGAAACGGTACTATCTGTTGAAGCGTTGTCGGTTATTCGAACGAAGAGATCTACTCCAAGCGTAAAACCCTCCTGAAAAAACACCTGCTCCAGGCAACGCCGAATAGTCGCCTCACTGTTCCAAGTTACCAGATGAACGAGAACTTTCATGTCAGGACAGAGACCTCTCCGAAAGTTACTTTGCGGCGCGCTCAAGCACTACCTTGAATATCTTCTCTATATTTCGCGCCGAGGGCTCCGCGACGTAACGACCATTGATCCAAATTGAGGGAGTTCCCATCAGCCCTGCCGCGGCGCCATCAGCGATATCTTTCTGGACCTTCTTAGCGTAACGCTGTGACTGCATACATTCAACGATGCCTTCTTTGTCGAGCGAGAGCTCCTCAGAGCCCTTTTCAGTCAACGACTGCAAGGTAAGCTCTCCTTTCTCGGCGTCCTTAGAGAAGAGGATCTCCATCGACTCCCAGAACTTCCCCTGCTCGCCCGCACAGCGAGAGAACAACGCGGCGGTGCACGCGTATTCGTGCAGCTCCCTCTGCATTTGAGGGTTACACGACTTATCAAGCGGATAGTTTTTAAACACAAAGAGAGATCTACCAGGATACTTCGCAAGAAGGTCGTGCAGTATCTGGTACATTCCACGACATGCGGGGCATTCGTAGTCAGCGAACTCAACTATCTTCAACGGCGCGGAGAGATCTCCCTGATAGTAATCACCGAAAGCTCCTCCCGACAGATCGAGAGAGAACGAAACAAGCGGAGAGCGCTCCCACGCGGTAACCGCGTCGACCGAATTCTCCATCTTCGCGAGGAGTCGTTCGAAGATGATCTCAGGAAGGAGAATGCTGACTCCAGCAATCATGGCAACAACGACCGCAGTGCCCCTAACTTTCAATCCATCGCCCCGCGCCAAGCCGAGCGCGACTTTGATATAGGAAAAGAGGGTGGAGCACCCCTCTCGCAAACACTCCCTCAGAGGGATGGGGCGCAACGCTCGCCACGCCGAAGCAAAGAGGAGGAAGTTAACGAGATAGAGTCCTATGCAGATCAAACAGAGCGCCCCGATGAAGAGCTCCGAGATTCCAAACAGAACCAGTGATAGGAAAGAGGCAAGAGCGGAGAGTCCCAACGTAAGGGAGCCCCAAGCCCGCAGGGGTAAAAAACCATGAGATCGGGCGAGCGCCGAAGCAAGCAGAAGCGCCGAGTAAAAGAACATTCCGTATGAGGCTACCGGGAGTCCAAAAAGGGAGGACCATTCGCTCGCGTTAACCGCTTCACAATTAAAGTGCTCATTAATGTGGCAGAAACTCGGGCCTGCCTCAAAGCCATTCACGTAGATAACGTGCTGCTCAAGCGCGATGTATGAGAGCGCTATTCCGCACACACTTAACAGTGCCGCAAGCAATCGAGATCTCTTCAATCGTGATTCATCAACCTTCATAACTACTGTGCCGAGATTTGCTAATCCCCTCTTCCCAATAGGCTTTCCCACGATACGGTAGCAGAGGGCTCCCGAAAAGACTACGCTCAACACCATCTCGTACAGTCGGGACACTGGCCAAAAAAAACGGCGACCGAAGCCGCCGTTTCTCGCCTTTTTTGATAACCCTGAGGTTTAAGCCTCTGACTCACCGAACAAAAGGGGAGGCTTTCTAAGGTGAAAGCCAGACTGAGAGAGTTTCACCCAGATCTCCTGGAGAATCTCCTTACTCTGGCTATCGAGGAGGTCATAGATATTCTCAAGAGTCATCACCTGCTGCATAGCAGCCATGGCGAAAACAGGAGGAGATTGCTCCTTCAGCACCTTCTCGTGAACCTCGGTGATGAACGCCTTAAGTTCCGCTCTAGTGGTAATTTGCACTACCTCCTTTGCTTCCTTAACACTCTCATCTGTCTCTTTTATTTTGGTCTCTTTCTTTTTCATATCTGTTACCGATCCATTGCAATTATCTCTATAGCCTGATTGTAACGAGTGGGATCATCAAGGGGGTCTAGCAATACAGGAGCATCTATCACAACTGCTCTCGTTTCCAAACGCCTAGGCTCAACTCCAGCCCTTACGAGCTGATTGACAAACTCCCGAGACCTTCGCTCTGTCAGATGAGTAGCATACGCAGAGTCTTGCCCAATTGACTTAGCATAGGAAGCTATAACCAATCTGGAGTATGGCAACCTAAACTCATTAAGGCGGGCGATCTCCTTAACTATCTCAACTCCTGTCGGACACATCTTTGCCGAATCACCCTGGAAAAAGAGATCCGCGGGGTAAATATCACGCCCTGGGTGCATCTCCATGCGCTGTTTATAGTGTCGAGCTAGAATATCCTGTGCCTTTACCCTTCCACTGGCTGCTTTAATCTGAAGGGTTGTTTTAATCTCCCGCTCCTCTTCAGAGTCCTTCAAAAGGCCATGAATCGCCCCAGCAATGGCGCCAAAACCAGCACCCACAGCCACGCCAGGCCCAGCACCAGCACCAACCTGAACTCCGGTAATAGCCCCCGCGCCGGCTCCCTGAAGGATACCGATCCCTTCATTGCTAGCTAATTTATCGGGACCCGCCACCGGTTGGGACGAGCAACCAACCACAAGCGACGCAACGGCTAGTACCGAGGCCGCTCGTAACCGAGGACGTTTCGATTCTTGAGAAAGATGCTTCATAGACATGCCTATAGCCGTGCCACGTGGGCCTACCCTTAGGTGTATATCTATACGATGACGGAGCGAGCTCTATTGGATCACAATTGCGCTTTCAAAACGAAGTTTCTTCAGGCCAAACGGCTTTTTCCATCCGTCCCCTTTTTGAAGGGACGATTCCAGGGCTTTATAGGCAGCTTCGTTGCCAACCACGACCACCACAAATTTGCCCTCATCCCACCTAGACTGGGCGACGGTTCTCACATCCTCAGGCGTGACAGCTCCGATCTTGGGCAGATACGTCTGGTCGTAGTCCGCCGGATATTCAAGGAGCTTAAGCCTTGCGCGACGAATCGCAATCTCATCGAGAGAGTCAAAATTCAGGATGTACGAGTTACGCAACGCGGTCTTCTTCTCTTCCATCTCCTCAGGACGCGGAACCTGGGCCTGCAACCCCTCAAGCACGGCGAGAGACTCCTTGATTGCTGGCGCGACGGAGTCGGCTTTTGTTTGGAGGAATATAGAATTGACTCCACGCACCGTCCCTGGCGCGATACCTCCATATACCCCGTACGTAAGCCCCAATTCGGTTCTTACCTTTTGCATCAATCGAGAACCGAACCCTGAAGACCCAAAGATCTCATTAAAGATATCGATGGCCGGATAATCTGGCGTGAGGCGTGGAACTCCGAGCTGCCCCATCTGTACCGATGCCTGCGAGAAAGGGAGTGTGATGAAATATATACCTGGCGCTGGCTCATGTGGCACGGGCGGTGGCGGCGGAAGAACACTCCCGCGCGCCTCCCACGAACCGAAATGTTTTTCAATCAAACGCTCCACATCCGCTCGATCTATGCGGCCCGTAATAACAAGGAGAGCTCCCTCAGGCTTTACAAACTCCTTGTGCAGCGACACGAGGAGGTCCCTCGATATAGACGAGACATCGCGCTCAACCGTCACACGCCCATAGGGAGTATCGCCGTACATAAGCTGAGTAAAAGCGATGGAGGCAACGGTGGACGGATCCTCTTTTCTTCGCCGAATCCCCTCGATAGCTTGCCCCTTCCATAGTGAAAGTCTATCTCCCTCAAAACGAGGTCGAAGCGCCACATCACTAAAGATCTCGAACACTCGATCGACGTCTCCTTGCAGACAGGAAAACGACACTCCACCAAACTCCGCCGAGAAGGAGCTCGTTACAGCGGCAGCGAGTTCCTCAAGTTGCTGGTCCAACGAATCGGCGGAGAGGTTTCCTGCTCCGCCCTGTCGCATCTGGTCTCCCATCGCCCCAACCGCTCCACGAGGCGACTCGGGCCCCCATAATGAGCCGCCGCGAATAAACAGCCGTCCCCGCACAAGGGGAAGCTCGTCGTCTTTCAAGTAGAGTACGGTAAGGCCATTCGACAGTTTCCACTCCTCAGGAACAACTGGAGAGAAATGAGCGACCTCAGCGACTCGAGATGCCGAGGGGGGCTCAACACGAAACCGGTCTGTGGCGCATCCGCTCGAGAGAAGAACCACTACAACAGACACCAACGATCGCAATTCATTACGCATACGCAAACCTACTTTGTCTCAGAGCCTCGCTCTATCGTCGCTATCGTTCGTCTATCATCAGTGAGGTACTTCTGCACAACCCGCCTCACATCTTCTCCCGTCACCTGTGTCATCTTGTCGTACCACTCAACAGACGCCTTCCACGAACCGTACACAAGCTCGGATGAAGCAAAGTCTAACGCGAGAGATTGACTCGATTGGAGATGCCCCAGGTACTCCATCCCGATCGAACGCTTCGCTATCTCCAGTTGCTCCTCGGTAGGACCATTCCTTCGGAACCGATCAACAACCCCATCAAACGCGTGGAGGAGCGCGTCGGTCGTGTGAGGAGCCTTCACCGTCGCCGCGAACATAAGGAGATTGGGATATGCGACGCCCGGCCCCTCTTCATGACTAATACCCGCGGCCAGTTGCCTTCGTTTTACCAACTCGACATATAAGGGCGATATCTTACTTCCACTTAATATCTCCGCCGCGACCGAAAGCGGAGGGTCGTCTGGATGGGGATAATTAGGTTTTGCGTAGGCGACGATAACCTGCGGGGAGGCTGCCATTTTAAGCGACACGCGTCGTTCACCTTGAGGTTCAGGCTCAACATCGATATCTCGTTGAATAGCCGGTGCTGTCGGTAGAGAACCAAAATACTCCCTTATAACCCGCATATCCTCTTCAGGTGTAACTCGACCCACAACGCTCACCACGATATTACTTGGAACGTAGTACCTCTTGCGGAACGCATCGAGCTTGGTAGCGGTTAGCGCCCGAATATCTTTTTCATAGCCGATGACTGGCGCTCTATAGGGATGGCGCTGATAGGCTACGCCTAACAACAGCTCATAGAGTCTACCACCTGGATCATCATCAAAGCGCATGCGCCGCTCCTCAAGAACAACGTCCCGCTCTTGATAGAACTGCCGCATCACCGGTCGAATGAGTCGATCCGCCTCCATCCGACACCAAAACTCGAACGCGGATCGTGGAAGGTCTACAAAGTATTTCGTGAACTCTTTATCAGTCGTCGCGTTTTGTCCGACCGCCCCCTGCAACTCATACTGGCGAGTGAAATCATCGGTAATCCAGAGCTCTTTGAGCTGCGCGTGAATGTCATCCCACTCGATTTTTTGCTCGGGCGAAAGATCTTGACCCGCCTGGGATTCCGCGGAGATCTCCTCAATGCGCGCGAGTAGTCTCCGCTCTTTACCGTAGTCCTTTGTTCCGACGGCTCGGGTGCCTTTGAACGCCATGTGTTCAAAGAGGTGAGAGATTCCGGTTTCCCCCATCATCTCGTCGCTACCACCAACTCTGACCACCACAGCGCCGGAGAACACCGGCGCGATTCCCCGATTATAGAGGATTACGCGAATGCCATTTGGAAGCGTCTCATAGTGAACTTTCGAGACCATTGACGCCAACGCACTGGAAGAATCATCCGCGAAGGATAAAGAGGCCAGACTAACGCTTGAAAGAACCCCACAAACCGCGAGACCAAAAAATCGTACGAACCGTCGCCTCACCTTGATCCTCCCAAATTCCATAACAACCAAACGCCGACGCCTGGTCGCAGTAGCTGCCTTCATCCACTATGCCGGTAGAGTACTTTTGACTCATCCTTGAGACAAGAGCGATGACTCGGATTTGGCCCCTGGGAAATCTTAGCAGGATTTTTCACAACCCTGTTAGTGTTCTATTGTTGAGATGGGCGTCGAAGCAGCTTTCGAATGAACCTTCGGAAGCACGAGAACAACCTCGGTGCCGCCTCCTTGGCGTTGGTGAAATTCCAACCTTCCCTCGTGCGAGGTCACGTAGCTTCGCACGATAGGCAGCCCTAGGCCGCTACCTTGCTGCTCGTTGTGCTCTCGATCGATCTGCCCAAAAACATCGCATGCGTCGGCAATCTTGTCCCGGTCAATTCCACAGCCATGATCCTTGACCGAGATTCCAACCTCAGCTTCGCTTGTCCATAACTCTATCTCAATCATTTTATTGTCAGGCGAGAATTTTTCCGCGTTCGACACGAGCCGATCGATACAATCGAGAATTTGAGGTTCAACTACTTTAATCCGAGCCCCCCTGCTCGCGTCCGAAATCTTAAAGACCACACCCTCTTTTTCATATGTCGATGCCTTAGCCACGATGAAATGCTCAAGCAGTGTGGAAACACTCACTTCCGCGGAACTCAATGCGAAGGCCTCCGCGGTCATTCCCGCCTCAATCTGTTGAAGCGTCAGGAAATCCTTAACGAGCTTTTCAAGTCGTAAGCCGCCCCGTCGCACAGCCTCAAGAAGATTGCGCGCTTTATCAGCATCCAGAGTACCGCGATGCTCCATCAATAATTCCATACCAATGTTGATCGCCGTCAGCGGCGTGCGGAATTCATGCGAGAGGGTATGCACTACTCGCCGGCGATACGCGTCAAAGTCGCGCTTTGTTAAAGCCTCCGCTGCGGCAAAATCTCCCAGCTTTCGTCGTACTAAGGAGAGCAATTCATGCGGCTCCGCGGATTTGGGAACCACCGGGTCCATCTCTTTCTCTTTGGTATCTTGTGTCGCTTGAAGACCCGCAAAGGTATCGTTGGAAGTCATGAAGACAAAGGGAACCTCAGAGCCCGGCGTTTCCTGTCTAACCCGCTGCATGAATTCATAGCCCGTCATAGACGGCATCATGACATCACAGATAACAAGGTCGACCTGCTGCTCTTTGAGGATTCGAAGTGCCTCCGCTCCGCTGTATGATTTGAGTACCGCGTAGTTCCGCGACTTCAGTACACCCGTAAGAAGGGCGACCATGAGTGGATCGTGGTCAACAACAAGGACCGAAGGAGCTTTGTCCCTACTTTCTTTAAATTGTGAGCGGAGCTCATCCTCTCTTGACATCATCCCTCCGTCCTAGAATTATCGGCCGGCTCTGCTAAATCCTTGAAGTGAGTAAGAACGCAGGCGATTAGAGGATATATATGGCTAATATCTTTGCATTATTTCCCGGCCAAGGGTCCCAAAAAGTTGGCATGGGCAAGCAACTCTTTGAGCAATACGAAGTGGCCAGAGACCTCTTCGCGCGAGCCAATGAAGCGCTAGGCTTCTCCCTCTCCTCCATCTGTTTCGATGGCCCGGCAGACAAGTTAACCCTCACCGAGATCACTCAACCGGCAATCCTTACAGTGAGCACGATCTGCTTCAGGCTCTCTCAACTGCAACCACAAGCTACCTCCCATACGATCGTGGCCGGCGCTGGACACTCTCTTGGTGAGTACTCGGCGCTTGTGGCGGCAGAGGCCATCTCGTTTGAGGACGCGGTGCGACTCGTCAATAAGCGTGGTCGTTACATGCAAGAAGCTGTACCTGTAGGGACCGGTCGCATGATCGCGGTACTTGGAAAAGAGGTCTCTGAACTTCAGGCTGCCATCGACGCGAACACCGCGGGGGTTGCGGAGATAGCGAACATAAACGCGCCTGGGCAGATCGTTATCGCGGGATCCGTCGAAGGAGTTTCTGGCTTTGTTGAGAAGCTTGGCGCGGCAAAAGTTATCGACCTCCCTGTAAGCGCCCCTTTCCATTGTGGCTTAATGAAGCCGGCCGAGGAGAAACTTCGCGTTGACCTCAAGAACATTCAGATCAACCAGCCAAAGTTCCCCGTTTATCAAAACTTCACCGCTACCTGGTCCGATGATCCAGAGACGATCCGCGAGAACCTCGCCCTTCAGGTATGTGGACGCGTTCGTTGGGTTGAGTGCGTTGAGAACGTCGTGAAGGAGAAGCAGCCCTCCGCTGTATGGGAGTACGGCGCTGGAAATGTTCTCACTGGCCTTGTGAAGCGAATCAACGCGACTATTCCTCGAGTGAACATAGACTCTCCGGAGTCTCTCAGCAGCATGGCGGCGTAGCAAAAAACTACGCGGTGCGGATCGTTTTTGAGAGTCGCGTTTTGGAACGCTCCGTCCGGGCGAATGCGCTCCGTTCTCCCTTGGCCGTCACGAATATCTAGCCCGCGCTCGATTGCGACACACTTGTCGCCGCTTTACGGCGGATGTGGTGAGCGCAATTCTTCGAGCATGCGTTCCTATCAGCTCTACTGACGCAGCGATGACAGACAACCGTGTCGCATCCGCAGTTCGAGCAAGCGATCCGTTCTTTGCCGGGATTTCCACAATGAGGACACGAGCTGTAGGTGTTCGTTGGTTGAAGATTGCTATCAACCGCGACGCGACGATCAAAAACGAAACACTCGCCCTTAAAGCGCCCCTCAGGATACTCCTCAAGGTATTTTAAAATCCCACCCTCGAGCTGATACACATTCTTGTACCCAAGTCGCATCACCTCTGGCACCGCCTTTTCACATCGAATACCTCCAGTGCAGTAGAGGAATAACTTCTTGTCTTTTGGAAGCGCTTCTCGCTCCATGAAATCTTTGAAGTCACTAAACTTGGCGATCTTAGGGTCGATCGCGTTCTCAAACATACCGATCTCGTTCTCGTAATCGTTACGAGTATCAACAAGGATGACATTTGGATCATTCTTGATCATCTCGTTCCATTGTGTCGGCGTGAGGTAGGTCCCTTCCCCCTCCTCGCTTGAGATCTCTAGGTTTTTGATCGTTACGATCTCAGGACGAACATCAACCTTAAAGCGAGCAAAGGGCATCTTCGAGGTCTCAGAATCTTTGTGAATGATCTCTTCCCCCGGAAACAACTCCTCAACAAGAAACTTCTTGAGCGCTTCGATCGTCTCCAGAGTCGCCGCGCAGGTTGAGTTGATACCTTCAGTGCCCAATACCACGAGTCCACGAAGACCCGTTTTATCAGCGAAATCCTCAAGCCGCTTCTTTACCTGCGGCACCTGCTCAGTAGGAATCTTGATAAACTTGTAAAAGGCAGTTACCGCGAAACTTTCCGCTCTCATACCACTCTCGTCCTAATATGCCTTAGCGAAGATCGCGTCCTTCGTGGCCGGCGTACCCGTCACCACACACACGCCCTGAGTGCCACTCTGCTCGAGTGGAATACAGCGAACGGTGACCTTCAGCTCATTAAGCTTCTCAAGCGCGGCCGCGTCTCCAGACCACTTACCGAGCACAAATCCGCCGTGAATCTCAGGCTTGTCCGTGTTCTTAGGCGTAAAGTACGCCGCAAACGCCGCGAAATCTTTGATGTCCCGCCGAATATTCGCATCGCGAAATGCTTTTGCCTGCTCGAAGTAGTTGTTTTGCATCTCATCAAGAAGCGCAGACATTCCCTCAACCGCGTCATTGAATCCGATGAAAGCCTTGTCTCGTGGTCCCTTATCACGACGATACAGAACCATCTGTTTGTTCTCGATATCTCGTGGGCCAACTTCCAATCGAACTGGGATACCTTTTTTAATCCACTCCCAACTCTTATCTCCACCACGAATGTCGCGCTTATCCACAACAACCTCGATCGACACGCCGTTGTAGCTCTTCAATCGTAGCGCCGCCGCGATCGACTCCGCGTACTCTAGAACCGCCGCCTCCGTCTCAGGCTTCGGAATAACCGGAATAATGACGATATGCTTTGGAGCAACCTTCGGGGGGATTCTTAAACCGTCATCGTCGGCGTGGGTCATAATCATGCCGCCTATAAGACGAGTAGATACACCCCACGAAGTTGTATACGCATATTCAGTAGTTCCTTCGCGACTGAGGAACTTGATATCAGAAGCCTTAGCGAAGTTCTGACCGAGGAAGTGCGAGGTTCCTGCCTGAAGCGCCTTGCGGTCCTGCATCATCGCTTCAATACAATACGTATCCACGGCTCCGGGGAATCGCTCCTCGGGGATCTTCTCTCCCTTGATGACGGGCATCGCAAGAACGTTCTCAACAACCTCAGCATAGACATCAAGCATCTTAAACGTCTCTTCAACCGCCTCTTCAGCGGTGGCGTGCGCCGTATGTCCTTCTTGCCAAAGAAACTCCGCCGTTCGAAGGAACAATCGAGTCCGCATCTCCCAGCGGACTACGTTCGCCCACTGATTAATAAGAAGAGGGAGGTCTCGATACGATTGAACCCACCGGGAGAAAGACTCTCCGATAATCGTCTCCGATGTTGGTCGAACGATGAGAGGCTCGTCCAGCTCACCCACGGGGACAAGTTTGCCATCACGAGCCTCGAGTCGATGGTGAGTGACAACAGCGCACTCCTTCGCAAAGCCCTCTACATGAGAAGCTTCCTTCTCAAGGAAGCTAAGCGGAATAAACAGCGGGAAATACGCGTTGCTATGGCCCGTCTCCTTTATCCTCCTATCAAGCTGCCTCTGAAGATTTTCCCAGATTCCATAGCCCCACGGCTTGATGACCATGCATCCCCGCACCGCGGAGTTCTCCGCGAGCTCAGCCGCGCGGACTACCTGCTGATACCACTCTGGATAGTCTTCTTCCCTACGGGGAGATATTGCTGAGGTCTCTTTTTTATTCATGTCACTCCGGTCGTGTAGCAAGGCCTACGATTAGCAGTTGTGACAGCGACTCCTCAGAGGATCTCCGAGGAAAGGTCCCAAACCGTCACAGAGCGATAAATGTATCACTCGCCCTAACATCAAGTAAAATCTGACGGAAAAGTACTTGAGCGCATAATAATTGATTAAAAACGTCCAATACTCTCAAGCTGATAAAGTCGTTTTTTGCCCCTCTGTACAGCCCCAGAACATCAAGAAATACCAAAAAAAAGTCGTTACTTTCTCTAAGAGGGGCGCGCAGGTCTGGTGACTCTGCCCCCAGCTTAAGAGGTATGAAAAGCTATGGACGACAACAATAATAACCGGGCTCAAGAAGGTCGCAAACGCAGCCTTACCTCGGTTACCCTTCAGTGGGTCGCTGAGAAGCTGCGTAGAACGGCAAGGATCAAAGAAGAGCTTCAGCGGGGTACCTATCAGGTAGACTCGAACAAAGTTGCTCAAGCTATTCTCGATGGAGAGAATCATCCAAAATCGTAGCCGCCGACTGGTGAGACACACAGGGAGCCGAAGAGCACCCAGTCCACTGGCGTCGTAGCCCTCACCTAAACCAGCATTCTACTATCCTGGTTTTCAAAAAACGTTTGCCTTGCTCCACTACGACGACTAACGACTTCCGAACCCTGAAACGGAAGTTTTCTGTACATCTCACTCACTCTAAGCTTTTTCTGCAGAACTCCCGCCTCGATATTTCATCTAAGTAACTGATAGCGCTAAACCGACGAGCCGGATGGTTCAGGTAAGCTAGCGACAGTCCCTCGCCGTAGTATGGAAGACTCCCATACGAAGTGGTGTACTGTGCTCAGGTAGGGTTCTCTTTCATGTCAGATCGTTTTCACCTCAATAAAGTTTCTAGTGGTGGGCTGCTCGTTGCCCTGGGAATTATCTATGGGGACATCGGAACATCTCCTCTCTACGTGCTCAAAGCGGTCGCTGGTAACGCGCCTATCGACGAATCCATAGTCTACGGCGCTCTCTCATGCATCTTCTGGACCCTGACACTCCTGACCACTATCAAATATGTGCTTCTGGTACTTCGAGCCGACAATAGGGGTGAGGGAGGAATCTTTGCGCTCTACGCTCTCGTGCGAAAGAACGCGCGATGGCTCCTTATTCCGGCTATCTTAGGGGGCAGCGCGCTTCTTGCGGATGGAATAATAACGCCTCCGATATCGGTATCATCCGCCATCGAGGGTTTTAGAAAGATCTCTCCTGGCATTCAGACAGTTCCGATCGTTCTTTTAATCTTAACGATACTGTTCTCAATTCAACACTTCGGTACGGGGCTCGTAGGAAGGTCCTTTGGTCCCATTATGCTTGGTTGGTTCACCATGCTCGCTGTCCTTGGTGGCATTTGGATTGTTGAGGATCTAACCATCTTACGGGCTCTCAACCCACTCTACGCTATTGATCTCCTCTTTTTTCACCACAACGGCTTTTGGATTCTTGGCGCGATCTTCCTTTGTACCACCGGAGCAGAGGCCCTCTACTCCGACCTCGGCCACTGCGGTCGGGGAAACATTCAGATATCCTGGATATTCGTAAAATCCGCGCTCCTGCTCAACTACTTTGGTCAAGGAGCCTGGATGCTCTCCCACATCGGAGCCCCTCTGGGAGAAAAGAATCCTTTCTTCGAGCTGATGCCCAGCTGGTTTCTTTTTACCGGCATCATCATATCCACCCTGGCCACAATCATCGCGAGCCAAGCACTCATCAGCGGATCATTCACCCTCGTGACCGAAGCGATGCGACTATCGGTACTACCCAAAGCGAAGGTTGTGTATCCAACGGAACTCAAAGGACAGATCTATGTTCCTGTCGCCAATTTCTTGCTTTTCCTCGGCTGCGTCGCTGTCGTTCTTTACTTCCGGGAATCGTCAAACATGGAGGCGGCGTACGGCCTCTCCATCACACTCAGCATGCTTGCGACGACTATCCTCTTCTCAAGCTATCTACTTCGTAAACAAGTAGCGAAACCTCTCGTTTTCGCCTTCCTCGGAGTGTATCTCTCGGTGGAGGCCGCCTTCCTGGCCGCCAATCTCTTAAAGCTATCCCACGGCGGCTGGTTTGCCCTCCTCGTGGCGTCCTTCATCTCTTCGGTGATGTTCGCGTGGAACTCCGGTTCCCGATTGAAGATGGCCTACACAGAGTACGAATCTCTTCCCCAGCACCTCCCCGCCCTTGAGGCGCTCAGTCGGGATGAAAGCGTACCCAAATACGCTACGCACGTAGTGTACATGACTGGAGCTCCGTTTCCAAAGCTCATCGAGAGTAAGATCATCTACTCGCTTTTTCACGTTCATCCAAAACGAGCTGACGTGTATTGGTTTATTCACGTCAACGTGCTCGATGTGCCCTACACGACCGAATATGAAGTGTCCACTCTCATACCTCGGAAGGTCTTCCGAATCGACTTCAACCTAGGATTCCGTGTGGAGCCTCGGGTGAACCTCTTCTTCAAAAAGATTATCGAGGATATGTCGGCTCGTGGTGAAGTGGACTCTCTCAGCCGATACGGGTCTCTTCGCGCAAATGAGATTCAGGGGGATACTCGCTTTGTAGTGCTCCACAAAGAGCTCTCATTTGAAAGCGATCTACCATGGTTCGACAAGCTCATGATGGAAGGGTACTTCTTCCTGAGAAAGGTGAGCTTAACAGAGGAAAGGAGCTTTGGGCTTGATACGAGCGCCGTTTCAAAGGAAGTGGTGCCCCTTGTTATCTCTCCCGCTCGAGACTTCGAGCTCCGTCGCGTCGATGACGACGCAAGCCAAGTCTCGGTACATGTCGGGAAGGTATCAGCCAAAAGCTAACTAGGCATTCTGCTCCATAGGTCCTATTTTACATATAGTCCTCATACCCACATCACTCATAGCGTTTCAGAGTTGATACCACTACAATAGACTGAGTTTTTAGAGGCTAGCGGGCTGTGTCGGTTAGAACCGGACAGGGCTTCGTATTCGGAGGCATATGAGCGGGGTTTTAATTTTTGGAGGAAGCGGTGGCATCGGCGCGGCTATCGCTCAGCAATTAGCCGAACGTGGCACACCTACATTTCTGGTGGCGCGAAACCAGGAACGACTCGCTGAAGTTGCGACACAGGTCGGAGCGTCTGGCCACACAACCGGCGATGCGACCATCCTTGCGGACGTCGAGAATGCCTTCGCTCAAGCAACTACCATCCTAGGAAAGGTGTCCGGCGTTGCTCATTGCGTGGGTTCAATACTCCTTAAACCAGCACACCTCACAACCGAGGCGGAGTTCTCATCTGTGCTGACTCTCAACCTCACATCCGCGTTTCTTGTCGTTCGCACCGCCGCGCGAACAATGACAGAAGGAGGCTCTATCCTCCTCTTCTCTTCAGCGGCTGGGCGTATTGGACTCGCTAATCACGAAGCGATAGCCGCGGCAAAGGCCGGTGTTATAGGTCTCACAGTGTCTACCGCGGCGACCTACGCAAGCCGAGGATTACGATGTAACTGCATCGCCCCCGGACTCGTTAGAACACCCCTCAGTGAGAAGATAACATCCAATACATCCGCGGAGGCATTCTCGAGGGCACTTCACCCTCTCGGTCGCTTGGGCACCCCTGATGATATTAAAGGGCTCGCGGCTCTCCTCCTCTCCGAAGAAAGCTCCTGGATTACTGGTCAGGTATTTGGCGTGGACGGAGGTCTCGGAACGTTGAAAACTAAAGTCGACGTATAAGCTACAAAATCCGACGCAACCCGACCTCTGATTACGATTCGATCCTCTACGCTATTTCGTTACTCAATTCGCTCGTAGTTAGCGGGCGGCGCAACCTCAAAGAGGCTATCGGAGAGCTGAGGATTTTCTACAAACTTCGTGAGATACAATTCCCCACGCGCTTCAACAGGATCAAAAACTTCAAGTTCTAGTCGCTCAGGTCGCATCCCGGTTGAATATTCGATACGACCTTTAACGGCGGTTCGGCCCTCAGATTTATTGAGGACAAAAACCTCACGTACGCGCGGCGTCTTCTGCATAACACGCCATCCTACGTGAGACGCGGAATCCAGAAGGAGCACGTCACCGTTCTCCTGTAGATACACTCTGACCTTGGAGCATTCGAGCGAAGGTACGGTACCGTAGAGGAGCCCTTCAACAACCGGGCGGGAGATCCCGGGCAAGCCAATGAACCGCTCAAAGAGATCACTATCCCCCTCAGCCTCAGAGAAGGTCTTCTCATGTGAGTCGAGCCATACGGCTTTTCCGTTGTGAAACACAAAGAGCCCCAACGTAAAGGCTCCAGTAGGCGGGAGGATATCTACTCGAAAGCTATCAGGGGCCTTATGCACAATAGCGTATCGAAACGAAACGGCCTCAGAGCCTCTGCGCAACGTCGCATCAGCAAGCACGCGCAACGAAGCTCCTTCCTTGCGCTGCGTCATAATGTCCGTGCATATCCGCGACGCCTCTTCCACGCCCCTTGGATCCCCAACGGGAGAGAATCTGGGCGCGAAACATCCACCTAGCGATAGAACCACGCACAAAAAAGCTATTTTTGTCGTGGCTGAGAACGGAGAAAATTTACGGAGAGACATTCTGTAGGATCTCCCTATCGAAATCGAAGGAGGTCTGAGCTTCATCACTTGGCGCTTTTTTCATTAATGCCGTCTTTTCGACATGAGCAAGCTCAGGGTTTTTTTGCAGTATCGCTTTTAACCGCGCCCGCATCCTGCCTAACGCCTCTTGAGTATCACTATCTGCCGCGGACTGTTCATCAAGCTTTGTTTCAACAGCCGCCTTCATCAACGAAACAGCCTTTGACAACTTGCCGTTCTTCTCAAGCACCTGCGCGTAGTGATCAATAATCACCATATCCTCACCAGCGAGGCTAAACGCTTTCGCCAGAGTCTCCTCAGCGTCGGTATACAAGCCCAGTTTGAACTGCGTCCACCCGAACGTGTCGAGATAAAAAGGATCATTCGGTCTCATCTCTAGCGCCTGCCGCGATAGAGCTTGCGCGCGCTCCAATTGACTCCCCTTCTCGACCAGCCCATAGGCGAGATAATTCATCGCGTCAGAGTTCTTGGGGTTAAGGGTTAAAACCCTCTCCATCAAAACGAGGGCCTCATCGGCTTCTCCACTTTCATGGAGCACCAAGCCGAGATTGAAGAGGAGTCGCTCGTCGTTCGGATCGTTCTTCACCGCTTCGCGCATCACCTCCTCAGCTTCGCCGAACTCATTCAACTCGCGCATGATGAGAACGTAATAGAGCAGGAGGTTTTTGTTATCGGGTTCTATCTCACGCGCCTCGCTCAAAACATCCCGCGCGAGCTTAAGCTCGTTGTTCTGGCGGTGAAGAAATGCCGCGAAGGTACGAGCTTTTACAAAGATAGGATCACTCTTTTTAATGTGCTCAAGCTCTTTCAGAGCCTCTTTCTGGCGACCCGTTCCCGCGTATATCGAAGCGAGATAGTAGCGAGCCTCTCCATGCTCCGAATTAGTCGCCAACACGAGAGAGAGTTCACGCGTCGCTTCCTCGAAGTTTCGCTTCTCCATTTGAATAAGCGCTATTTTAAAGCGCGTGTCAGAGGCGTCGCTCTCTAACCCCTCAAGCACAACAAGATGCTTGAGCGCTTCGTCTAGCTTACTCTCGCCGAGCATAAGGTGACCCAAAACCTTTCTCGCGATGGCATTACTCGGATCTTTTTGAAGCATCCGTTCGCAGAGAGCCTTCGCCTTATCCGTCTTCTTCGATCGTAGGAGCACTCGAAGCAGTTCGACCGCGCCATTGGTCAAACTAGGATCACTTTCAAAAACCTTTGTGTACTCAGTTTCTGCTTGGGGAAACTTCTCCATCTCTTCATACGTCCGGCCCAAACAATAATGGGCCAAACTATCCGAAGGGTCTCGGCGCTCTAGGGTCACCAGGAGATCGATGGCTGCCTGAAACTTCTTTTGACGGACATAAAGATTAGAAAGCAGAACGTAGGCGTCGAACTTGCCGGGGAACTCGTCGATCAGTGTTTTGTATTCGGGTTCCGCCTCAGCATCTCGACCCATGCTCTCAAGAACGCCGGCATGGAGGAGACGGACATTCGGATTGGAAGGATCCTCGGCGACGGCCTTGCTCGCGGCTGCCAACGCTTTGTCCAGCTCCCCGAAGCGAAGATAGAGATCGGCAAGTTTCGCGTGAACGAGAGGCGCAGGGCCTTCAATCAATTCATCGGCTGCGGCGAAGTTCTCCAGCGCCATCTTAAAGTCCTGATCACTGAGCGAGAGCTGCCCCACAAGATAGTGATGCAAGGCGCTTGACTCGGTTTGCGCGTCAGAGCTTATCGTTCCCTTTGAAGCGTTAGCCACGTCGACAACGACGGTATTCTGGGGGAGCGAGTGGTTTATCCCGCCAGGACGTGCGCATCCCGTGAAAACAACACCACAAACGGCCACTACGAAAACGGCCTTATCTGTTCGGAGGAAATTACGAAGGGGCTGTTGAGAATTGGTTCGCCCGCAAGGACTCGAACCTCGATTTTCAGGGTCAGAACCTGACGTGCTACCATTGCACCACGGGCGAATAATCACTTCTTTTCCCAACTCTAGGGTTAGCCACAGTATCACGCCGGAGGGGGCACATCAATAATGCCGGACTGCCTTCGAGGCCGTCCAACCCCCCGTTGTTATTGATTACCCTACCCTAATCCAACGGGTCATTGCCAGCCAGAGAGTGCTGCCAATTTTAGTGCGGCACCTCATGTATCGGGGGAACTTTATCGAGCGAGGCCGAGGGCTTATCCTGCGGGAATTGATGGAGGGCCGGCGATCTCGCCGGCCTGACTACACGCATCACAGCTAAAACGAACAGTGCAAGCGCGCCTCATGACGACACAGACGGCTAATAAAATCGCCATGAGGGCCTCTTTACAGTCCGTCGCTTTGACCTGCCCGGCAGGACCACACGAAAACCACGGCCGCGTTCCCCTCAAGTTGAATCCCAATCCAAGCCGTGATACTTTCTTACAGTAGTCAGAAAGTTTGGCCCCATCGTCTAGTGGTTAGGACGTTGGCCTCTCACGCCGAAAACATGGGTTCGAGTCCCATTGGGGTCACCACTTTTCTCTCTATAAAACTCATTCCTCAACGATTCATCACATGACGAAAAACACGACCTCCCAGGATCCTTTCGACATAAAAGTTGGGCTAGCCCGCATGCTGTGTAACGGCGTGATCATGGATGTGATCGACGTCGAACAAGCTCGCATAGCTGAGGACGCTGGCGCGGTAGCGGTAATGGCGCTTGAGCGCGTACCTTCTGATATCCGCCGTGATGGTGGCGTTGCTCGCATGAGCGATCCTCACATGATTGAAGAGATCAAAGCAGCTGTGAGCATCCCGGTTATGGCGAAGGTTCGAATCGGGCATATCGCCGAAGCTCAGATCCTTGAGGCGATCGGCATCGACTTCATCGATGAGTCTGAAGTTCTCACCCCCGCAGACCCGCATTTCCACGTAAACAAGCACCTCTACAAAACGCCCTTCGTGTGCGGCGCGACAGACCTCGGAGAGGCTCTTCGACGCGTGAACGAAGGAGCTGCGCTCATCCGAACAAAGGGCGAGGCCGGGACCGGTAACATTATCGAAGCTGTTCGACACCTTCGCGAGGTTCGACGTGGCATCGATGAGCTCCAGCACTTCTCCAAGGAGAGACTCGCCGAGAAAGCTGAGGAGTATCGAATCCCGGTAGCTCTCCTCCAACAAGTTAAAGAGCTCGGCTCACTCCCGGTACCAAACTTCGCAGCCGGAGGAGTCGCAACCCCTGCCGATGCGGCTTTGTGTCGACAACTCGGCGCGGAGACAGTTTTTGTTGGCTCAGGAATCTTCAAATCAGAGAACCCGTCTCGGCTCGGAAAAGCTATCGTACAAGCCACCTGCTTCTACAACGATCCCAAGAAGCTCCTTGAGGTATCGCGCAACCTTGGCCAAGCGATGAGAGGTCTTGAAATCTCGAAGATCGCGCCTGAGGCTCTCCTGGCAAACAGAGGCTGGTAGTTAGTGGACCCGGTAGTTGGGATCCTTGGATTCCAAGGCTGTATTGAACCCCACGAAAACCTTCTACGAAAGCTCGGTGTGCAAACCCTGCGCGTCCGGACCGCTCAAGATCTCGCTTCTGTAGACAGGCTCATCCTTCCAGGAGGCGAGAGCACCACGATGCTTCGCTTCCTAAAGATCTCAGGGCTCTGCGAAGAGATCTCATCGTTCGCAAAAACAAAGCCCGTCTGGGGCATCTGCGCCGGAGCAATTCTCGCGGCTCGCGTAGTTCGAAGCCCGGAACAGGATTCCCTCAATCTTATCGACATCGAAGCGCACCGCAATTTTTACGGCTCACAGCTGGACTCGTTTACAACGAAAATCTCGGTTGCTCAACTTTCGCGTCCGATTGAGGTCCAATTTATTCGGGCTCCAAAACTCGCTCTTCTGGCGGAATCTCAAGGCCGCCCGCCCTTAACGGTCATGGCTGAGCACGACGGACATCCCGTTTTTCTCGCGCAGGGGCATATCTGGACCAGCTCCTTTCACGTCGAACTAGGCGAGGATACCTCCCTTCACGAGCTCTTCCTTAGGCAATAAAACGATACCTGTTGCAACATACATCTAAGGGCGCAGAGCGTCATATCACCCTTATTTATCAGTGTGATATGGGTCAATGAACCAATCTTTTTGCTCTTTGCTTGGTGTCGTATGGTTGCAGCGTGAATTCTGAATCAAAGAAAAAAGCTCGCGGAGCTACAATGAACCTCTCAGACCGTCTTCGATGGGCAGTGCTCAGCTCGAAGCAAACTCGTTATGCCATAGCTCTTGGAGCAGGGGTCGACCATGCGGTACTCCGGCGCTTCATGAACAAGGAGCGAGATATAAAACTTAGAACCGCCGAGCACTTGGCAGAGTATCTGGAACTAGAGCTCGTGCGCAGAAAACCCAAAAAGTAGGGAAAGGCTGGCCAGACGCGCTACGCATAGACTTTTGGTGCGTCGGGATTGGGACGAGTCTTCCACCTTCGGTGCAGCCAGAACCACCCCTCCGGGAAATCACGAATCATCTGGCAGTAGATCTCCGATATTCTCTGTGTAATTGCCGCAACCTTGGCATCTGAGTCGAGCGTTCCATCCGCCAGGATATCTGAGTACGCGCACTCCTCCGCCTCCACCCGATATCGATCGCCCCCCAGATACCGTATCGACGCAACAAAAATCGGAGCTTCTGTCCGGATCGCGGCAAGAGCGACCGAACGGGTGGTTGCGGCCATCATTCCGAACCAGTCAACAAAAACGGCATGATTCCGCTTCACATTCTGATCAAAGAGGACCGCGGCGGACATCCCGGACATCACCGTCGATACCATCGCCTTGAACGCACCCTGGCGATCGATAATCCTATTGCCCCGCGCCTCGCGCATCCCGTTCCACCAATCATCAAAGATCTTCGATTGAAACCGTCGAGCCACCGCGGCAAGCGGCATCCCATACAACCCGATTGCATGCCCCAATAATTCAAAGCTTCCAAGGTGACCTGTCGCGATGAGCGCTCCCCTCCCCTGGTTCTCCGCAAGACACGCCCGGTACCTATCAAGAATTGGTATATCGATGTGTTTTTCCACCCAAGCCTCATCCAGCTTTGTTAAGCGAACGGTATCCGCCAGCAACCTTCCCATCTCGGTGGCGTTTTTCCGCTTAATCTCTCGTCGCCACTCCGGCCCCTTCTCGGGGAACGCTATCTCTAAATTCGTATCAATCGTTTTACGGATACGTGGAACAGCCGTGAAGATGACGCGAAATATCCCACCGAAAAAGGCCACCCGGACAGCCTGCGGAATGAAGCCTAGCAGCGCGAAGAGGGCGCGCGCCAAAATGTATGCCACAAGCTCTAAGACTTTTTTCACCCTGACACCTTTGCGCGAGAACGCGCGTGACCGATAAAACAGTTCGTAGGCACCTTAGTGCCCTACGTGGAGACCGTCTAGCCCGCATATTGCCTGAAGATGATCGTGGAGGGCCGGCGGCACTCCAATTTCATTCCACGTCGCATTTGTACCTGCGGCCGGCGAGGCCGCCGGCCCTCCAATCGTTCCCGCGATACTTATACAATCTGCCCAAACCCGCGACGATCGTTCCTGGAGGGCCGGCG
>CAIXKI010000256.1 GCA_903920005.1 uncultured delta proteobacterium
ACGAAACGAGGCGGAGATTGCGAAAAAACCGGAGGCGTATCCTCTGAGATACGCTGAGGATTTTTTCGTGGGCTCCAACGAAGTTGCAGTCCAACGAGCGAAATGCGCAACAGGAAATCATTTTTCACCACCCTGCTAGAGGTCTGGGATGCCGAACCTCCGGCACGCTCTGTGCAGGTCGGCAATCGGAAACTCGTGAGGACCGTTTGATTCTGCTATAGTTTGTGCCGTGGCTCGCAGAAGGCTCTCAATTCATACCGCTCTCACTCGCCGTATCCCTGACGGAGCCAGGTTGCTTGTGGCCGTGTCAGGAGGGAAGGACTCGTGCTCGCTGTTGCATGCTCTGACCCGTGTGATGCGTCTTAAGAACCTTCACCTCGAGGTGTGTCACGTCGATCATGGATTGCGACCAGGGAGCGATGACGATGCCCGGTTTGTTGAATCTGAGTGTGTCGCTCTTGGAGTAGGATGCCATGTGCGCAAGCTGGGCCCCCGGCCCCCAGGTGAGAATATGGAGGCGTGGGCGCGCCGAGAACGATACGCCGTATTCAGAAAGGTCATGCGGGAGAATGATCTGCATCACCTTTTAACGGCGCATACGGCAAACGATGTTACAGAAACCCTTCTGATGAGATTGATCGCGAACAAAGAGCTCAATACGATCGAAGAGTACGATGAGGAGAGGGGGTGTTTGCGGCCGCTCCTAGATATCACCCGATCGCAGATAGAGGCGTATGTGAGAGAGCATGGGCTCCGATCTGTTGAGGACCCGACCAACGAGGATACCTCACTGGTGCGCAATCGTATTCGCGGCAAATTAATCCCAGTTCTTGAATCCGAATTTGACCCCTCTATTGTATGGAGTCTCTCAGAGCGAGCTCAGGCGATTGCGGAGGATTGCGAGGCTCTTCAGTATTTGGCGGAGCGATCGTCTGCAGCCCTCGGGGAGGTTGCGTTCGGTAATGCTGAGTGGCTTAAGGGGTGTCGGGAGATCTTGGCGCCGCTGCCCCTTGGGGTTCGGTGGCGGGTTGCTCAAGTGCTCTTTACGCCGTTACTTGGTTTTACCATAGGGCAGGGGCGGGCCAAGGCCATTTTGGGCCTTCTGTGTGGGGATGTTGAGCGAGTTGACCTGGATAGCTCCAGGTCATTGAGTGTGCAAGGTGGAGCTTTGCATCTCCTGACGTAGTGCGGGGCGTTCTGGGGGGCGCCATGCGCGCGACATGTTTTGGTCCTATAGGCCCCTTTTGTCCTAGGTAAGGGGGCGTAACCCTTATATCCTTAAGGTTGTCCGATGGTCCCGACTGGGGTAAAGAAGAGGGACAATGTAGTGCGATGTACGCACACTAGGCTTGGAGAGTGCTCAGGTGACGAGAAACGGTGTCTTTTGGCTCGGGATTATACTTCTAGTTCTTACGGTCTACAGCGTTGCGAAGAAGAAGTCTGACGTGACAACTGAGTTGTCATATACGGAGTTTCTTCAACAGGTTGAGAAGCACAACGTCCGCATGGTTCACGTTGAGGGGACCTCTCTCTTCGGCGAGTATCGTGTGCGAGAGGATCAATCCGACTTTGCGCAGTTTCATACGATCCTCCCTAAGGATGACACTCTTATTCCGACCCTTGTAAAGAACGGCGTCGACGTGAAGGTTGTCGAGCCTGCTGACCAATCATCATACCTATTCTTTTTAATGAACGCGCTCCCGATGCTGCTTCTCTTAGTCATCGGATTTACGTTTTGGCGCCAGATGCAGATGGGGGCAGGTAAGGGAATGAGCTTCGGAAAATCCCGAGCGAAACTGCTTACGGAGAGTCAGCAAAAGGTAACCTTTGCGGACGTCGCTGGTATCGATGAGGCTCGCTCTGAGCTTGAGGAGATCATTGAGTTTCTGAAGGACCCCAAGAAGTTCACTCGCCTCGGCGGACGGATCCCAAAGGGGGTGTTGTTAATTGGCTCTCCAGGAACCGGAAAGACGCTTCTCGCGAAAGCGATCGCGGGAGAAGCTGGGGTGCCGTTCTTTAGCATCTCGGGCTCTGATTTCGTGGAGATGTTTGTGGGAGTCGGAGCGTCTCGTGTGCGAGACCTCTTTATTCAGGGAAAGAAGAACGCTCCGTGTATTATATTCATCGATGAGATCGACGCGGTGGGAAGACACCGTGGAGCTGGAATGGGTGGTGGTCACGATGAGCGAGAGCAGACCTTAAACCAGCTTCTCGTTGAGATGGATGGTTTCGAGAGTAATGAGGGGGTCATCCTGATCGCTGCGACCAACCGTCCAGATGTGCTTGATCCAGCCTTGATGCGGCCAGGTCGTTTCGACCGTCGCGTGGTGGTCTCGCGTCCAGACCTTAACGGTCGTTTGGGGATTCTTAAGGTTCATACTAAGAAGGTGCCCCTCGCGCCGGACGTTGACCTAAATATCGTCGCTCGTGGCACGCCAGGGTTCTCGGGAGCTGATCTTGAGATACTCGTGAATGAGGCCGCGCTCTATGCCGCTCGAAAGAACAAGAGCCTGGTAGAGAAATCTGATTTTGAGTACGCGAAAGACAAGGTGATGATGGGTGCTGAGCGTCGCTCGATGCTTCTCTCGGAAAAAGAGAAGCTGACGACGGCGTATCACGAATCAGGGCATGCTCTGGTCGCGAAGAAGCTGAAGAACGCTGACCCAGTTCACAAACTGACTATCGTACCTCGAGGTATGGCGCTCGGTTTAATGCAGCAGCTCCCTGAAAACGATCGCCACACCTATTCCAAATCCTACTGGATGGATCAGTTGGCGGTGTTCTTCGGAGGTCGTGTCGCGGAGGAATTGGTTTTCCAAGACATGAACACCGGAGCGAGTAGTGACATCCAACGGGCCACCGATATCGCTCGTCGTATGGTGTGTGAGTGGGGGATGAGCGACAAGCTTGGGCCGATACACTACAACAGTAAGGAAGAGCACGTATTCCTTGGACGAGAGCTTGGGAAACCCCGCGAACATTCCGAGGCCATTCAATTTGAGATCGATCAAGAGGTGAAGGGGCTTCTTAGCTCTCAGTACGAGATTGCTCGAAAGGTAATCTCTGAGAATCTTGAGGGTCTGCACGCGCTTGCGAAGGCAGTTGTTGAGAAGGAAACCCTCGACGCTGAGGATATCGATAGAATCCTGCGTGGCGAAGGGTTCTCCCCAGGTCCTCAGGGGGGTGAAGGGCCTCAGTCCGGGAGTGGCGTTTCGGTAGCTGCCTAGCGGCGTTTGGCTGAGTTTCTTGCGGACGTGCGGCAAAAACTACTCGTCGCGAGAAAACAGAGGCCGGGTTGATCTTTGATTTTGAGGATGGGGTAGCACCGGACGTGTGTCCACTGTGACACATTGAGGGTTTCTCACCATCTTTTAAATCCCAGAGCGGCCATTGATCTACTTTCGTAGCAGGGAGGGGTTTTCCCGCCCTTCACCAGGGGGGAGAGTAAGACCTCCTCCCAGACACGTGGAGTTTTATGAGTATCGGAGACTTAGGGATATCGACGGGCTTGTTCATTCAGGCGCTCGATATCCTTATCGTATCGTTCCTCATGTATCGAGCTCTCCTTGTCATCAGGGGAACACGAGCGCTCCCTATGCTCCTGGGGTTGATCGCGGTAGCGATTGTTTATTTCGTCGCGAAGCGCATCGGACTTGTAACTCTTGCGTGGTTAATTGACAGCCTCTTTAACTCATTCATCTTGCTTGTTGTGGTTATCTTTCAGGATGACATCAGACGCGCCCTGACAAAGGTTGGCTCGCAATCGTTCCTGTTTAAGCAAGGCAAGACGGTGTCGAACCGTGTGCAAGAGGAGATAGCTCTGGCGGCGTATAAGATGTCGAAGGCCAAGTTGGGTAGCCTTATCGTGATTCAGCGAGAGGTGGGCCTCGATGAGTTTATGGAGGAGGGGGTAACTTTAGATGCTCACGTTAGTCCGAAGATCTTGTACAGCATCTTTACGAAGGAGTCCCCATTGCATGATGGTGCCGTGATTATTGAAGGTGGGAGGATCAAAGCCGCTGGGTGTGTACTGCCTTTAAGCTTCAACCCGGATCTCGACCCGAATTTCGGAACGCGTCACCGCGCGGCCCTGGGTATTACGGAGCGTTCTGACGCGATGGTTATCGTTACGTCCGAGGAGTCTGGTGCTATCTCTCTCTTCATCGATGGAGTGATCCATCGAAACCTCGATTCCGCATCGTTGAGGGAGATTCTAGAGAAGAATTCGCTCGCATTTCGACGACGGGGAGCTTCCGCTAGGTTGGTTCAGGAGGTTCGAGATGACGGACAATAGGCTCCTTAAGCTTGTATCTCTTCTCGCGGCTATTTTGCTGGCGTATTCGGTGACGAGTGATCGAAACTCTAGCGTTCTAAGTATGTCGGTTCCTCTTGAGATAAAGAATCCTCCAGAAGATCGGGTTCTTGTCAGGCCGCAACGTCGAGTCGTGCACGTGACTTTGAGAGGCCCGTCGTTTTTGGTTGGCCCGATAGCATCGTCTCCTCCTCCTATGAAGGTGATGCTTCCAGATAAGATTGACGATCGAATTCAAGTAACACTTAAAGCGAGCGACCTTCAGGTCCCCTCTATGATCGAGGTGTTGAGTGTTGAGCCATCTCAGATGGAGTTCGTGTTTGAGCCGCTAGAGCGCCGAGAGTTTAAGGTTGAAGTTCCGCGGGTGGGACAACTAGCAAAGCACCTGACGCTCTCAAGGATGGATTTCGAGCCGAAGGTTGTGACACTTCGAGGCCCGCGGTCAGAGTTGAAGCAGGTAAAAGTCGTTGAATCTGAACCCCTCGCGCTGGAAGATATAACGGAATCCCAAACTCTCGCGCTGGCGCTTCGAAATCCAGGAGCGATGACGATCCTGGGCGTTAAGAACGTTAATGTTCGTGTCGCGATTAATGAGATTCCCGATCAGATGGTTTTCGCGAAGCGACCGGTAGAGCTTCGAACGGTTCCTGCTGCTACCGGGGTAGTGATCGACCCCACTGAGGTTGCGGTCACAGTCGAAGGCCCCCCTGATGCGATCTCTCGTATTAAGGGTGATGAGGTGTTTCCATTTATTCGAGTGCGAGAACTCCCCCCGGTTGAGGGTGCGGAGATTGAGGTCCGAGTAGAGCTTCCCAATCAGTGCGGAGATTGCAAAGTCGTGGACCTAGAACCTGATTCAGTCATGGTGTATCGCGACAGGATAACAAAGAGGGGCCCCAGTCAGCCGACTGAGAAAAAGCGAAAGTAGCGGCGTGCGAATTTTATAGTGAGTAAGTGTATGGCAAACGGAAGAAAATATTTCGGAACAGATGGTATTCGAGGTGTCGCGGGCAGTTCGCCGCTCGATCCCGAGACGCTCGTGCGATTGGGCAAGGCGGTCGCGCATGTCTTTATGAAGGACCAGAAGAAACACCGAATTCTTGTCGGTAAGGATACGCGTCTCTCTGGATATATGATTGAGAGCTCTCTCGCCGCCGGTATCACCGCGATGGGAGCGGATCTCATGTTGTGTGGACCGATTCCCACGCCTGGTGTGGCATACCTCACAAAGAGCATGCGCGCTGACGCGGGTATTATGATCTCCGCGTCTCACAATCCGTTTGAGGATAACGGAATTAAGATCTTCGGAAGTGATGGATTCAAGCTCCCGGATGAGTTAGAGGCCGAGATTGAGCAGTTACTTGAGCCTGGCGTCTTGGATGGTAAGACCGCGGAATCGGTGCAGATCGGTAAAGCAACCCGTATTAACGATGCCGTGGGAAGATACACGGTCTTCCTTAAGGAGAGCTTCCCTCGTGAAATATCTCTTGAGGGACTCAAGATTGGCCTTGATTGCGCCAATGGAGCCGCGTACGTCGTTGGCCCTCAAACGTGCACGGAGCTCGGCGCTGAAGTCGTATCGCGCGGTGTGAGCCCTAGTGGTCGCAATATTAACGCTGGTTTCGGAAGTCTCTATCCAGAGGTAGTGGGTAAGCTCGTTACGGAGCAGAACCTCAACCTGGGCATCGCGCTCGATGGAGACGCGGATCGTTGCATCCTGGTCGACGAGAAGGGACGGGTACTCGATGGTGATATCGCGCTTGCTATTTGCGCGATAGACTTGAAAGAGAGAGGGAAACTTCGCAAGGATACGGTTGTGGCGACGGCGATGTCTAATCTTGGGCTCGAGAAGCTCCTTAATGCCCACGACATCAAAGTACTGAGAACTGGGGTAGGTGACAGGGCTGTGCTTGAGGAGATGGTTCGCCAGGGATGCCAACTGGGAGGAGAGCAGTCAGGCCACACAATTTTCTCCGATTATTCTACGACGGGCGACGGCCTCCTCACTGCCTTAATGGTGATGTCGGTTATGTGTAGAAAACAGCGCCCACTTTCGGAACTTTACTCCGCGTTCCAGGCGTTCCCGCAGAAATTGATAAATATAAAGGTATCTCACCGACCGAGTTTGGATACTATCGAGCCACTCGTTCGCGCGATTCAGCAGAAGGAGAAGGAATTAGGCACAACTGGGCGTGTCTTGGTGCGGTATTCGGGAACTGAGAATAAGGCTCGTGTCATGGTTGAGTGCGAGGATGAGGATGCCTGCAAGCGTCACGCATCTGATCTGGCGGAGATTATCGAACGAGAGATCGGGGCTGCGTGATAGAACTCTCACTCGGAAGCTTCGGGTCGGTAGCGCTCCCAGATTTGAGCGCTCAATTCCTTGCTACACCCTCAAGCTCCGAGATGGCCCGACTCGATTCGTTCGCGATAGCGTCGGGGACCTCAAGTTTGACCCTTATGGAGCGCGCTGGGCATGCGGTCGCCCTAGAGGCATGCCGACTTCTTGATGAGGCGGGAGGACGCCCCAAGGCCTCGGCGCTTATTCTCTGTGGTCCCGGTAATAACGGTGGTGATGGTCTTGTCGTCGCGCGTGTACTTGAGGAGCGCGGGTACTCCGTAAAAGCGCTGATCATAAACGCTTCGCGTTACTCTGAAGAGTGCCAGGTTCAAGCCAGTCGAGTCTCCTTTCTCTACTCGCGAGAGACTGACATTTCTTCAGCGCTCTCTTCGCCACGTATCACGGTCTCGGATAACGATATTAGAGCGTTATTCGCGGACGCGTCCCTGATCGTTGACGCGCTTCTCGGCACCGGGCAACAAGACGCTCCTCGCGGAGAGGTTGCCACACTCGTTAGTCTGACGCAGGCGGAAAAGCGTGCTCGAAACGCGCTAAAGATCCTCGCGATTGACATCCCTACAGGAGTAAACGCCGACACCGGGAGGGTCTATGAGCCTCATATTCAGGCGGATGTCACTGTCGCTATAGAGCTCCTTAAGAGGGGGATGATGCAGTTTCCCGCTCGCGGCGCGTGCGGATCGTTGGTGGTGGCTTCAATAGGGATATCCGATAGAAGTGATGTGCGATACTCACTAGCCCTGGGCGAACATATTCCAACGCTCCCTCGACGAGCGTTGGACGCGCACAAGGGGAGCTTCGGGAGGGTTCTTATTGTGGGAGGATCTGCTGCTATGCCAGGGGCGAGCGCCCTCGCCGCATTAGGCGCTTTGCGAGCAGGTGTAGCGCTCGTTACGCGAACAACTCGCGCAGGTTGGTTAAGCCCAGAGATACCGCCTGAGTGCATGCATGCGCTGCTCTCCGGTGAGCTTCCGCACTATGAGGAGGGGGATTCCGCGGCCGTACTTGAGCAGGCTGCGAGAGCTCAGACTATCGTGATAGGTCCCGGATTGGGACGCCACCCTGATACCGGAAAGTTTGTTCGGAGGGTCCTCGAGGGGCTCTCCTCGATGGATACGTCGCTTGTTATTGACGCTGACGCGCTCTTTCACTGTACCCGAGAGGGACTCTCCATCAGGGGGCTCCGGGGGGTTCTCACTCCCCATCCAGGAGAGGCCGCTTCGATGCTTGGGTGCTCTACCTTGGAGGTTCAAGATGATCGCTTCGCGTCGGTTGAGGCTTTACAGAGTCGCTATGGAGGAGTGGTGCTTTTGAAAGGCGCTGGTACCCTGATATACGATGGGACGCATGGCCGGATCGTGCCGCGAGGCACTCCGTACCTCGCGACGGGTGGAAGTGGCGATGTGCTCAGTGGAATTATAGCTTCGTGCATGAGTAAAGAGGGCCTACGTGATTTCGACGCGACAGTGGCGGGGGCCTACATTCATGCGGTCGCTGGTGAGCGAGCCTCCGTCGCGTCGGGGGGGCCAATTATCGCGAGGGATATCGCGTGGGCATCGGCATCAGTTATTGGGGAATTAGAGCGTTGACGACGATTCAACTAGAAACAGAGAGGGATACGGCGGAATTCGCGCGCTCTATCGCGGAGTGGATTCGTGGGGGCATGGTATTTGGTCTGCGCGGAGATCTGGGAGCCGGTAAGACAACTTTCGTAAGATTCCTTGTGGAGTCCCTCGGAGGAGATGTCCGCGCGGTCGCGTCTCCAACATACACCCTTCAGCATGAGTATCCTGTTGGAGATTCTCTCACTATCGAGCATTGGGATCTCTATCGTTTGAATTCATTGCCGATGGAGCTTGAGGAACCCACTCCCCGGTCTGTTGTACGAATTCTGGAATGGCCGGAACGGTGTCCGGAGATCCTGAAAGAGTTGACGATTCAACTCTCATTCAGCTTATCGATCTTGGATGCCTCGATTGAACATCGCTCGGTAGAGATATCGGGTCCTGCCGCCCCCGAGCTCGGAGCTCATCTCTTGAGGAAGGTGTCTCGGTAATGATCCGCACTCGTAAACCCATAGTCGTGATGAAGTTTGGTGGGACTTCGGTAGGAGATGTCTCGCGCATTAAACATGTGGCCGAGATAGTGCGAGACTATCAGAGCGAGAATCCCGAGACTGGGATTCTCGTTGTTGTATCCGCGATGGCTGGTGAGACAAACAAGCTGGTGTCTTTAGCGAAGGGGTGCGTGGATAATCCTGATCCCCGAGAGCTGGATGTGCTGCTCGCGAGTGGAGAGCAGGTAACGATTGCGCTTCTTGCGATGCGACTTCTCGATCTAGGGATTCCGGCGAAGAGTCTCTTGGCGCAACAAGCGCGAATCGCTACGTCGTCTGAACATACAAACGCCCTTATCGAGGGAGTTGACGCGCTTCGCCTGCGCGAAGTGATGAGGGATGGAACTATTCCGGTTGTCGCGGGCTTTCAGGGAGTCGATGAGCGCGGAGATATCACAACGCTTGGTCGAGGAGGTTCTGATATAACTGCGGTAGCGATCGCTGCCGCTCTTGAGGCCTCCGCATGCTTTATCTACACCGATGTGCCGGGTGTTTTTTCTACCGACCCTCGCATGGTCCCGCGGGCGAGGCTCCTTGATAGAATCTCCCATGAGGAGATGCTTGAGATGGCGAGTCTGGGGGCGAAGGTGTTGCATACTCGGTCGGTCTACTTCGCGATGAGATATCAGATTCCGCTTGTCGTTCTGTCAACATTTGCTGGTCCGTTACGGCCCGGCGTAAACGGTACGTGGATCGTGCCTGAGGAGGAGCTCATGGAGAAACCAGTCGTGACCGGAATAACCCATCGCCTTGATGAGGCGCGGATAACCATTAACGGAATGTCTCCTGACATTCAAAAGATATCGAAGCTCTTTGGCGTGCTCGCCGACCAGGGTGTTTTTATCGATATGATCTCTCAAGAGAAGGGGGACGGCGCTTCTGTTAACGTAAGTATTACGGTGCCCGATGAAAATAGCTTGCTTGCTCTTGAGACCGTGCGAGGCATGGTGCCTGAGTTGGCGGGAGCGGGAGCAACTATCGATCGAGATATCGCGAAGGTTTCAGTTGTTGGTATCGGGATGCGATACCATACGGGGGTCGCGGCTCGATTGTTTCATGCGCTCTCCCGAGAGCGTATTGATGTGCGCATGATCAATACATCGGAGATTAAGATATCTGTTCTCGTGCAGAGAAAATATTGCGAGGCCGCTGTGCGCGCGATCCACGAGGAGTTCGCGGAATTTGAAATAAAGACGGTGGAAGAGATCCAGGCCTCCGCCTAGGCTTTAGCCTCCTCTTAAGAGCAGGGCACTGTTAGTTCGGAGAGGATCTCGTGTGTCTTTTTGATTGTCGTGTTGATATTGAAGACGTCTTTGATCCTTTGTTGGCCTAATGAGCCAAGCGTCTGGGTACGTGATGGGTTGTTGTACAGTTCCCGGATCGCGTCCGCGAGCGCTTGAGGATCGCTTGGTGGAATCATTATCCCCGCGCTTCCACGACCTACGAGTTCGGGCATGCCCCCCACCTCTGTAACGATTGCGGGAACTCCCTGTGACATCGCCTCAATGATAGATTTAGGAAAGCCCTCGCGAGTTTTTGAAGCCATTACCACGACATTCGAAAGTCTAGCGAGCCTCGTCGCGTCGGTACGATATCCGGTCAGGTGAAGGCGGCTTGGATCGGGGAACGCCTTAATCAGGGTGTCTATCACCGGATCTTTTATGGATCCAACAAGCAGAAGGTGGAGTTTGGGAAGTTCCTTTAAGAGAGATGTGACCGCCTCAAGCACCACATCGACACCCTTGACCGGCCGCATGACCGCGGTGCATCCGACCACGAAGGCGTCGCTTGGTATCCCGAGAGAGCTACGGGGAGGAGGGGCAGCTTGATACCATGCGATGTCGTGTCCTTTGTAAACGTGCACTGCTTTCTCGCTTGAAATGCCGAGATCGAGGATGTATTTCTGAACCGCCTGCGACACGCACATGATCTTTTTTACCTTGGGATTAAGATACGAAATCCACGAGGTTGGATCGAACCAGCTGAGGTGCCCAACCGTGCCACGATAGGCCACCAGGGGGACTCTTTGATTGACTAATCCGAGGATACTACATGAGAGCCCTCGATTTGAAAGGGCGTAGACCACATCGATATTCCGCTCACGAACGATCCGCTTTATAAGACGGACTCCTTTAATGTCGAAGCGATTCGAGAACGAATAGTCGATAATCTCAACGCCATGTGCTGTGAGGAGTTCTCGGTGCTCAGGGATGGGGGTCGCGATGATAGAAACGGTTGCCCCCGCGCGGGCAAGCCCCGCGAAGATGTAGGCTTCCGGTTTATCAACGGTGGTGGCGATTGCAAGTACTCGCATACAGATCTCTTCGGAGAGGAGTACCCCAAATCTCGAGTGAGGAAAAGAGAAAGAGCTTCTTATCGAACGGGGTATCGGGGGTGCGGAGCGGGGATGAAAACATCATACTCCTCCTTTGGCCGACACCTCCCAAGCAGAGATATGTATCGTAGGAGCACGTCTCGCTTCTTGTCTCCCACTCCTTTAACGGAGAGGAACGCGGTGTGTTCTCCAACCCTTGTAGCCAACGCTCGTAGCTTGAACCGGTTTTTTAGGAGCTCTGAGGTAAGGGTAGTTGATACTCCGGATATGAGTTCTAAGGCGAAGTGGTCAGAACATGTCAGAGGGAGCTTTCCACCGGTGGCAAGGATACCTTCCGGGTCACTGGCTGGTAATACAGTGCTTAAGGTGAGTTTAGGCGTATCGAAGGTTCCCGCGAGGATATGACCTAAAGTGAGGATCGCAAGGATCCATGTGAGGCCGATGTAACGCCAGGACATAGGTACACGATCGGAGGTGATCGCCAAAAGTTGCGAACGAGAGCTCTATCAGGACGGTGAAAAATGACGAGCTGTCGCGCGTTTCAATTAGGTTGGCTCCAACGAAGTTGTATCCAAACTATCGCAACGCTCACGACGGAACCTTCTTTCACGACCCTGCTTTAGGAGCGAGAGTTCAGGCCGTTTTATTGAGCTTGTTCGTTCCAGATGACGCACCGTCTCCGGCCGTCTCCTGACTCGCGAACGCTCCCTCAACGGCGTCGGGATCCACTGAGCGCTTCTTGTCTTCACTGGCCTTGTTAGAGCTCTTGGTGGCGCTCGGGTGATTCTGCCTTTGGACAGCAGCCAACTGAGCGACCTCGGTAGCCCTAACCTGATTTGCCTGGAACTGACTAGCAGCGATCTGGGTCCCGATAACCCCGATACTTTGCGTAGTTAATGTAGCCATTGTAACTTCACCACATCAGGAGTATCGGTACTCCCCCAGCATATTTAATAAAGTGAGGCTGTTTGGGCCCTATTTTGGACTGTGATGCTAACGCTACGTATGCCCCTGATCAGCAAATTCAAGGGGTTATCTTGTCGTGCCTGGAGGCGCTCGGGAATCCGAGTTCCATGCACCGAGCAGGCCAGCGATCGCGTGCTGCCATAGAGGAGGCGCGGGCCACCGTTCGAAAGGTGGTCGGGGCTGGTGAACACGACACGGTTGTTTTTACCTCTGGGGCTACCGAAGCGAACAACATGGTCGTTCAGGCCCTCGCAAAGCAAGGGGGTAGCTTACTGGCATCTCAGATTGAGCATCCCTGCGTCCTCGGTCCGCTAGCCCAGTGTGAGCGTAAGGGGGGCAAGGTAGTCCTTGTCGCTCCGGACCGCGACGGTGTTGTTTCGGTTGATGTTGTCAGAGCTGCTATCACATCAGACACGTCGCTTGTGTCCATCATGCTCGCCAATAATGAGGTCGGAACGATAAACCCGATTACGGAGATCGTGGCCGCGGTGAAGGCGGTCGCGCCACAGGCTATCATTCATGCGGATGCCGCTCAGGCCCTAGGAAAGATCCCGTGTTCTATGGCCGATCTCGGTGTTGATGCCCTTACCGTGTCCGCTCATAAGGTAGGAGGGCTCTCGGGGGTTGGTGCGCTCATCCTGCGAAGGGGGATCGAATTGCCCGCATTGATACTTGGTGGCCCTCAAGAGGGTAAGCTGCGCGGTGGAACGGAGAACGTTTTGGGAATTCGTGTGTTTGGCGAAGTCCTAAGCCTCCTCGTTAGAGAGGGGGATGCTCGACGTGAGCGGATGGCTCGCGTTCGCGATCTCTTTGAATCGTCGATTCTTGGCGAGCTCTCTGAAGTATACATTCATGGGTTCGATCGAGCGCGTTTACCGAATACCTCGAGCGTCTATATAGCGGGTGTTCGCGCTGATGATCTTGTAGTCGCCATGGACCTCGAGGGGATCCTGATATCGTCAGGCGCTGCGTGTTCATCCGGTAAGCCTGAGCCCTCGCATGTGTTACTCGCCATGGGATACGATGAAGATCACGTGCGAGCCACTATTCGAGTAAGTTTCAGAGCCGACAGTGATGAGAGCGATGTAAAGCGCCTCGTCGCGTCTCTTGTAAAGGCGGTTTCGAGAATGAGAGCGGTATCGCAGGCGGCGTAAGCAAGGAGTTTTAGATGGACAATACAGCTCAGAAAAATGCAAGCCCTCTCGCGCAGGCATCCATTGTTGTCGCGATGTCCGGAGGCGTTGATTCATCTGTCGCCGCGTATCTCCTCTCGAAGACAGGGGCGCAGCTCGTTGGTGTTTCGATGCAGGTTTGGGATTACAAGAAGAATTCAGCAGAAAATAGTCGTGCCACCTGTTGCTCCCCCGCAGACTTCTGCGACGCCCGTCGCGTCGCGGCTATGCTGGATATGCCATACTATGTGGTCGATTTTGAGAAGACCTTCGAGCGTGAAGTAATCAATCGATTTGTTGAGACCTATCAGAAGGGGATGACTCCAAATCCATGTATTGACTGTAACAGTAAGGTAAAGTTTCGGGAGTTACGAGAACGAGCGTTAAGTTTCGGGTGCTCGCATGTAGCGACCGGACACTATGCGCGAATTCGCCACAGCGCCGATGGATACCAT
>CAIXKI010000257.1 GCA_903920005.1 uncultured delta proteobacterium
CCCCTGATACTCCACGAAGATTCCGCTGAGATCGTTCCCGGGTTAAAGCTTCACCGTGCCGATGGCCACACAAAGGGTCAGCAGTGGATCGAGATCTCGGATGGCGAGCACAAGCTCTTTTTCGGAACGGATCTCATCCCTACGTCTCACCACATACCCCTTCCCTATCACATGGGATACGACGTATGCGCGGAGACGCTTTTGCAAGAGAAAGCCTTTTTTCTAGAGCGCGCGATGAAAGAGAACGTCGTGATATGCTTCCAGCATGACAGCGACATCGCCGCGTGTAAGGTGGGGATGTCGGATAAAGGGCACTACCAAGTAAAAGAGAAGATCTCCCTTGGCTAAGTCATCAGACTACTGCCCGTAAATAATAACCTCATCCTGAGTCCAGATACCTAGAACGTACGACTGTCGTCGTGAATCACACCCGTAAACCGTTGACATTCCGCTTCGACGGGCGATATCACCAATGGCCCGCGAGTCCCACTCTGCAGAGAGATCCAGTCGCGTAATCGGAACTTTCAATTGCTTTGAGTTCCCTTTTTCCGCCCGTTCACCGAGGCCGGTGCCTCGCATATCTCTGCAGAGCGGCTGAATCGTATCAGTATACAGCAATCCACGAGGGACGAGCCCACACCCAGAGAATGCGATAAGTACGAGAGCTCTGGGTACAAACTGCCATCGCATACGCGACCCCCTCAAACCCTTAGTCGCCGTACACTATGGTGTCGCGCCGCAAATAGAGGCCGAAAACGTAACTCTCAATCCCCATATCCATGTGATTAATTGTCGTCAGCCCCCCGTTCTCGGCAGCTTTTTTAACGCCCGCGTCTCCCCATGCTACCAGCCATAACACGGAATAATTCGACGCCACTCCAACCTTGGTTCCCAATTCGGTCTTCCAAAGATCCTCGTCGAGCGGGAATCTAGTGTTACTATAGAGACATCCAGAAAGGATGGTGGTGATAAGAAAGCACGGTATAAGCTTTTTCATAGGAGAGACCCCGCCGACAGACGCCGCTATTGTGAACCGCCCGGTACGCAAACTCAAGCAGATAAAAAGACCCCTATCCAACAACCATACCATCCGTAGAATAGAAAGACATAAGGAGCCACAAGCCGGTTACCTGCCTACCCCCTCCAGAAAGGCACCTCACTATGACCTGGAAAGAAGAGCTCACTCTTGTCGTTCCCTGTAAACTCGAGAGTCAGGATAGGACCGAGAACCTCGCCGCATTTCTGAGCTACGCGAAACAGATCTCAAGCAGGCCCGTCACTGTTGTTGAATGTGACGTACGTCCGAAAGCATACCCCCATCTTAAAGACCTTCCTCACGTACGATACATGTTTGTCCAAACTGAAAGCCCCGGCTTCTGGTCGCGCTCCCTACCAATTAACCAGGGTGCGATGTGGGCAACGACCGAGCTCGTCGCGCCATGGGACATCGATGTCATCATTGATCCGCAACACGTTGAAGAGACCGCACGAGCGATTCTTGAGGGGCGCGCGGACTGGGGTGTTCCGTTCACGAAACTACACGCCATAGCTCATGACGTATATCGGGAGGTGCAAGCCGGTACCTTTACCTTCGACGGTCGTGGTCCAAAATATTTGCACACAATCGTTGGAGGAGATCATTTCGGCGCAGCTAATATATTCAAACGGGAGGTCTTCCGCCACGTGAGGGGAATGTCCGAGCGCCACATCGGATGGGGGAGCGAGGACGCCGAAATGGGAGCTCGTATGCATACCTTAGGCTTCTCATTTTTCAGACACCCTGGCCCAGCGTGGCATATCGATCACCAAAGGGAACCGGCAACAAGCCGCCCTCAAATGTCAGCCATTGAACGCAACATTGAAGAAACCAGAAAGGTCGAGTCTATGAATGCCGACCAGATTCGGGAGCACTATGGCATCGCTGAGAAGATAGGAGACTATCTTAAATAGGGTTTAGTCGTCGGATACTATCGGGGCGCCAGCCCCAAGGCAGATTGGATTAACCGACTCTAATCGTGCAAGTCGCCCTTTCCTGACGTGCTCAAGAACCCAGCTGACTTTCCAGGAGAGATATGGTCATATCTGGCCCATGAAGATAAGACGCTTCCCCCTCATCTTGTCCGCACTGATACTCGCGACCTCCTCAGCTATTCTCCTTGGTTGCTCGAAGAAGGAAGGAACGGGAGGTTCAAACATCCGCCTCGCCTTCATTACCAACGGCGTCGCATCATTTTGGACGATCGCAAAATTCGGGGCAGAAGCTGCTGGGAAGGAGCTTGGGGTGAACGTCTCCGTGCACATGCCCGCTGAAGGAATTGTCGATCAGAAACGGATCGTTGAAGACCTCATAATCCGTGGGGTTGATGGAATCGCGATTAGCCTCATCGACTCTCATAACCAGGCGAGCTTCGTCAACGAAACGGCGAAGCAGACTGCTCTTATTACCCAAGACGCGGACGCTCCCAACACAGATCGCCTCGCCTACATCGGGATGGATAACTACCTTGCCGGAAGAATGCTCGGTCAGCTCATTAAGGAATCCCTTCCTCAGGGCGGAAAGCTCGCCATCTTCGTGGGTCGGGTGGAGCAGGACAATGCTCGCAAACGTAGACAGGGAACGATCGACGAAGTATTGGGTAGAAGCATAGATTCCTCGCGCTACGATCCTCCCGGCACCGAGATTACAAACGGCACATACACCTTTGTTGTGACGCTGACCGATCAGTTCGATCGAGTGAAGGCTAAAGCAAACTGTGAAGACGCCGTACTTCGCTACCCTGACCTCTCTGGGATTGTGGGACTCTTTGCGTACAATGCCCCTCTCTGCCTTGAAGCTCTCAAGCAAACACAGAAGGTCGGAACGATCAAAGTATTCTCATTCGACGAGGCAGACGAAACGCTTCAAGGCATTAAGGACGGCTCAATCTCTGGAACCATTGTTCAAAACCCCTACGAATATGGCTTCCAATCGATAAAACTTCTGAAAGAGATCGTCGCTGGAAACAAACAGTCGATACCGCCCTCAAAGTTTATAGACATCCCGGCACGCAGAATCGATCGGTCTTCCGTTGATGCCTTCTGGGCCGACTTAAAAAAGAAGACCGGACGACCATGACCTACCTCCTTGAAGCTCAAGGAATATACAAATCATACGGAGCCGTTCCGGTGCTTCAGGATGTATCACTCGCCATACGCCCTGGCGAGGTGGTGTCACTCATTGGAGAGAACGGCGCCGGAAAGAGCACACTCGCGAAGATACTCGCGGGAGTAACGCGACAGAACGCGGGAACACTCACCATGCGCGGCGCCGAAGTATCTTTTTCTCATCCGCGAGAGGCCCTCGATTCAGGGATTGGAATGGTTCATCAAGAATTGAACCTCGCTGAGAATCTTACGGTGACAGAGAATCTCCTTCTCGGCCGGGAGCCGAGACGAGGGGGATTACTCGACCGAGCGACCATGCGACAGGAGGCAAAGAGAGCCCTCGCCCAACTTAACATCGCTCTTAACCCCGATACCCTTGTCGCAAAGCTGTCGACCGCGCAGCGACAGATGGTTGAGATTGCTCGCGCGTTATCGTTTAACGCGCAACTTCTCATCTTTGATGAGCCAACATCGAGCTTAAGCGAGGAGGACGGTCGACTACTGCTTAAGGTCATCATGACCCTTAAAGCTCAAGGGGTAGCGATCCTCTACGTTTCCCATCGATTACCGGAAGTTCAACGGATATCAGATCGGATCGTTGCGCTGAGAGACGGAAGGAACTCTGGCACGGCGGTTCCACCGAACATAAGCAGAAACACCCTAATCCAGATGATCGTTGGTCGAGAGATTACGGATATCTATGGCTACGAAGCTCGTCCGTTAGGAGAAGAGGCGCTTAAACTTACCTCCCTCCAGGCGACCCCCTGGCACACTCCGTGTTCTTTTTCGGTTCGAGCAGGTGAGATAGTGGGGATCGCGGGGCTAGTTGGTTCAGGACGTAGCGAACTCCTTAACGGCATCTTTGGAGCAGCGCCAGCGGTAACAGGCAGTGTCTCAATAAAAGGCTCCACAACATGTATCTCCTCCCCCGCGGAGGCGTGGCTCTCCGGTATCGCGCTTGTCCCAGAGAGCCGTAAAGAGCAAGGACTTATCCTTGACGCCTCAATCAGGGAAAACATCATCCTCTCCGACCAGACTAAAAAGAGTCTATTAGCGCTGCGCGACGAAGACGAAGAGAGAAAACACACTGCGTCCCTCATAACCTCACTGCACATTAAGTGTCGGGGGCCGGAGCATATCTGCCGCGATCTCTCAGGCGGCAATCAACAGAAGGTCGTTATGGCGAAGTGCCTTCACACGAAACCAGCCGTCCTGTTGCTTGATGAACCTACGAGGGGAGTCGATGTCGGTGCGCGACGAGAGATATACTCGCTGCTCTTTACGCTGGCCCGCGCAGGCATGGCGGTCCTCTTCGTTTCAAGCGAACTTGAGGAGGTCTTAGGGATAGCCGATCGAGTTTTGGTCATGAGCGATGGAGAAATTAAGGGAGAGATTTCCAGAGAATCACTCTCTGAACACGCCATCATGAGCCTAGCGTCCTCTCATTCACAGGTAGCCGCATGAAAAAGAGCCTCGGACTTCTTTTGGTGCTCATAGCAGCATGTATCATTACATACCTCCTCAATGACCGGTTCTTAGCGCCAGTTAACATAGAAAACCTTTTACGACGCACCGCCCTCTTCTCTCTCATAAGCATCGGCGCGGCATTCGTAATCACAAGCGGTGGGATCGACCTCTCTATCGGCTCGATGGTTTGTCTGGTGGGAACACTGCTACCGTGGCTTACCACCACACACAACTGGCCGTGCGTAGCCGCCCTCCTCCTGCTTATTGGAGTAGCAGCGACCCTGGGAGCGTGCCACGGGCTCCTGATCACGAGATTGAAACTACAACCCTTCATCGTAACGCTGTGCGGACTCCTCCTCTACCGTGGAATCACACGGGGACTAACAGGCGACCAAACCCAGGGTTTTGGTTCTGAATTTGAGGGGATTCGTTCGATCGCCCTCACCAAGATATCGTTTGGTGGCCTGCTACCAATCGCGATCCCTAGCGTCGCGTTCATAACGATCGCTGTCGCGCTACTTGCGGCCCTGGTGATGAATCGCACCCGATATGGTCTCTACCTTCGAGCAGTGGGACGCAATGAAGTCGCGGCCACATACAGCGGAATTAATACTAATGTCATTAAGGCGCTCGCGTACGTTACCTGCGCCACCCTAGCCGGCGTCAGCGGCGTCCTCTTTGTTCTTGACGTTAATTCTGCTCAGCCGTCCGATTTCGGAAATTTCTACGAACTATACGCCGTGGCCGCGGCAGTTCTTGGTGGTTGCAGCCTGCGTGGCGGAGAAGCAAGCATCACAGGCGTTATTATCGGCGCAGCGCTCATGCAGGTTCTACGAAACGCGATCGTACTTGTAGACATCCCTACCCAACTTGAATTCGCGATTATCGGAGGAGTCATCCTTATCGGCGTCGGGGCTGAGGAGATTATCCGATTAACGGCAGCGAGCGACAAAAGCGTGTAGCGAACTGAAGTCGCTCGTTAGAGGTGCCTCGTCATGGAGCTCCAAACGTTGGTAGGGTAGAGACAAAGAGCGATTGACGCCCAGAAAAGCGTCTAAAGCCGACGGTTTGTACATGACATGCCCTAATCGCCTGCCTTAACGTCGGACTCAATTTCGGGTCGTATTTCAATCAATTGTTATAGAGGCACACAAACGCTCCAAGAGGAGTGCTTCGATTCTACGGCGTTAATCGTCTCGATCTCGGCCCACTGACCGCGCACCGTATCTGTTGGCGATAAAGCTAAAGGTGCCTCCCCATAGCGGTCGTATCGAAGTAACTCTGATAAGAAGCTCGTGACTTCGAATACTCTCGACCTGCCGAACCTCCCGGAACGCTGGAAAGATAAGAAGCATCACCACCGCGCGCAAAATACCAGAGAGGGCAAAGAGCGCGAGGAACGGAGATTCCGGGGTCCATACGCCGAGGTGGCGAACGATATCTAAAGGGACAAGCCCCACAACCCAGCCTCCGGCAAGAGACCCTGCGAAGACCAACACGCCGTTGACGATCGATTGATACGCGACACATCGAGCTCTCTTTGGGGGAGTAACCGCGTCGAACACGAAGTTGGCGGCAGCAAGGGTAAATCCGGCCCAGAAAACTCCGCTATAAAACTGAACGGCGACGACATACCAGAAGTTGGAAGATATCAACCACAACCATGGATTGAGCGCCACGATTGCTCCACACACCTTCAAAATAGTGCGGTTGCCAAACTGGTCGCTCAGGGCGCCCCAGGAACGCATCACCACAAACTGCGCTAGAACGGCGGTGGCTACCACCACCATATATTCCGAATATGACATGCGTAAGTCTTGCAACATGTACATCGCGAAGTACGGCCCCGACACCGATGCGGCAAAGTTCATGCAGGAGACAAAAAGTACGAACTTCACAAAATTCGAATGGCGAGCCCGTCGAATGAACTGCCAAAAGGTGAACTTGGTCTCGGCAGGAACGTGAAGAGACACATCCTCAACGTGCGTGAACTGACGAGCAGAGAAGTAGCGAGCGATTGCGGCGAACGAAAATATGACACAGAAGCCATACGCCGCCCACTTAAACTCGGCGAACCAGTGAATTACCTGCCCTGCTCCGATAACCGCCGAAAAAGAGACGATCGCCATCCACTTATTTCGGAAACCAAAAAACTCTCCACGCGAAAGAGGCGGAAGAATATCGCCGACTAAGCTATTCCACATCGGAGAGATAAGACCGACGGTGATATGATACACAATCATTACAGCGATAAGGATTGTGACTGCGGTCTTTCCTTGAGTGACCATGAACGGAAGTAACGCCACTGGCAGCAGGAGAAACGCCTGGATTCGCATCAGTCGAGCTATCAGATCTCTACGACTCCTCGCTCGCTCACTCAAATACGTTCCGAGCGCCTGGGCCATCGAGCCAACAAGCTGTGGCAACGTCGCGAGCGCGCCGATTTGATAGGGCAGCCCTCCGAGCCATACACCGAAGGCCCCAAGGTACGTTTCACTTGCTCCCATCTTTGCGGCATCGAGGAGCCCTTCGCGAACGAGGCTCTTAGAGGATCTACTACCTAGGAAGCTCACGAGCGCCGACCCTCCAGTAACCGCGCGACGCGTAAGATCGCGATAATTGAAAGGCTGTCTTTAATCTGTCCGCTGTCTACCATTGCCAAGCACTCCGCAAACGGAACCTTTTTAACGACGAGCTGCTCAGTGTGGTCAGGCTCTGATTCTCCCTGGAAGAGTCCACGAGCTACATAGAGAAGTCCACGCTCCGATGAGAAGCAGTTGCTTACATGGATCTCACCTCCCAGCTGGGTCCACTCCGTAGCCGTCAATCCAGTCTCCTCCTTCAACTCTCGCTGGGCCGTGACCATCGGATCTTCGTCTGGATTCGAACCACCCTCAGGGATCTCCCATGAGTATTCCTCAACCGGATACCGGTATTGGCCGACCAAATAGATTTCGTCTGTTTCCGTGAGCGCGACAACACCCGTTGCCACGCGAGTCTCGACAACACCATAGATCCCCGGAACTCCCCCGGGTGATACGACGTCATCCTCTCGAACTGTAATCCAAGGATTGGTGTACACGATTTTCGTACCCCGGCGTTGCCAGGGATTCTTAACAGACATACCTCCTCCACGAGGCACATAGGCACACATACATACCGGAAGACCCCGACGATGAACGCCTCCGTTTATTCTATATGCTTCGCGAAAAGACGCGTACGCTGACCAGACTACGCTATTCCATGTCGGTTTGGAACGCACTCCACAAAGGCCTTTTCTCTGCGTTCTTATCTGAACCGCCGTCGAAGGTTCCCTTAGAGCGGTCGATGATGCAGGCGAAACCAACCACAATACCGCCCTCCTCTTCTACCTGCGTGGCGGCACTCCTCATTCGAGCTCCCATCTGGACGACGTCATCGGCTACGACGACACGCTGCCCTCTCAGATCAGGGCCGAAGATCCGACCATCTTTTTGCAGAATGACCACTTTTCGCCCACCCGCAACAGCAGCGCCAAACAGAATACCGCTGTAGGCAATACCAAGAACCATATCAAACGCATCGTGATCGAGATGCCCAACCGCGTCAGCAGCCAG